>CALMKO010000248.1 GCA_937867415.1 uncultured Verrucomicrobiota bacterium | reverse complement strand
CATCGCGCATCAAGCATCGCGCTCAAGCCACGGCGGCTTCGCCATGTCGGCGGGCGTATTTCCCGGCACGCTGGAGGAACAGGGCAACGGCAACTTATGGGAGGGCGATTTCCATCCAACGATGATCGCGCTCGCCCGTTTGCTGGAGCCGGTTTCCATCGCGATCAAGGACACGCATCCTGGCCGCGCCTATGCCACGAAAGAATTTGAGTGGGCAGGGCAGCGCACCTGGGGTGTCTCGACCGAATCGTCCGACCGCCGCACGGTCTATCTGCACATACTACGTCCGCCCTCCGCCCGCATCCTGACACTCGGACCGACCGAAGACGGCACGGAGTTGGACATCGCCACCGCGCGCTTGGTGAAAGGCGGCGCATCAGTGCCCATGCGCAAGAACGACTCGGGATACGAAATCGCACTGCCTCACGGCGCGGAGTGGGACGCCGTGAACACCGTGATCGCGGTGCGCCGCCGCTGAGTGGCTCCAATACAAGCGATCATCCGCGAAAATGTCTTCGTCTGAATCCCAAACCTGCACTCATCATGACACGATTCTTCATGCTCGGCACCACCTGAACGCTCTTCACCCCAAAAGCAAATTCCTAACAGACCCCTTCCCGGCCGTGGCCGGGGAAAGACAGAGATGAAACTTCCTTGAGGGCGGATCGGTCCTTGCTGATGCTGTCGGCGCATTCTGCTGCGCGCGGCAGCGATGCACCGGCCTTGCAGTGGTGTTTTCAAGTCCGTCTAGCAGCAGATCGTCACCCGCAAAGTCCAGAACCGTCTGGCCAAGGTCCTGCGCATGGCGGCGCAGTCGCTGCACCGCTCGAAGTCCGACCCGGGCGACTGGTTCCGGAGGCTGAAGTCCAAGCTCGGGACCAAGGCGGCGGTGACCGCCGCCGCCCACAAGCTGGCCCGCATCCTCTGGGACATGGTCAAACACCTTCGCCCCTACGATCCGTCGCCACCGGGCAAGCCCGAGCGGGTCCGCCTCCGAAAAGAGCACGATTTGCACCGCCACGCCGAGCAACCTGGTTCCGCCTTGCCCCCTGTCGGAGGGGAAGTTTCATCAGAGAGCCAAGGGGTTCATCTGACAATAAAGTCACCATCGAAAGAACGCGCGGATCGTGAAGCGAGCGAATCTTAGGCCTCCCGACTGTCAGACCTCCAAATCGCCGACTAATGCAAACCAAACTCCGAAGACCCGAGACCCGTTTTCCGCAATCACGTTCTTTTGGGGCTACGCCCTTGGCAGGCAAGGTTCAAAAAATCAGGGGCAGTCACACAAGTCTTCCCACACTTTCGAGCACACGCTTGTCGTTCATCGATCAGGAATTCAATACGCGGAAACCGCTCACCCGCAAGCAGGTGAAACTCGCCTCGTTGCTGGTGGGTGCCGTTGTTTTCGCGGTGGCCCTGTCCGTATGGGTGGTGGCAAACCGGCGAGAAAAAGCCGGAGCCAAATCCCAAATCTCAGCCCGTGATGAAATGCACAATTCGGAACTGCCTCAGTTCGCCGCCCGGTCGATGACGCAAGCTCTCGACTTGGCGAAGCGAGCGCTTGCGAATCGCGACATTCAGAACATTCCCGCGCTTTGGCATACGGGTTCGGCCAGTGCCGAGGAGGTGGATCAATTCATCCGCACGGGAGATGCACGCGATGGCTCGCCAACTGGGTTTGTCTGGTTGGGAAGTTTGGACGCGGGAGACCAACCGCTCGAAGGCGTGCAAATCACCTACAATCATCCGGAAAAGAGGGTGGTTAGACTCGCCATGCTCACGCCGGACGAGATGGGAACATGGAAGGTGGATTTCGACGCATTCGCAAAAACCGCCACTCCGGGTTGGAACGAGATTCGTGCCGGCGGTGTGAAGCAGGCCGTTGTTAGAGTCATCATCGTGCGGGACACCTATTATAATTTTGCCTATCGTGATGAGAAGAAGTGGATGTCCTACGGACTCGTCTCGGATGATATCGATGGGGTATTTCACGGTTATTGTGAAACCGGCTCGCCCGTGGCGAACGCTCTGGAGGATGTCCTGGCGGATCAAAAGAGGGCCGCCCGTGTGACCCTGGAAATCTCGCAGCGAAAGGATGCGGATTCGCAGCAATTCGAAATCACCCGGGTCCTTGCTCGGGACTGGGTCTTGAAGAGCGGGACAAACCTGTTGAACTGAGCCGCAGCCTGAACCGACAGATTGTTAGACGTCGGCACCCCAAACGAAATCACCAACGATCACGGCACCGCCAAAATCGTAAGTGGGTGTGTTACCGGTTTGAGCGAATTCCGAACCGCGCTTTCGAGCTTGGCACGGGCCTTCTCGGTAACGGCGAAAATGCCCTCCAAATCCGCCTCCCCCTCGGGACCATGGACGAGAGTTTTGATTTGCCTGGTTTCATAGGTCTGGCGGGCTTCCACGGCATTCCAGACCGACTTGAACGCAGGAACCAAGGGATGATCTTCGAAATCTTTGGCGAGGGAGACACCCTTGCTGAGTTCCGCCTGGGTGTAGCGCCGGGTGACGGAGCCCCAGGTGACTTGATACGCAGGGGCGGAGGCGTTGGTGATCCTGAAGGTGAAGCGGTTGAGTTCATCATCGAACGGCACCAGCGCCAAGCCAGCACGGATGGAAGCGTCACTCGTGGAGTCACCGGGACCGGGGCTGAAAGGAAGGCGATTGCTGGTGATGGATAGAGTTCCTCGGGTGCAGGAAGTCACCTCATGGCCACCCTGGGCCGTGGCTTTGTCGGTCGCCTCGTCCCAAGTGATCGTGCCAAGGTCCCCATCCACTCCCATGGCCTTGAGGAAGGCATGGGCCATGATCACCTGCCCCGCCCATCCCGGATGCACGCCGTCCTTGCCGGCGATTTTGAACTCAGGTCCGAATTTTCGCTTCGCCGCAAGATCGGCGAGAAGCATGGGCTGATAGATATCCGCGAAACCGGTTTTTTCCGCGATGGCGGTTTCCACCGCGATGTTGCGGAAACGGGAAAGAGCCAGATTGAGATCCTGCTGGGTTCCCTTGGCGGATTTCACCCAGTGGGGAACCGAGTCGATGATCCCGGACGAGCCAAGAATCACCCGGCAATCATTTTCCTGAAACAGGCGGGCAATGGCTGTTAGGTTTTCCCGGTAGTTTGCGGCGATCAACTCATCGAAAGGAACATAGCGGAAATCATTCATGCCGTAGCAGGTCGTTGCGATGGTGGGCTTGAAGCGCAGCACGTCATTCTGGATGCGTTTCAAAAAGCCGGATGCCTGTTCGCCCCCCCAGCCATATTGGCGGCAAGTGATTTTCAGATCCGGGAGACATGCGATCAGATAGGTCTCCAGAATCACCGAGTATTGTTTTTGCTCGGTGATGGAGTCGCCACAAATGGCAAGCCGGTCGCCGGGTTTCAAGAGGAGTTCCGATGGCTTCGGAGCCGGAGTGAGAACGTAGGCCGCAAGCTCGACTGGCCACTCGGGCGCTGGAGATTCCTTCGCGGACAGGGTGAAAATCGACAGCGACAGCAACAACGCGGCAAACAACGAATGGGTCATGAATCAAGCTGAAGAGGCCGCCGTCGGATAGCAAGTCAGGGCACAACCAAACGTTCCCCGGTTTTTCCGATGTGACACGGCTTGGCCCGCTCATTAGATCCGCTGCGTGACGGGAATAGGTCCTCTCCTCCAGCGCTTCGGCGGGCTTGCCCGGCTGTATGGTCAAGCGGCTCTGGAGCGGTTCCTGACCTCGCGGGTGGCAGTCATCGGCGTCGGTGGTGTCGGCTCATGGGCCGTCGAGTCGCTGGCACGCTCAGGCATCGGCCACCTCACGTTGGTGGATCTGGATGAAATCCAGATCCACCCATGTCAATCGCCAGCACCACGCCATGGATGGCCAGAGCGGCCGCCAAAAGACAGAAGCCATGGCCGAGCGCGCCCTGGCGATCCACCCGGGCTGCGACGTTCGGATCATGCCGAAGTTTTTCAATGAAAGCTCTGCTACTGAGATTCTGGAAGCCGGCTTCGATGCGGTGATCGACGCGAGTGATCCGGGAGTTTCGTAATGGTGAAGGGTTTCTCTACTTGGGGAGGTCGTATCGGTTGCTATGGGTGAGCAACCAAGAGGAACCGTTACTTATGAAGGCGGGACGGTTTTGTCTCCGCCGTGATCTCGTGGATCAAGGAGAAGTCCCGGCCGCCAAGGCAGCCTTTCGCAACTATTTCGTAACTCGTGGACTTGAGAGGATTTCCCAGCGCGTCGGATACTTCGCTCCGAAAGTGGGCACCCATGCGAAAAAGGTGGATGTGCGGGAACTTGGCAGTCGGTGGGCCTCTTGCTCGCCGACGGGAAACCTCGCCTTTCACTGGAAATGCATGATGGCCCCACCGAGGATCATTGACTACATTGTGGTTCACGAGCTTTGCCATATGCACTACCTAGACCACAGCGACGCTTTCTGGAACGAGGTGGACAAGGTCATGCCCGACTTCTCCGAGCGCAAGGAATGGCTGAGGAAGAACGGTGCAGCGATGGATCTGTGAGCTGAACCAGAACTGCGTTTAAGAAATCATTCCCCGGTTGACGAACAAGATCCCGCTGGTTCCAGAGGGCATCAACTCCCTCCAAATGGATTTGCGAACCCACTTGAATCCGCCAGGTTCAAAGCCACCCGAAGAAATGACCGATGAGAACCAAAAGAAAACGGACTCCACCCTCTGGGGAACCGCCGACCCATTGCGCGAGGCCCATGTGATGCGGATAAAGTGTTAGAAGATCTTTCCCGGAAGAATGATAAAGAATCACGAGGCGGGTGTCGCCCAATCGCTTGGCTCCTTTCCCCGTCAGGTTCCCGCCGCACGCCGCCACCATCAATTCGTTTGCTCCTCATTGGCCGGACTTTCGGATTAGCCTCAGTTGCGAACCTTGCGGGTCAAGTTCAGGGAGTCGAAATCTTGAGCCGGAAAAAACAACCGGCCTGAGGTCCGGCGAGCGGGATGCCTACTTGCTCCCAGGCACCACTGGATGAGAGGACCTGCTCGACCCCCGTTTCAGTAGTCCAACTTGCCGCATTCAACGTGGGTGACGATTCCACCTCATATTCCAGCGCGGCTTCGTCAGCGACGACTTTACGATAATAGCTCAGACGCCATGGTAAACCGGAGGCCACAGGCGCGAGCAGACGCGGGGCAAGAGGCTGGCCATCCTCAGCTCGCAGAATGGAGGATGATTTCGGATCTCCACCCAGAGCATACTCCATGAGGTTGTTCCACCCGTCGCCGTCGGGATCAGCCGCATCGCCACTGATTTCCGTGGCTGATAGTTCTGCTAGATTGAAATTCGCAGCCTTCCAGCGCGCTTGATCGCCGATGGCAAACACCAGCGATGCCGGCTGGCTAACAGGAGTGGCCGCACCGGAGGAAGCCAGGAGACCTTGTGCTTTGAGCCGAACGATCCAGAGCCCCTTGCGGGAGAAGGCCCAGTTGACGTGACTGTGATTTTCAGGCTTCTGAAAGACGTCCGCACCACTGATACCGTCGATGGTTTGCATCTGGATGACGGGTGCCGAACCGCTGAACATCGAAAACACCCCGCCGGCCGGGCCGGTGACACTGTGGAGCGTGATGGCCAGGTTTCCAGAAAGCTCCGTCTGGGTAGCCGCAAATCCAACCGAGCTGTAGCTCCCGCTGGAAAAAATCCAAACGGGTTCTTCAGGCGCCATGCCAAGGAAGTCCCAATTGGGATCGGCGGGGCGGGTGTTGCGCACGCCGTATTCCGCCGGAGCGCTGTCGGGACCGGGAAAACAAAGCGTGTCCACCGGATCGGTGCGGGGGTTCAGGTCATCGTCGTACCAGTAGGTCCGCCATTGCCAGCTCCCGTTCGCAACATTGAAGACAGGGTCCAGCTCGACGTGCCCGACGGCTTCCTGCAAGGCCGTTGCAGGAAGCGCCGCCAGCCACACACTGGCCGAGATGTTAGCGATCGACGCCCGGTATCGCGGCGATGTTGAGACCTTTTTCAATCTTTGTTTTGATTTCATGGGCTGGGATGGATTGGACGCGGCCGTCGGCATAGAGATAGTTGGCACTGCCGCGGGAGGAGTTGGAGGAGGAGCGGCGCTGATGGCGGTCCGGCGCGATGTCGCGCAGGACGGCGGCCCATGATTTCCACAGGTCCGAGTGGGTATGATCGTCCCCGGGGTGGAGGGCGGCGCGATCGGCTGCGATGAAAACCAGGATCGTCGCGGATGGATCCGGGAGGCGCGAGGGCTTGTTGCGGGCGGGCCCGGCAGGCGCACCGAAGGCATCGAGCGGGGGGACAAAGACGAGGCTGTTGAGAAGATAGCTTGAGGATTTGTTTTTCAAGCGTTGCTTGGCATTGGGATCGGCGGGACAGATGCGCGTTTGCTCGAAGTCGCCGAGATATTCCTCAAGTTGATAGATCCAGGCTTTGTCCGCCGAGGTGGTGTGGGAGGTGTCCGGGTAGGTTCCTTGGTGGTCGTCCGCGAAGATCTGCATGGCCAGGCCGATCTGCCGCAGGTGGGATGCGCAGGCGACGATGTGCGATTGATCCCGCATGGATCTAACAGCAAGGAGACCTAAGGTGCTCAGGACGGCGATGATGGAAACAACCACAAGCAGTTCCACGAGAGTAAAGCCGGTGCGCCAGCGGGATGGTTGGTTGCGTGTCATGGGGAGTTTGCTCACCAATTCCGGCGAAGGCGGTAGAACTGTGAGGGCTGGGATTCGACGGGCAGTGGCAATTTCCACCAAGCACCATCGGCGATGGGAGTGCCTGCGGCGGCCTGCCATGGGGGCGAAAGGTCTGGAGAAGCCTCCGGGTGCCAATCGCCCATCGGCCAGCGGAGAAAGAGCGAGGAGCCATCGCGCTCAATGGTCACCGAGGGAGGAGTTTCAGAAACATCGGCGATGGCGTTCGAGTTGCGATCCGTGCTGCGCCAGGCGGTTTCCTCTGGGAGAACCCCAGCGAAGGTGAGCGCATCGGTGGTGGCCAACTGAGCGAGGAGAGCGCCACGGGTGAAGGTCGCGTTTTGGTTTTCTGCTAGATAGAGAGATAGCGAGGGATTCCATTGGAAGCGGCGCGTGACCCCGGAGATGCGGCCCCAGGCAACGAGCCCGTTTTCTCCCTGCGCGGCACGAGTCTCGAGAGTGGCGAGTTGACCAAGCAGGCTGGCGTCATTTTTATTCGATGAATTCAAGGTAAGATCATGGCAGGCGGAAGGGGCGGTGCCGGTGTCGAAGGAAAGGATGAATGCCGTAAGGTCCGCCATGGCCTTGGCCTTCGCCGGGGTGATGGGCGGGCGACTGATGAGCGCGAGCGAATACGGATGGACCATCGGCAAGGAGTGGCCGCTGCCATCGGACCCCAACCCGAAGCCCGCGAGCGAGTCCGCACCGGCGGTGGGAAGGAATATGCCACTGCGCTGATAGACCGTGCGCAGGGGTGAATTTTTCATCGGTTGGAGTTTTCCCACCACCCCGGGATCGTCGAGGTTTTGGTCGGTCCCGCCCGGGAGATTGTGACAGACAGCGCAGTGGCTTTGCACATGATTGAGAAACACGCCCCTGCCATTGACCGCGTCGCCTTGGGGCAAGTCCGTGCGGAGCGAGCGGTCAAGGCGCAGGTTCGGATTCGGCGGGTGAATGATGGACCGCAGATACTCTGCTAGACGATCCATGCTGCTTGCGGATTGCGGAAGCCCGCCCATCAGATTCGGGAAGATGGAATTGAAGGATTGGATGGAGGGCTTGTCACCGCGCCAGTGGAACTTGGTCACAATGGCTGCGGCAGGCAGCGGGGTGCCATCGGTGGGATCGAGCGGAGCCGCGTCCGTGCTGGCAAGTCCGCGAAGGGTCTGGGTGGTCAACGGGCCTTTCATCGGGTGCAGGGTCCGATTGAAGACCGTCCTTTCATGCAAAGAGAGGTCGGCAGCGGGAATGGAAATCATTTCGCCGCCAGGATCGCCGAGGTCCCAGGCGAGACCATCCCGGTCGGCATCGAGATGGCAAGTGGCACAGGAAAGGGTGCCATTACCGGAAAGCCGGGCATCATAAAGCACGCCGCGCCCCGCACGGATGTTCGGGGGCATGGGGTCGATGCTGCCTAACGGAATTTCAGAGAGCAGCATGCCATTCGCAGGGTTGACTGTGGTGAGGGTGTCGGAAATCTTGTTCAAAACGTAGAGGCGATCCGGCCCGAGAGCCAAGCCGCGCGGCCCACGCATGGCTTCGGGCCCGGCACCTGGCGGGCGTACATCGATGCGGCGCAGGACCGATCCGTCGGCTGGATCGATCTCTGCGATGCGGTCGGACTGGAACATGGCTACCCAGGCACGCAGCCCGTCACCTCGAAACAGCATGGCGGAAGGCGCGGCGAGGGCCAGGGCGATGCTGGGCGGATGGGGCGTGGTCGCCCGGACGATGCCGGGATTCAAATCATAATGGTTGAGGGCGGCGCCGGGCAGCGAGATGCGACTGAGCCGGTGCCGCACGAAGTCGCCATTCAAGTCCGGTTCGAAACGGGTGAGATTGAGCGAATCCGAGTTGGCGCACCATAGCGAGCCGTCGGGATGAAGGGCGAGGTCGAATAGATGGGTGCCGACGTCACTGATCCAGCGGTCAATGGTCAGAGTGCTGGTATTGATTTCCGCGACGTCGTGATCGAGCACATTCCAAGTCACACGGGTGTCAGCAGAAGACACGATGAGACCGACTTTGGGAGGCGCGGGCAGCGTGGGATTGGTGGGTGCCGGTTGAGCGGGCGCGACGTTCTGAGGGAGGATGGTCGAGCGATTTCCCGAGTAGAGGCAGGCGGCGTAGAGCTTGCTTCCATCCGCACTTGCGACCAGCGCACGCGGCGAGACTCCGTCGATGGCGACCTGCCCGAGCGCTGCGCGGGACGAGGCGTCGAACACCAGGATGACGCGCTGCTGCGAGCAGGATACAAACGCTTTCCCATTGGCAAAGCAGACGTCCGCGGGTTCATCAGCGACCCGCAGAGTATCGATCACGACGCGCTGGCTCAGTGAGACGATGGACACTGAGTCGGACGCCTCATTGACGACCCAGACTTCGTCGTTAGTGCGGGCTTTCACGGTGACCGGTGCTGAGGAAACCGGGATTTCCGCGATGAGCAAAGGTGCGGAACGCGACGGGCTGCCGACATCGAACACGGAGAGCGTGTGTGCCGTGGAGTGCAGCGCCAACAATGTTCTCCCGTCGGGCGTGAGGGCGAGCGGACGCTGCTGCCGCGGCTCCAGATGAGTGAACGCAGCTCCGCCACTCACCGTAATGAAGAACAAAAGCAACAGGCGTGAAATCATGATCAGCACTTGGAATAACGGCGTGTGTCCAGAGGGACGGAGGAGTGAGGATCAGGCACGACGGCGTTTGAAGGCGAACAATCCTCCGAGCAGGGTGAGCAGCAGTGATGAGGGTTCCGGGACCGCCATGACGAGATCGAAAGTCTTGTCGGTCGGAGCGGTGGTGGAATTCGCACCATTTCCGACGGCGATGGTATAGAGTCCCGGTGCGAGATAGACCGAACCGCCCACGGAGTTACCGGTCGCATTGAAACCATGGGTCACATAACTGAGGCCAGGTGCGTTGCCGGGGCCGTTGTTATCCCATCCATCGTTCAGGAGGACGAGATCATTACCGTTGTTTGAAAAGGTGTGAGCGGCTGCCGGAGCGTCGTTTACAGACTCGCCCAGATAGATGACGAACCCTGGGCGCGCCGCGGCATCGGTCGATGTCATGCTGAGTTGGAACTGGGTGGCATGTTGAATCTCCACCAAATACCACGACGCCGTGTGGCCCCAGCCGCGGTTTTGGTTTTTCACAGGGTCGAGGTCCACATAACTCCAGCCGCCCACGGTAGTCGTCACGTTCCAGGAGGCGACGGAGTTGTCGCTGAAAGTGCCCTTGGCTTCATAGAGGAAAGGATTTCCATCAGGACCCGGATTGGTATAGCCCGGGATGACCGTCAAAGCGGCGTGACTGGTGCTGATGGTTGCGAGTGCGGCGATCGCTGCCGCGATGCTGGAGCTGTGGTATTTCATCATGTTTATTTTGTTTTTATCAGAAAATGAATCACCAGGTGCGGTGAAGACGGAAAAACTGTTTTTCGACAACGGGTGAATGGGTGGGAGCTGGCTGCCAGGTCTTCAGGTCCCGGGAGACTTCGGGATACCAGTCCACACGTTCAGGCTGGGACACTGGCTGGAGGAACGAATCCACGCTGAGAGCGGGCGCGGGAACATCCCGGTTGCGGATGCCGTCCCCATCGCGGTCGATGGAAAGCAAGGTGCCATTTCCCGGCGGCACACCGATGAAGAGCAAGGAGTCCGCCAGGCCAGCGAGTTCACCACGGGTGAGATCCGCTCCGGCGGCGGAGTCCGCTTGATAGAGCCCCAACGCCGGTTGGTAGAGGAAGGAACGGCGTTCGCCACGGATCATCGCGTGGGCAACGAGATCACAGCGCCCCAGCAGGGCCTGAGCTTCAAGCAAGGTGGATGGCTGGCTCGTGGTCAGGCCGACGGAGGGACTCGTGCCCGTCTCAGTGCAAAGGATGAACGCCATCACATCCACCTCCGAGTTTGGGTAAAGATGAAAGCGGTCCTGACTGTATTCATGGCCGCGCGGGATGTCATGCCCCGTGCCATCATGATTGAAGCCGTATCCGCTCAAGGTGGTATTCTGGTCGGGGGTGAAGGCAAGTTTTTTATACACATGCTCCAAGGTGGCGTTTTTGACCGGTTGCAGCGTGAGAACGGAAGTGAACTCATCGATGATATGATTGGTTCCTCGCGGACCGCTGTGGCATTTCGAGCAGACATTCAATTGCTCAAAACGCATTTTCCCTTGGGTGGGATTGCCACCGTTGAGGGCGACTGGCAACGAGTTGTCAGGAAGTCTGTTAGGATTGGGATGGTTGCGAAGAGACTCGATGTATGCGGCCACCTTGTCCATGCCCGCAGCGGGCAGGGGCTGGCTTGCCTGGAGATTCGAGAAGTTCGAGTTGAACCCCTGGATGGTCGCGATATCGCCGCGCCAGTGAAAAGGGCCCGCACCTTTGATTCCCCGCAGCGGTTGGGTGACCATGGGTCCTTTCATGGGATGCATGAGACGGTCCACAGGATCAGGTTCACCGATGGAGGGAGAGGATCCGGAGACGGTTTGCATCACTCCACCCGGGGAGCCAAGATCCCATGCGACACCGTCGATGTCCGCGTCAAAGTGACAGGACCCGCAGGAAACGGTCCCATTTCCAGAGATCCGCGAGTCGTAGAAAAATCCACGGCCTTGCTGGTGATCGAGCGGGATCGGCTGATGGCTGGCAAGCGGGATTTCTCCCAGAAATGAGCCGCTTGAAGATAGGATGGAGAGGGTGCTGGACAGCTTGTTGAACACGCTGATGTTTCCGGAGACCGGATGTCGTGCGAGACCGCGTGGGCCACGCACCCGAGTCGTTGCAGCGCCGCGCAAATCCACCCGCTCCAGAATTTCGCCGGAATTCCCGAGACGGGCGACGCGGTCCGAGCCGAAGGCAGCGACCCAGGCACCATCCGCATCCGCCAAGACGGCCATCGGCTGGGCAAGCGAGAGGCTTTTCCCCGATTCGGCAAGCTCGGAGGACTCCGCATGGGGATTGAGATCACGAATTTCTAACAACCCGCCATGAATGCGTGCGACGCGGCTTTCCTGGAAGACTCCGTTGAGATTGGGCTCAAAACGAATGAGGTTTCTCGCCTCGGTGGCGGCGGCCCAGAGCATGCCGTCCGGCGCGCAAGCGAGGGCGTGGATGTTCGTGCCGATGGCGGGCCGGTAACCTAGGACCACTTGTGTTTCGAGATCGATTTCCGCAACATCATGATCGATGACCTGATAGGGAATCCGGGGATCTGAATCGGGAACGATCAGCGCCACTTGAGGAGCAGCTGGCAGAGCCGGATTGGTTGGCGCTGGCTGTGCAGGAGCCTTGCGGAAGTGCAGGCTCGTCGTGCGATTTCCCGAAAAAAGAAACGCCACAAACAAGCGGCTTCCATCGGGAGAGAGCGCCAATGATCTTGGGAAATTCCCTTGCAAGGAGATCGAAGAAACGACGCTGCGCGATGCGACATCGATCACCGCGATGCGGTTTTCCCGTGCGCAGGTGACATAAGCCTTGCCGTGTGAGAAAACGAGGTCTGCAGGCTCATCGCCCACGAGTAATGTCGCGACTGCTTGTCTGCTCACCAGATCGACGATGCTCACGCTATCGGACACCTCATTGATGACCCATGCCTCCTCAGAGGTGCGTGCGCGGACGGTGACGGGTTCCATGCCTACGGGAATTTCCGCGATCAAGCGTGGCAGGCTCATGCCCGGAGCGGTCGAGAAAACCGACAGGCGGCCTTCGGGCGAGTTCACCGCAAGAAGGAGCTGGCCATCGGGTGTCTGTGTGACGGGATGGCAGTGGCGGGCTTCAAAATGCGTAAAACCCACCTCAGCCAGCGCCAGCCCCATCATCAATGCCAGCGAGCCGAGAACAGCGCCAATCCCCTGAAAAACGCGGGGCACCCGGAGCGGGCGATTCCGTGTAGGAGCAGGAGTGAGTGGTGCGGCAGCCATCATTGACACGCGGACCGTAAGTCCTTGGGGCGACCTTGGGAATGCGTCAAATTGCCGCAGAGAAGCAGGTGGCCACCAGCATTCCGGTGACTCGCAGCGCCGGGATCACGGCAGCAGCGTCCCGCGAAGCGCCGCGACGCATTCTTTCCAGAAGGCCGGCTCCATCGCTTCGTAGCGCACCACATCTTTTGCGATGTGGGTGGTGAAGAGAATATTGCTCGGTTCGGCTAACAACTCTTCATACAAGCCTGAGACCACGTAACCGAGCAGCTCGTTGCCGGAAGATTGAAGGATCGGCTGCGGGTCCTCCATGCGGGTTTCCGCTTCGAGTGCCTGGATCACCAGATCGAGCGCGGCGGCATCGACTTTCACTCCAATCCGTTCTGCAGAGACCCGATGTTCCTCAATGATCGCAAGCAGGCGTTTGAGGATTCGGCGCGCCTCCCCCTTACGATCATCAATTTCCTGCGGCGCACGTTGAGGAGCCAACTCGGGAAGCGGCGCGAGACCACCTAACAGGAAAGACGGACGGGAAACCTCCGCGTCGGGAAAAAGCAGTCGTCTTCCCAGAGGAAGTGGGGATTGGGGCGGAAGTTCCATCGGCTGTTGCCCATCAAGATCATCTGCTGGCGAGCTCGTCAAGCCGCACCCGAGGCTCCTTTTCCGATCTCACTCCATCACCCCGAGCAGCTTGGGGAGCCAGAGCGAAAGCGCCGGCCAGTAAGTGATCAGGATCAAACCGATAAACATGGCCGCATAGAAGGGCAACATCGCCCACGAGACCTTCGCGATGTTCGATTTACCGACACTGCACCCGAGAAACAGGCAGGTTCCAACGGGTGGCGTGCACAAGCCGATGCATAGATTGGCGATGAGGATCATCCCGAAGTGCACCGGATCGATTCCGATCCCAATGGCGACAGGCAGGAAAATCGGCGTGAAAACCAACACCGCCGGAGTCATATCCATGAAGGTGCCGACCACGAGCAGGATGATGTTGATCGTGAGAAGAATCATCAAGGGATTGGAGGAGAAACCCAACAGCGCCTCACTGACGAATTGCGGCACTTGCTCTTCGGTGAGCAGGCTGCTCATTGCCTGGCTCACGGCGACCAACAGCATGACGATGCCAGTGGTACGCGCCGACCCGATGGCGAGCCGCGGTAGCATTTTCACCGGGACCTCGCGATAAATCACCACCGCCAGCAAGAATGCCCAAAGCACCGCCACCGCCGAAGCCTCGGTGGGCGTGAACCAGCCAGTGAGGATCCCACCGAGCACGAAGACCACCAGCAACAAACTGGGCAGAGCGCGCCAGGTGCAGGACAAGGCCGAGCGCTTGACCTCACCGGCGACGTGCTCCATTTCTCCACCGTAGCCATTCTTGCGACTGACGATGAGCGCCACGCCCATGATAAGCAGGCCGATGACGATGCCCGGTATCACCCCGGCGATGAACAGGGCGCTGATCGAGACATTGGACGCGACCACCGCATAGACGATCATCACATTACTCGGAGGAATCAGCAGGCCCGTGGTCGCCGCGGTGGCGGTAAGGGCGATGTTGAAGTCCTTCGGATAACCCTTCCGGTTCATTTCCGGAATCAAGGTGCCACCGACTGAGGAAACCGCCGCCGCCGCTGATCCGGAGATCGCGCCAAAGAGCATACAAGTCAGCGTGTTGACCATCGCCAGCCCGCCACGGAAACGACCGAGGAACACCGCCGCGAAGTCGATGAGCCGCCCTGCCAAGCCACCAGCCCCCATGAGGTCGCCAGCGAGAATGAAAAACGGAATCGCCAATAGGGCGAAGCTATCCAGGCCATTGCCCATGTCACGGGCGATCGAGATCAACACATCGCCATATCCCAAGGCCCATGCCGCCATCACCGTGGCGATGCCGATGACAAAGGCGATCGGCGCGTCGAGCAACATCAACGCGACGAAAATGGCAAGTAGCACGGCAAGTCCCTCACTCATGACGCCACCCCCTCTTCGCTGGATTCCGCATTTTCGATATCGTGCCCGCCCGTCAGTAGATAGATCACATTTCCAAGCGCAAACAAGCTGATGACATAGCCACTGACCGGCACGGCAAGGTAGAACCAGGCCTTGTTGATCAGCAGGGCGGGCAGCACCTGCCCTGAGTCGAAGCGGTCGATCACCAGCTGGGTTCCGCCGACACCCATCACAAACAACGCGAAGGCAAATACCATGCCGTGAGTGACGATCCGCGCCACCCGGCGAGCCGACGGGTGCATCCGGTCCACGAGCAGGTCCACCCCCAGATGCTTGTCATCCAGGTAGGCAATCGCCCCGCCAAGGAAGGAGATCCAAACCAACAAGAAGCGGGCGAGTTCTTCCGTCCACCGCACCTGATCCCCGAGGATTTTGCGGCTGAAGACCCCCAACAAAACATCTACCGTTAGAGCAAGAAAGACCGCGATGGACACCCAACCGAGTGAAATCGCCGTGATGCGTTTAGTATGATTCCACATGATTCAGTTTGCGGCGCGGATATTGTCGATCAGAGGGCGGGTCGTCTCGTTGGTGTATTTCTCGACGATGGAAGCTGACGCGGCGCGGAAGGAAGCAGGATCCGCCTCGATGATGTTCACGCCTTCCTTGCGAAGTAGCGCGAGGGAATTTTCCGTCTCCGCTTTCCAGAGCTCGCGTTGGAACTTGGCCGCATCCTTCATCGCGCTGCCAAGCCATTCACGTTCCTGGGCGTCCAGGGAGTTCCAGAGTGTGGCACTGGCCAGAATCACATCCGGGATGCGAGTGTGATGATCCAGCACGTAGTATTTACAAATTTCATAGTGGCGACTTGAAACGAAGCTCGGCGGATTGTTTTCCGCGCCATCCACCGTTCCTTGTTTGAGGGCCGTGTAGAGCTCGCCGAAGGAAATGGGCGTGGGTGATCCGCCCATGGCCTGAACCATGTCCATGGCCACCTGGTCCGCCATGACCCGGATTTTTTTACCTTTGAGATCCTCAGCACTTGCGACTGGCTTCACGGTATAAAAACTGCGGCTGCCACTGTCAAAATAGCCGAGCCCCTGCAAGCCACTGGGCGAGCCATCACCACGGGTCTTCGCCACATCCAACATCTGCGCACCGACCGCCCCCTCAAGCACCGCCCAGTAGTGTGCCTCGTCCCGGAAAAGATACGGAAGACTGAAGACCTGGTAGGACGGGACGAAGTTACCGATCGCTGCGGCGCTCACCTTGGTGATGTCCAGCGTTCCTGCCTGGACTTTTTCGAGACACTGAGTCTCGGTTCCCAGCTGCTCGCTGGGGAAGATATTGAGCTTCAACTTCCCGCCGGAACGTTCCTCCGCGAGCCGCTTGAGCTCCTCCAGTCCCTTGTGAACCGGGTGGCTGACCGGCAGCGAGTGGGCGACTTTCAAAACCCGCACCCCGGGGGTGCTCTGGGATTTCTTGCCTCCTAACCAGGAAAACCAGCCGCCAGCGGCGAGGATGCCTATCAAGATGCCCGTGATGAGAAAGGACGTGGATTTGCTCACAGAGTGGAGGGTTTTGTTACTTTCGACCGGTCCAAAAACCGGTTCCAAGAAAACCCTGCCGAGCCCGCCCCCCCCTGACAAGAAACAAAATTGCCCGATGAACAAAGCGAGCCCTATCATCGCCGATCCGCGGGGATCGACCTGAAGCCTGAGATGCGTGGCAGTGCCGAGCTGGGGTTCCGGTTTGTCGAGGCGGCGGCTGGAAAATGTAGCCATTGGCGAATCTTCCCCGGACCGAGCCCGAGCTGACTTGATCCCAGGGGAGCATGACGGCGGGACCGACAACAAGCGCCTCGAAAAAACTAGACAGTCTGGCTATTTTTGGCAATTGATCGCCCCTCATGCCGAGTCCTACCCGAGCCAACCAAGGCATAGGACCCAAAATGAAAACCACCAAATCTTCCCTTTTGACTGTCGGGTTTCGGGGGCGAAATCCGATCATGGATTTGGGGAATACAGATTACCAACAAGCACAACGCTTATTGGCGGGGGGTCTTCCCCGGCATCCTCAAGTCCGCTCCATGCAACCTAAAATCTTTTCGCGATTTGCCACCACAGCTCTCACATTTTCATCACTCCTCGGATCCACCGCCTCGTCGCGAGCAGAGCTCCTCGTCGCGGAAGATTTCACCTATGCCGATGGCGGCCTGAACGGGCAAAATGGCGGCAAGGGCTTGCGTGAGGCATGGAACTCCACCGTCCATTTAGCGGGCGGTGTCCCGACCGGAAATTCCGCTTCCACGCGCGGCCTTGTCACCTCTTTTCCTTCTTCCGGAACGCTCTGGCTGTCCTTCGACTGGGGCTTCGCGTCGAACCCGCATCCTCAGTCGCAATTCGGCGGAATCACGTTCTTTGAAGGGAACATGGAACGCTGCCTCATCGGTGATGTCTGGGACACGGGGGTATGGAGCGTAAATGGCGGCTCCGCGACCTCGGAAACGAATCATGGCGGGATGAAAACCGGCGTTGCCAAAATCACACTCGGCGCAGGGGAAACCAGCACCGTCGAGCTGTGGGTGGGGCCAATCGGTTCCCCCGTGGATGTGAGCGGCGCGCCGATCGCCACGGCGACTGGCCGTGATCTCGATGGCGTGGACTCGCTCCGCATCATGGGCAGCTCCTTCGATGCGAATATCAACCAGAGTTTTGACAACCTGCTCATCGGAACCACCGTCGCCGACGTCGATGCCATCGCCGTCTCTGCCACATGGACGAATCCGGGCGGCGGCCTTTGGGGCAAGACGGGAAATTGGCTCAACCAAAAATTGCCGACCGGTCACGGCGGCACGGTCGATTTCAGCACGCTGAACATCACTGCCGACACCACCATCCAGCTGGATGCCGCACAAACCAGTGGCGACCTGGCCTTCGGCGATACGGACCCATCTTCTCCTGCCGGCTGGACTCTGACGGGAAACATCCTCACGATGGCAGGCACCACGCCGACCATCACGGTGAACGCGCTGGGCGGCACGAAGTCGGTGATGAGCAGCGCCGTCATTGCCGGCACCTCAGGCCTCACCAAAGCCGGCCCCGGCACGCTGATTCTCACCGGCGCGAACAACTACAGCGGCACGACCAAGGTCGATGGCGGCAGTTTGCAAATCGGTAACGGCGGCCCATCAGGAACTCTCGGTTCAGGCCCGGTGACCCTTGCCAGCGGAGCCACGCTGACCTTCCATCGCAGCGATGACTTGGCTCAATCGGAAACCCAAATCATCAGCGGAGCAGGCACCCTCATCAAGGACGGCAAGGGAACCCTGACACTCACCGGACGCAACACCCATTCGGGAACGACCACCGTGAAAAGCGGCGTGCTGGCCGTGGAGAATCAGGCGGCGCTCGGCGAAGGCCCCTTGAACCTCGGCAGCGGAGCCAAGCTGGAGTTGAACTTCAGCGGCCAAAGTTATGTGACGCAGTTAACCATCGGCGGAGCTGTGCAAGCCGAGGGCACTTATGGTTCATCGAAGTCCTCGGCCACGACCAAGAGCGACACGGTTTTTTCCGGCACCGGCATCATCACGGTGAGGGCAAGCATCGACCATGTCGCCATGGCAACGGCCAACATGACGGCGGCAGACGCGGCATGGACGGCTGGCGATTGGGCGAAAGTGCGCAGCGCGTTGGTGAATGTTTTCACCAACCTCAGACTGACCGCACAATGGCGGAGCATCGCGCATTTGCGCTACGCACGGAGTTTTCAGGCGGCGGGGGATTTTGCGAATGCCAGCGCTGTTTTCGGCACCATCGCAGCCATCAAGGAATATCCGAGGATTCATCAAATGGAAGGTGCCGAGTGCAAAACCGAGTGCGAGCGGCTTGCACAGAAATTGCCAGCACGCGATCCCGAAGCAAGCCAGGTGCGCGTGACACCTGCACCCACCCCCGGACGCATTCTCTATGTGGCTCCCGACGGCAACGACGCGAATCCCGGCACTCGAGAAAAGCCGTTTGCAACCGTGAACCGGGCACTCGCCGCCAACCGCGCAGCCGGGTCGCTGGCAGGTGGTGCTGCCATCGAATTGGCCGCGGGGCACTACCAGCTCGCTGAAACCATCAAGCTCGCAGAAGCCGATAGCGGCTCGGGTCCCAGTGCTCCCCTGAGCATCCGCGCAGCCACTCCCGGCACGGCGGTGATTTCAGGCGGCAAGCGGTTGAGCGGGTTCGCTCCGGTGACGGACAAATCCTTGCTGGCCCGCCTGCCAATCGAAGCGCGGGGAAAAGTCATGGAATGCAATCTGAAGGCACTTGGCATCACCGATTACGGATCGATCCAAGAGCAACCGATGGTCAACCTATCTGTCAATGGCGTGCTCCAGACACTCGCCCGCTGGCCGAATTTAGGATTTGTTAGAATTGGCGACATGGTCGATAACGGCAATATCGATCGCGATGACCCGAAGAAGAACCGGCCGCAAATCTTCACCACCAGCGACCGTGTGTCACGTTGGACCACCGCGCCCGACGCATGGCTCCAAGGATACCTCCCAACCAACTGGATGTATGGTTATGTCCCCGTCGGCTCCATCAACGCGCAAGCCAAGACCATCACCACCGCCTGGTGCTACAATCGTCTGAGCGGCTGGCCTGACATCAAGTCGGGAGCTCCCTATGCTATATTTAACCTGCTGGAAGAAATCGATCAACCGGGCGAGTGGTATCTGGATCGCGCCAAGGGCATGCTTTACTTATATCCGGGTGCGACTTCCGGCAAGGCGGTCGTCGATCTCTCGATGCTCGCGGGGACAATGCTCAGCGCCACCAAGGTCAGCCACATGCGCCTCGAAGGCCTGGTGTTTGAAAGCGGTCGCGGCACTGCCATGGATCTGGAGAACTCCAGCGACTGCCTGATCGCCGGGTGCACCGTGCGCAACATGAGCGGGCTGGGCGTCAGGATCAACGGCGGCCAACGGAATTCGATGATCAGCTGCGACCTCCATGATCTGGAGCAAGGAGGCTGCTATCTCAGCGGCGGCGGCGAGGGCGATTCACTCGTTCCCGCCGGCCATCAGGTGGTCAACTGCCGCTTCCGCAATTTCGGGATTGGTCGGGTGAATTCAGCCGGAATCGATCTCGGTGGCGTCGGAAATCGCATTGCTCATTGTGTCTTTGAAGACTGCCCGTCCAGCGCGATCATCTTCCACGGCAACAACCTGCGCATCGAATACAATGAGTTCCGCAACTGCTGCAACGAAAACGAAGACTACGGCACGATCTACGCATGGGGCAACCCGATCTGGCGCGGCAATCTCTGGCGCTTTAACAAATTCAGTCATTGTGGCGGCGGCTACACCCAGGGATGGGTGCAGAACCGTTACTTCGGAACCAGCGCCTTCCGCTTCGATGACGCAGTGAGTGGACAGACGGTATATGGCAATATTCTAACCCATTTCGATATCTGGGGAACATCAGCCGGCATCATGTCGAACAACTGCGGCCGGGATAATATCTATGATAACAACCTCGTCACCGACAGCCCGGGAATGAATGCGGGATACTACAATGGCGGCAATCGCGGAGGCGTGCCTTACAACGTGTCCGCCTATCTCACCGAGTTCCCCGAGTTGGCGAACCTCTTCGATGGCAAGGGGCAAAATTTCATCTGGCGCTCCACCGGCCTGCGCGTCCCAGTTGCGGGGACCAATGCAAAAAATGCCATCTACGCCGACAGCGATTGGGGCGGCTGGCAGTATATCGCCAATACCAGCACCGGGACCGATCCCGGATTTTTGGAGGGCATCGAAGTGAGGAAATCCATCGACCCGACCTTGTTCTGGAACCTCGGCATGCGGGCGATTCCCGTGGAGGAAATCGGGCTTTACGAGGATCCCACCCGCGCTGCCTGGCTCGACAAGCCCGGCATGGGCGCGCCCGCCGTGTTCCCCGAACCGGGCGGCACCATCAACCTGAAAGCTCCGCTTGTGGCGGATGACATGGTTTTCACAGCACCCGGCTATACCCTGGCTGGCACCCACCCGATCATCATCAACGCGCAGGAGACCAGCATCGATGTCAAAACGTTTGGTGCCACCATCAGCGCTCCGCTCACCGGCTTGGGTGGCATCAGTGTGGCGGGTGCGAGCACGCTCACCCTGTCCGGCAAAAATACCTACAACGGCGACTCCACCATCAAAAACGGCACGCTTGCATTGAGCGGCGGGGACAACCGCTTGCCACCCGGCACCACCCTGACACTCGGCGGTGGCGGCCCGGCCGCGGTCGGCACCCTCAAGCTCAACGGCTGCAACCAGGAACTGAATGGTTTGTGGACGGCCGGTCACCATACGGACCCCGGCAACCGGGTGATCAACGGCAGCCCAACGCCCTGCACGCTGACTTTGAACATCGAATACAGTCGGCAAAATCAGTTCGTCGGCTCACTGGGAGGCTCCGGCCAGGATGAAAACAACTTCGCTGTTAGAAAAACCGGCTCCGGCGCACTTTGGCTCAACCGCTCCATCACTTGGACCGGCGGAACGACGATCGAAGAAGGCACCATGGAACTGAGCACCTCGTTTTGGCAGGGAAATCAAGCGTCCGGTCTTTTCCGTCTGGGTCGTGGAGCCACGTTTGCCGTCTCGGGACACACGGACCAACTGTTTTTCAATAACGTGACGGTCGAGTTTCTGCCCACCGGCGGCGGGACACTCATCAACCGAGGCGGCCCCGAGTCGCTGAACTGGGCGGTAAACGGAGGAATGACCATCCGCACCACCGGCGGCGAGCGAAGCGTCGTCACCGCCGCTCCGAAATTCAACATCAACCTCAACGGCCAAAACCTGCTCTGCGACATCGCTCGAGGGACCGATGCGACCTGCGATCTGCTGGTTTCCCTGCCGCTTTCCGGCGACGGCAGCCTCACCAAGCAGGGCAACGGCATCCTAGGCCTTTCCGCCGGCAATGACTACCGCGGCGAGACCACCATCAGCGCGGGCAAGCTCGCGCTCAGCGGCAGCCTAACAAGCAGCACGGTCACGGCAAGTGGCGGTACGTTCTCAATACACGGAAAAGTGAGCACCACCGGCAGCCTCAGCATCCCCGGCGAAGGCCGTTTTGAAATCCGCCCCGGCACCGACACCTTGACGGTCGGCGGCAGTGTCACGCTCGGCGGTGCCCTCGACGTCCAAGCCCCAGCCCGCCTCGCCCCTGGCACGACCTTCACCATCCTGGACGTCACCAGCACCGCAGCCGTGAACGGCACCTTTGCCGGAAAAGCAAACGGCAGCGTCTTCAGTGCCAGCGGCCACAGCTGGCGCATCAACTACTCCGGCGGCGATGGCAACGACGTCACCCTCACCGTTGGCACCTCCCGCTAATCGCGGAACTCATCCCAGACACGCAAACAACATCGATCTTACCGCATGAAAAAAGTTTTCCTCATCATCACTTCACTGTCCCTCGCTTTACCGCTCAATGCCGCCACTGAAGACGTCGCAGTCGTCTGGGATTCGCCGAGCGAGGATTCCCGTGGCTCGATGCCGATCGGCAATGGCGACATCGGTGCCAACGTGTGGGTGGAACCATCGGGCGACCTGCTGCTTCTGCTTTCCAAATCCGACGCCTGGGACGAGGTTTCACGACTCGCCAAGCTCGGCAAGCTGCGCATCAAGCTGCCAGCGGTCAGCGACTTCCGCCAGGAGCTGCGCTTGATCGACGGCGAGATCCTCATCACCGCAGGTGGCGTGAAGACGCGCGTCTGGATCGATGCCAACCAGCCGGTGGTCCACGTGGAAATGGAAGGCACCCAGCCGTTCACCACCACCGTGGCCCACGAGACTTGGCGCACTCAACCAAAGACACTCACCGGTGGCGAAATCCGCGCCTGCTGGGGACAGCTGAACTCGCCCGACCCGCTCATCATTTCTGCGGACACCGTGCTCGACGGCCAAAAAAACCAAATCGTTTTCTTCCACCGCAACGCGACATCGGTGTGGGAGAAAAACCTCCGCAACCAAGGGCTCGACACCTTGGTCAAAACGGAAAACGACCCGCTCCTGCACCGCACCTTCGGCGCCTTGGTGCGCGGCGAAAATCTGATCCAGGATGGCAAAAACCAACTCACCGCCGCCAAGCCCGCCACGAGTTTTTCCATCCAGGTTCACGCTCTAACGGCACGGGCACCGACCGCTGAAGATTGGGTCAAGCAAGTGGCCGCGCAGGCCGACAAAACCGAGCGCACCCCACACGCCGCCGCCCGCAGCGCCCACGCCAAGTGGTGGCAAGCGTTCTGGAACCGCAGTTGGATCTCCGCGAGCGAAAATACGAGCAAGGGCATTCCCGAGAACACCCATCCATGGCGTGTCGGCGTGGCCGCCGATGGCAGCAGCAAGTTCGGCGGAACCATCAGCGACGCGGTGGTCGTCGGACGAGCCGTCCCAGCGGAGGAGATCGCCACCCTCGCTGGCAAGCAGCGTCCGGGTGCCGAGACCACCCCGAAAGAAACTCCTCTAACAAACGGCACCACCGTGGCCGCCTGGATCAAGCCCGGCGCGGGCGAAGCCGGCCGCATCCTCGACAAATGCACTCCTTTCGGACACGACGGCATGATTTTCGACACCTACCCGGGCCTCTCCCTGCGCCTGATTGTCGGTGAAAAGATCATGACCCACCCCGGCTGCCTCAAGGCGGACGAGTGGCAGCATGTCGCCGCCACCGTCGATCCCGCCACCGGCAGCCGCCGCATCTATCTGAACGGCAAGCTCGTATTGGAAGAAGCCGGCAAGTCCGCCGCGCAAACCGTCACCAACGGCTACACCCTCCAGCGCTGGGTCAACGCCTGTGCCGGTCGCGGCGCGTATCCGATCAAGTTCAACGGTTCGCTCTTCAACGTGGAAACATCGACGCATCCCATACAATCTTACTGCGGGCATTGCCAGTTCGACGCCGACTTCCGCGAGTGGGGCAACCCCTACTGGACGCAAAACACGCGGCTCATCTACTGGACCATGCCCGCCGCAGGCGACTTCGACCTGATGAAGCCGTTTTTCAAAATGTATATGGATGCGCTCCCGCTGCGCAAACACCTCACCCGCCTCGCCTTCGACCATGATGGTGCCATCTTCCCCGAAACCATGGAGTTCTGGGGTGGTGCACCCGACAGCGATTTCGGCCGCCCGGGAGACGAGAGCCGCAAAGGCCTGGCGCCCGGTCAGACACGGCATGGCTACATGCAATACTACCCGCAGGGCGCGCTTGAAATCCTGACCGTGATGCACAGCTACTACGAATTCACCGGCGACACCGCGTTCCGTGATTCCACGCTCCTTCCCTTCGGCAAGGAAGTCGTCGATTATTACCGCCTCCACTGGCCGCTCACCGCTGAGGGAAAACACCGCTTCACCGGACTCACCTCGCTCGAACAGGCCACCGAGACCACCAATCCCGCACCGGACATCGCCGCGCTGCGCGGCATACTCCCGAAGCTCGCCGCCTGCACGCCGGACGCCGGACAGCGCACGATCTGGACCAACATGCTCGCCGCCCTGCCACCACTGCCGATGAAGGAAAGCAACGGCAAAACGATCCTGACCCTGGCAGAACTCACGCCCGCCCGAGTCGCTGGCTTTGAAAAACCGGAGCTCTACGCCGTGTTTCCCTATCGTCTCTTTGGTGTCGGTCGCCCCGATCTCGATCTGGCCCTGGAAACCTGGCATCAGCGCGGCAACCAGCGCACCGGCGGGTGGCAGCAAGACTCCATCCAAGCCGCTCTGTTAGGACTGACGGACGATGCCAGAAACTACGTCACCCAAAACTACCAACAAGTCGCCCCCGGCTTCCGCTTCCCCGCCATGTGGGGACCGAACTACGACTGGATCCCCGATCAGGACCACGGCTGCGTCCCGATGACCGCCATGCAATCGATGCTCCTGCAACCCGTCGGCGACAAGCTCCACCTCCTCCCCGCCTGGCCGAAGGAGTGGGACGTGAACTTCAAACTCCACGCCCCGAAAAACACATCCATCGAATGCGAGGTAAAAAACGGCAAGGTCGTAGCTCTGAAAGTGTCCCCCGAATCACGCCGCAAGGACGTGGAGATCAGCAGCCCGTTTGTCCTGACTCCATAGACGGTAAATGGAAGCTGGCACACTCATCTCCTCAGCTTGCCCGTGACATTCATCCCCCTCGCCTTCATGGCTTCGATCAATTCTCCGATCAGCGGATTCGGAAATCGGCGGTTTGCCGTGACCGCATGGAAGGATTCGTGAATCTCCGGCAGCTGGTGCGTCACCACCAAGGTGCCCGCGGCAATCTCGTCCCGCACCACCACCGGCGGCACCAACGTCAGCGCACCTTCTTCCCGCGCGAGCAGTCGCAGCATCGCCATGTCGTCCACCTCCGCGAGCACCAGCGGGCGCACCCCCGCCGCCGACAGCAGGCGCTCGAAAGCCGACCTCGTCGCATTCTCGAAGCTCGGCAGCACCATCGGCACCCCGCCGAAATCCCGCGGAAATTTCAGCCGCTTCGCCTTCCACTCGGCCCCACCCACCAGGGCCACCGCTTGATCGGCCAGCAAATGGCTATGCCACGGGCGCTCGATATCGCGCTTCACCGGCTCGTTCGACAGCACCATGTCCACGTCGTGGGTCTGCAGGGCGATGAGCAGTTCGGCCAGCGAGCCGGACCGCAGGACCAGCTCGACATCCGTCCTCTTCAGTGCCGGCATCAGGAATTCCAATTGGAAATTCCGCGACAGCGTGGCGACCGCACCGACCCGCAGCACCTGCCGCCTCGCGCCCAAGCGGTGCCGCATCACGTCCATCAATTCCTCGCCCGCGCGCCCGATCGTATTCGCATAGTCCAGCGCCACCCGTCCGGCCTCGGTCAGCGCCAAGCCGCTTGGCAAGCGCTCGAACAAAACGTGACCCATGCTCTCCTCCAATTGGCGCAGCTGCACACTCAGCGCGGGAGGCGAAAGATTCAGCTTCCGCGCCGCCCTTGTTAGATTTCCCTCGACCGCGATCGCCCGAAAATACTTCAGATGGTGGTAATTGAGAAAGTCCATGCTTGTCCGGAGGCTAGCCTACGTTTTAGAAAAATTAACGCGACCATAAAAACCATGTCATTCCCTTAAATTCAAAACTCCACCATGCTCCGCCCAGATGTCCACCACTGACCTGCTCCATCCGCTCGCCATCCCTGCCCTTCCGCTGCTCGCCGGTGCGCTTGCCCGCGTCCTGCCCGGTCACGCCAAAAGCTTCATCACCCCGGCCGCCGGAGTCGCCACCGTGCTGGCTGCCCTCCTCGCCCTACTGCCCAAGGCAGCCCCCGGCCTCACCCGCTTCGACTCGCTGGCGATCACCATGACCCTGCTCGTCGGCTTCCTCGGCAGCGTCGTCTTGCGATTCGCCGTTCGTTACTTGGACGGCGACCCCACCCGGCCGCGCTTTCTTTCCTGGATGAGCCTCACGCTCGGCTGCGTGCTCACCCTCGTCGTTTCCAATCACCTGCTGCTCCTGCTCGGCGCATGGGTCGCGACCAGCCTCTGCCTTCACCGCCTGCTGCTCCACCACCCTGAGCGCCCGGGCGCGGTCTTCGCAGCCCGCAAAAAATTCACTTACAGCCGCTTGGCGGAACTCCTGCTCCTCGCCGCCATCGTTCTCCTCCACAAGGGCCACCAAACCTGGCGCATTGACGAGCTCGTCGCGTCGATCACCGCTGGCAAGCACGCCGGACTCCCCGCCGCAGCTTTCCTGCTGGCCCTGGGCGCCATGCTCAAGTCGTCCCAGTTCCCCTTCCACAGCTGGCTTCCCGATACCATGGACACCCCCACGCCTGTTTCCGCCTTCATGCACGCCGGGATCATCAATGGCGGTGGCTTCCTCGTCCTGCGCATGAGCCCGGTCTTCACCGCTGCGCCCGGTGCGATGTGGCTGCTCGCTGTCGTCGGCACCTTCACCGCCGTCTTCGGTGCCGTCGTCATGCTCACCCAGCCCGGCGTAAAGCGCTCGCTCGCCTTCTCCACCATCGCCCAGATGGGCTTCATGATGGTGCAGTGCGGACTCGGAGCCTGGGGCCTGGCGCTGCTTCATCTCGTCGCCCACTCGCTCTACAAGGCCCATGCCTTCCTGCGCGCCGGATCGACCATCGGTGCCACTCCGCGCGCTGCCATCCCTCTCGCCACCCCGGCCCTGGCCATCGGCACGCTCTCCGGCATCGCCCTCGTCGCCGCCGCCGCAACCGGCTTGCATGCGATCCTTCCGGCCGCATCTTCCGTTCCCGCCGTCTTCCTGATCGTGCCGGCACTGGCGCTCGCCTACGGGATCGCCCGCGCGTGGTCGGGCCACCGCGGCAGCCTCGCTCGCGCGCTCACCGCCTCGGCGGGGATCGCCCTCGCCGCCGTCGGCCTGCACATGATCGCCGGCCACCTGCTCACCGGTCCGCCCGCCCCGCCCGTCCCGCTCTGGCTCGCCCTCTTCGTAGGCCTCGCCTTCACCGCGCTCTCGCTCTTCCAGGCCCTGCTCTGGCGTGCCTCGGCCCACCCGTTCGGACGCCGCTTCTACGTCCACGCCCTCAACGGATTCTACATCAGTCCGCTCGCCAACCGCCTGCTCAACGTCCTCTGGCCGTCCAAGCCCCGTTCCTGATTCCCCCTGCCCAATCGCCGCACTCCACTCCCACCGAACCAAAATTTCATGACCCCTTCACACGCCGCCGCTGCGCCCGCACCAAGCGCCGATCTCCAGCCCGCCATCGCCCAAGCCCTGAAGCGGATCCCACCGCTCTGGCCGCTCGAACACTTCGTCGCCGTCAATCCTTTCCTGGGCTTCAGCGACCAGCCCTTCCCCGAAGCCTGCGCCACCCTGCGCCGCACCCTCGGCCACGCGCCGGTGCAAACCCCGGGGGCCTATCTCGCGGCTTGGCAAAGCGGTGCCATCACCCAGGCCGACCTCGCCCCCTTCACCGATGCCGAATGGACGCGGGAAAAGCTCCTCGCCGCCATCGCAGCGACCGCCGCAGCGACCGCCGCCGACCCCATTCCCACCTTCGCCGACATCCTCGACCAGAACCTGCCACACGCCCACTGGCGCGACTTCATCACCGAGGAAATTTCAAAATGGTGCGCCGTCCAATTTGACCGCAACCAAACGACCTGGGTCTCCCCCTGGCGGCACCTCGGGCTCTTTGCCGCATGGCAGGCCGCCGCTTCCCACGACCGCAAGCCCGAGAGCTTCGGCCTGCGCGGCTTCCGCGCCTTCGTCCGCGCCCTGCCCAGTGACCCCGCCGCCGTCATCCCCCACTGCCTCGGCCGCCTGGCACCCGAAGGCGTGGAAATGGCGGACTTCCTCCACCGCCAGCTCGCCAGCATCGCCGGCTGGGCCGGTCATGTCCAATACCTCGTGCGCGAGGACTCCATGCGCGGCAACGACAACCCCGCCCTGCTCGAACTCCTCGCCATCCGCCTCGCCTACGACGCTGCCCTCCACCACGCCTTCGCCAGCGACTCCCAGGTCGCCAAGGCCTGGCAGAGCCTAAAGCCCGCCA
This sequence comes from uncultured Verrucomicrobiota bacterium, assembly GCA_937867415.1. Classification (GTDB taxonomy): domain Bacteria; phylum Verrucomicrobiota; class Verrucomicrobiia; order Verrucomicrobiales; family Akkermansiaceae; genus Luteolibacter. Next base: position 104 of record CALMKO010000248.1, on the reverse strand, counting down.
CCCAATCCGCCACCCACGATCACGCCCTCGCCCGTTGGCAATCCGCCTACGAAGCCGGATACCAGAAAAAGCTCGCCGCCGCCCTCACGGCCCAACCCGCCGCC
>CALMKO010000247.1 GCA_937867415.1 uncultured Verrucomicrobiota bacterium | reverse complement strand
GCTTTTCTTTCGCGGGTCCATTGGCTGCGCTCTCGGCGATAGCGCGCTACCTTTGGGTCCATTGGCTGCGCTCTCGGCGATAGCGCGCTACCTTTGCGATCTTCGATCTTGGGACGCTGCCGCCCTTGGTCGCATCGGGAGGGGAATTCCCAAAAACCTGGACGGAGGAGTGATGAACTTCCGTTAGGCAATCATGCCGGCGTGAGTAAGTCACTGAAGAAAATCAGAATTTCGGTGGGTGCGAGGGGGAGGTTCTGGTGGTCTAGTGAGCGTTGCCGGAGGATTTTTGGCCACGGAGTTTTTGGATGCCTGTCCAGAGAATCAGGACGATGGAACCCGCGATCAGGCCGCAGAGGCCATCGAGCAAGGAGGGTGTGATTTTGCTTAAGATGGCAGCGATCCCACCGCTGGACTGGAGGGCTTGGGCGGCGTGTGCAATGGCATGATGCAAGGGTGGAATCCCATGGGTGACGATTCCACCACCGACGAGGAACATGGCGGCGGTTCCCGCGATGGAGAGGAATTTCATGAGAAACGGAGCGATCCACAAGATCGCCGAGCCAAGGCGTTGTTGGAGCGCGCCGCGGCGCTGGGTCAGGTAGAGCCCGGCATCGTCGAGTTTCACAATTCCCGCGACCAAGCCGTAAACGCCGACGGTCATCACGATCGCGATTGAGGATAGGACCAGCAGTTGGCGTTGGAAATCTTGTCCTGCGACGACACCGAGGGTGATAGCGATGATTTCCGCGGAAAGGACGAAATCCGTGCGAACGGCTCCCTTGATGCGTTCTTTCTCGGTCTGGGGGTTGGCGTCGTGGGTGAGGGCTTGGATCTCTGCACCGGCTTGTTCTACGGATTTTTCATGGCGATGGAAAAAGTGATGGGCGAGTTTTTCGCAGCCTTCGAAGCAGAGGTAGAGTCCGCCGATCATGAGCAGTGGTGTGACCGCCCATGGGGCGAAGGCGCTGATGAGAAGGGCGAGGGGGACGAGGATCAGCTTGTTGACGAAGGAGCCCTTGGCCACGGCCCAGACGACGGGGAGTTCCCGGTTTGAAACTACGCCGCTGACTTGTTGGGCGTTGAGTGCGAGATCATCCCCGAGAACACCTGCGGTCTTGGCCGTGGCTTTTTTGGTAAGGATGGAGACATCGTCGAGGATGGTTGCGATGTCGTCGAGCAAGGTGAGTAGGCTACCAGCGGGCATGGGTCTACTTTGTGCAAGAGAGGGGTGCGATGGGCAAGAAACAAGTTGGAGAAAGACTTGGAATCCTGGTGCATGACAAGGGGGGTGGTCTGTGCCGGATCAGGAGGGCTTGAGCAGGTATCCGGCGATCCAGCCTTCCTGGCCGCGCTCGTTACGGCACCAGTGCCAGCCGTGGATCTGGCGGAGCGACTCGATGAGGTCGCCGCGCTTGATGGTGAGTACGGTGGGGTCGAAGGCGCTCATCGCGGCGAAGCGCCCCTCGCCTAGGGGTTCGAGGATTTCCTCCGGGACGTAGCCGTCGTTGCCATTTTGATCCGTCGCCCAGACCCAGCCGGGCCAGGCGTGGTCGGAGAGGCCGACGGTTACTTCATCGCCGGGAGAGAGGTGGATGGGGTCGCTGTCATTTTCTTCGTAGTCGGCGTTTACGGTGAAGGTGGGCATGATGAGGGGGTGTGTTAGGGTTTTTTGGAGAAAACGAGTCCGGTTCGGGACGGGGTGTAGATTCGCATGATGGATGAGTGATCGACGGGGTAGTTGAACGAGTGATCGACGCGGCCTTGGCCGCCGGTGTCCGCCTGATCGGTATCGAGGATGAGGTATCGGGTTTCGATGCCGGGGACATGGACGGGGTATCCGAAGTTGGAGTTACCGACTGAGAAATTGAAAACAAAGATCAGGTTCGCGCGTTCGGCGATGATGATTTTCTGCTCGTGGTCGAGGTGGAGGAGTTGTGCGGGTGGGGTGCTGAGGACTTGGGAGCGGGTGGCGAAGTCCATCAGCTGGCGGTCAAACTCGGCGAGCCAGTCGTATTTGAGTTCCGGATTGTCCACGAGCGACCATTGGCGGCGGCAGTAGTGGTAGGACCAGCCATTGCCCTCGCGGGGGAAATCCAGCCATTCTGGGTGGCCGAACTCGTTGCCCATGAAGTTGAGCCATCCTTCGCCACCGAGGACGAGCGTGACGAGGCGGATGAGCTTGTGGAGGGCGATGCCGCGCTCGATGACGGGATGGGGGTCCGGCTTGGCCATGTGCCAATACATTTCCTTGTCCATGAGCCAGAAGGCGAGGGTCTTGTCGCCGACGAGGGCTTGGTCGTGGCTCTCGGCGTAGGCGATGGTGGCTTCGCCGAAGCGGCGGTTCGCGAGAATGCCCCAGAGCTCGCCGATGTCCCAATCCTCATCCCGGCTGTGTTTGAGGAGCTTGATCCAGTAGTCGGGGATGCCCATGGCGAGGCGGAAGGAGAAGCCGAGTCCGCCGTCACGGATCGGGCGGCAGAGGCCGGGCATCCCCGACATGTCCTCGGCGATGGCGATGGCTCCGGGTTTGATATCTTGAATGAGTGTAGAGGCGAGTTTGAGGTAGAGGATGGCCGAGTCATCCGCATCACTGCCGAAGTAGTCGTCATAATTTCCGAAGGATTTATTGCCACGGGAATAGTAGAGCATGGAGGTGACGCCATCGAAGCGGAAGCCGTCGAAGCGGAATTCCTCAAGCCAGTAGCGTACGTTGGAAAGGAGGAATTGGCGGACCTCTGGGCGGCCGTAGTCGAAGCACTTGGAGTCCCAGCCCGGGTGGTCGCCGAGGGGGCCATCATGGAAATACTGGTGCCCGGAACCGTCGAAATTGTTGAGTCCCTCCGCGATGTTTTTGATGGCGTGTGAGTGGACCACATCGAGCAGGACGGCGAGTCCGAGGCCGTGGGCGGTGTCGATGAGGTATTTCAAATCCTCTGGGGTGCCGAATCGTGAGCAGGGGGCGAAAAACGATGAGACGTGATAGCCGAACGAGGCGTAGTATGGATGTTCCTGGACGGCCATGAGTTGGACGGTATTGTAGCCCGCCTTGACGATGCGTGGCAGGACGGCATCTGCAAATTCGCGGTAGGTGTGGACGCGGGGTTCCTCGCCGGCCATGCCGACGTGGGATTCATAAATGAGCGGCGCGCTGAGGGAGGCGGGGTCGAAGTCATTTTTCCAAACGTAAGGCTGCGGAGGGTTCCAGATCTGGCCGCAATAGTCATGGGTGGTGGGGTCCTGCACGGCCCTGCGGATGCAGGCCGGGATGCGGTCCCGCCGCGAACCGTCTGCGCCGACGACGTGGAGTTTGACCTTCTGTCCGTGGGCCAGCGCTGAGGCGGGGAGATGGAGGGACCAGACGCCGCACTCGGAAGAGGCCAGCGGGTGTGCCTCGCGGTCCCAGTTGTTGAAGTCTCCGATGAGGGAGACGGCTTGTGCGGCGGGTGCCCACTCTCGGACGGTCCACTGCTGGGTGGGCGCATGGAAATGAATGCCGGTGAATTTATGGCCGGTGGCGTAGGCGGCGAGGGTCTTGGATTCGCCCTCGATGGCAGCGAGGGTGTCTGAAAATTGTGCCATCCGCCGCTCGATGGCCGTTTGATGGGGTTCCAGCCAGGGATCATCGACGACGAGTTGCGGTTTCTGATTCATTTCGCCAGAGGATGGCGCTTCCGTGGCGCTGCGGGAAGCCAAATTCCACTTCGGATCCTTTTCGCGTCTCTGCCCTTGCCATGGGGCCGCTGACCACCTTGACTCCTCGCCCCGACATTCAATTTCCTACCGTGAAAGCCCACGAACTCTACTCAGCCGTTGACCCCGCCCTTGTGACTCAAATCCTTGATTGGTTTCGTGCCAATGACCGGAATGTTTACAAGTCCGCCGTCGCCACTCTCGCCACCAACCGCAAGCTCCGCCCCGTGTTCATCGAGAAAAAATCGATGGCCGAGCAATACGCATGGATTCACAAGACATTGAAGATCAATGCTTGCAATACGATTGGTGAGCACCTTCTGCAAGCCTATCTGATGGCTGGCCAGCAGTCGCTGCTTGCGATGTTCTGCGACGGCATGGGCATCCCGCACGACGGCAAGGGCTCGGTGGTGGGAGATCTGCCGAAGAAGCTGGATGGGGAGCGGTTGAGTGCCACGATTGACCGGTTGGTGGACGTCTTCGATCCCAAGTTGCTGACCGTTTACCTGCACTGTTTCAACATGCAGGTTGCGAACGGCTGGCCGGAGCTTACGGCGAAGATTGAGTCCGACGCGCGCCTGACGCTCGTCTGAGAACCCATTTTTTCCAGAAGATGCCCAAGGTATTTGTCAAAACCTACGGCTGCCAGATGAACGAGCGCGACTCTGAGCAAGTCGTGAAAATGTTCAGCGAAGGCGGCTACACGGTGACGACCGATGAAAACGAGGCGGATGCCGTGCTCATCAACACCTGCTCGGTGCGGGATCAGGCGGAGCAGAAGGCGCTCGGGAAGATGGGCAACCTGATCCACAAGGGGCGTGACCGTAAACACGTCGTTTACGGGTTCATGGGCTGCATGGCGCAGTCGCGCGGTGAGGAGCTTTTCCAAACTCTGCCCAAGCTCGATGTGGTGGTGGGCACGCAGAAGTATCACAAGGTTTTCGAATACGTGGATGGCATCCTGAAGCGCCGGTTGGAGGCCCGCATGGATGAGCCCGCATACTCCCTGCACGGCACGAGCGTCTGTGATACGGCGGAGGAGGAAGGCTCGCAGAACACCATCCGCGACCACGTGCCCAAGAAACATGAGGCGTCCGCTTTTGTCTCAATCATGCAGGGTTGTAACATGCGCTGCTCCTTCTGCATCGTGCCGGACACGCGCGGCAAGGAACGTGGGCGGCCGATTGCTGAAATCGTCGGGGAAGTCCGCCACCTGGCAGCCCACGGGGTGAAGGAGGTGACGCTGTTAGGCCAGATTGTGAATCTTTACGGGCGCACCGAGTTTCCGAAGGTCGATGGGAAGTCGCCGTTCGTGCAATTGTTAGAAGCGGTGCATGAAGTGGAGGGGATCGAGCGGATCCGCTTCACCTCGCCGCATCCGATCGGCTACCGGGATGATCTGGTGGCGGCGTTCACGTATTTGCCGAAGCTTTGTTCCCACATTCATTTTCCGATGCAAAGTGGCTCGGACCGGATCCTACGGGAGATGCGGCGGCCGTATAAAAACGAGAAATTCATTGAGATCTGTGAAAAAATGAAGGCCGCGCGTCCGGGCTTGGCGATCACGACGGATATCATCGTCGGCTTTCCGGGTGAGACGGAGGAGGATTTTCAAGCGACCATCGCCACGGTGGAGCGGCTCCGGTTCGACAACGCCTTCGTTTTCCGCTATTCCAAGCGCAGGAACACGCCGGCCGCTGAGATGGACGGGCAGTTAGAGGAGGTGGTCAAGGAGGATCGCAACCAGCGGTTGTTAGCGGTGGTGGATCGCTTGGCGATCGCCAGCAATGCGGCGCTTGTGGGCACCCGCCAGCAGGTGCTTTGCGAGGGGCCGTCCAAGAACAATGCGGCGCGCCTTACGGGGCGCACGGTGCAGAACAAGATCGTGATCTTCGATGGGGATCCCGAGCGCCTCACGGGCCAGCTTCTCGACATCCAAGTCGAGCAGTCCACGGGGTTCACCGTGTTTGGGACTGCCTGCTTGGAAGGGTGAAATCCTGCCGGTCACTCTGGAAAGCCACGGGTGATGCATGAGTGAGGAAAAAAATCTGATTTCACCTCGCGGGTGAACATGCGCGAGGGTGGATCGGAGTATTGTCCTTGCAAGGGGGATTCGTCGTCCGTTTTTGGGGTAAACCCGCGGGATTTTTCCGTTAGGTGCTCAGTTTTTCCACCAGCACCTCATGGGAGCTGCCGTTGATACTGAGGGTCATTTTCTTACTGCTGGTGACGCGGGTGTTTGGCGGAAGTGGCGGCGCGGCAGCCGCCTTGGCGGGCGCGGGCGCGGGCTTGGACTCGGGTGCGGGAGTTCCCTTGATGAGCGCTTCGACTTGTTGGGGAAACATGGCGAAGAGCACGGCGGTCTCGTCGTCGGTCGGGAGATCTTTTTCGGCGCACTGCTTGCGGATGGCTTCGAGGCCGGGTGAGAGCAGGTCGGCCGGGCGTTCCGTGACGGCTTTCTTGCCGGTTTGTTTTTCGACGAGTGCGAGGATTTCCGGATTGATGGGGCCGGGGGCTTTGCCATATTTTCCGAGGGCGATGTCCTGCGCTGGTTGGCAGATCATTTTCCAGCGGCCGAACTTGATGTTCATCATCGCCTGGGTGCCGACGATCTGTGAGGTGGGAGTGACGAGCGGGATCCAGCCGAGTGCTTCGCGGACCACGGGGATCTCGCGGACGACTTCGTCGAACTTGTCCGACATGCCTTGTTCCGCGAGTTGGTTGCGGAAGTTGGAGAGCATTCCACCGGGGACCTGGAAGACGAGGATGTCCGAGTCCACCCGCTCGTTGGCCGGGCTGGTGAACTTGGAAAGTTGCTGATAGACCTCCTCGAAGTGCAGGCGCAGTTCCTGAAGCTTGGCGGGATCATAGTCAGGGCGGCGCGGGTGCCCCTCTAACAAAGCGAGCATCCGCACCGTGTCCGGCTGGCCGGTGCCATTCGCAAACGGGGCGATGGAGGTCTCCACGATGTCCACGCCGGCATCGATGGCCGCGAGGTAGGCAGAGGCGCCCAGGCCGGCGGTGTCGTGGGTGTGAAGGACGACAGGCAGGCCCACCTTGCGCTTCAGTTCCTTGACCAGATCATACGCAACGCGCGGGGTGATGATGCCCGACATGTCCTTGATGCCGATGGAATCGCAGCCGAGTTTCCCGAACTCGATGCCCATTTTAACGAAGGCCTCGATGGTGTGGACGGGGCTGGTGGTGAAGCAGATTTCGCCGCGTGCGTGTTTTTTACAATCCTGCACGGTTTTGATGGCCGTGATCAGGTTGCGGGTGTCGTTGAGCGCGTCGAAAATGCGGAAGACATCCTGCCCGGCGGCGGCATCCGCGCGGATGAAGGCCTGGACGATGTCGTCGGGGAAGCTGGTGTATTGGACGATGTTCTGGCCGCGCAGCAGCATGATGTGGGGGGTGAGGGGAGCGGCTTTTTTGAGCGCGCGGAGGCGGTCGAAGGGGTTCTCGTTGAGATAGCGGAGACAGGAGTCGATCGTGGCTCCGCCCCACGTTTCGAGGCCGCTGAAGCCCATGCTGTCCAGGATGGAAGCGGCAGGCAGCATTTGGGCGGTGGTCATGCGGGTGGCGGCCAGGGATTGGTGGCCGTCACGGAGGACGGTATTGTTAAAGGTAACAGGTTGCATAAGGCTTGGTGCTGGAATGGGGAGACCGTATCAACTTTCCCGGGCGGCTGCGCTTCATATTGGCTCAAGTGCCGCGCATGAATTGCTGATCAGGGGGGCGGGCGGTGAAAAACTTCTAAAATCTGGCGGACGGCAGTGACGACGGGAAGCGTTTGATCGCCCACGGATTTTTCGATTCCGGGGAGAAGTTGCCGGACTTGCGGATCACGGAAGAAACGCTGCTGCAGCTCATCTTGAATGAGTGCGTGCATCCACTTGGTCGCCTGTTGTTCGCGGCGAGCCTGGAAGGTCCCGGACCCGCGGGTGGTGGAGACGAACTTCTGGATGGTCTCCCAGATGGCGGTGACCGTTTCAGGAATCCGGGCGGAACAGGTGACGCAACGGGTTTTCCAACCGGGAGTGGCAGGCTGGAGGATGTGCAGGATGCGGCTGTAGTCGGTGGAGGCGTGTCGTGCACGGGTGATCCCATCACCATCCGCCTTGTTCACCGCGAGAAGATCCGCGATTTCGATTACGCCCTTTTTCATCCCCTGGAGCTCGTCTCCGGCCCCGGCGATCATGATCAGCAGGAAAAAATCCACCATCGAGCGGACGGTGATTTCATTTTGTCCGACGCCTACGGTCTCGACCAGGATGACATCGTAGCCAGCTGCCTCACAGAGCAGCATGGTCTCGCGGCTTTTGCGCGCTACGCCGCCGAGGGAGCCCCCCGATGGTGAGGGCCGGATGTAGGCATTTTTTTCCCGCACGAGGTTCTGCATCCGGGTCTTGTCACCCAGGATGCTGCCGCCGGTCACGCTGCTGCTGGGATCGACCGCGAGCACTGCGACGCGATGACCCATTTCGCAGAGTTGGCACCCTAACAACTCAATGAGGGTGCTCTTGCCTGCGCCCGGCACACCGGTGATACCCACCCGGATGGAGTTTCCTGTTTTGGGCATCAGGCGGGCTAACAACTCCTGAGCGAGTGCCTCGTGTTCCGGGTGGTTGCTCTCCACGAGGGTGATGGCGCGGGAAAGGATGCTTACATCCGCGGCGAGGACTCCGCGTTCGTAATCATCGGGTGTCAGTTTACGGCGTTTGGCGAGGGACATTCCAGATGGACTGGATTCAAGCGTAACTCCGGCCATTAAGCGACATGCAAATTTCGGGACGTCCTCCACCCCCGCTGGCACCCACTCGGTCAGGCCCGCCAAAGCCGCTTGAGGGCGGTGGATTCCAGCGGGGCCTCGGGAATGCGCATGCAAATGGCTCATGGATGAATCATCGACCGGACATCCGTAAGCGGGTTTGCCGGTTGCACCGATTTTTTCTCCAAGCTCCGCGAGATGCGCAGCGCCCCACGTGGAATGGCACCCGGCTGAAGATACGATCCGGGGTCATGAGTGAGCGATCAAGGTGCGCATCATGGCCATGATGCCCATGGAATTGATGCATGAAAAACCCTCGGAGTGTGAGGCGGGATGGCTGTCGTCTTCGGGGCCGCTAGCGGATTGCGATGGATTCTTACAGGGCTTCAAATCCGGCTTGACCCTGCCATGGATCAACTCCAAGTCTGCGCCCCGATGACCTTTGGATACGAACCGATTGAATGGGATGACGAGATCACACTGCTGATTGACCGGCTTGAAGAGAAATCCGCGGAAGGTGGATTAAGCCGTGAGGAGCGCGCGCTGATGGATGTGGTCGAGACGGTCCAGTTGCTCGATCCGGAAGGTGACGGCTTGCATGAGTTTTGGCAGACTCCGCTCAACCACTCCCGGATCATCAACTCCTTTGACCTCATCGGCTCGACTTCCATGGTCGATGTGCTCAACGCGAGCCAGTGGTGTCAGACGCGGAATGCCGACCGTGACGAGTACAGCGAAACGGAAGCCGATTATCTCGCCAGCATTGAAGAAGATCTTTACCAAGCCCTCGGCGAGTTGCCTGACCTTGTCGAAGAATTTGTCGAAGACGAGCTCAGCTCATAAGTCCCTACGCGCTGCGCAGCTCCGCCGCGTCGCTCTGACCGTGGCCCGTTCCTTGGCCGGCAGCCTCCGCGCCAGAGTCTTCCTGCGCCTAAAAACTTGCGCTTGACCAATATTATTAGCTGAGGCTAATTTTTAGTGTCATGACTAAGTTTTTGAATCTATGGCCGATAGTGACGACCCTCGCAGCGGGGTTTTCGTGGGATGTTTCAGCAAATGCGCAATCCGCAGCAAGCGCCACTGCGGAAGTTCTGGACGCGATGGTGGTGACGGGCTCGGCCTATGCCGAGCCATTGAAAGATGCGCCCGTGAGAACGGAATTGATCGAGCGTGAGATGATCGAAAGCAGTTCATCGCGTGATTTGGCGCAGATCATGGAATACTCACCGGGTATCCGTGTCGAGACCACCTGTTCGAACTGCAATCCGCAGTCGATTCAAATGCTGGGCCTGCCGCAGAGTTACATCGCCATTCTGGCAGATGGATTACCGACCTTTTCCGGCTTGGCGGGCGTGTATGGGATCGAGCAAATCCCGACCGGGTTGATTGAGCGGGTGGAAGTGGTCAAGGGCGGTGGTTCGGCCCTGTATGGCCCGGGTGCGGTGGCAGGGGTGATCAATCTGATTCCGCGCGAGCCGGAGCGCACCGGAGGGATGCTTGAGATGAATGGGGCGGTGATGGAGGGGCAGCAGGTGGGAGGTACGGTCAATCCCGGGGTTTTCGGCGTTTACGACTGGGTTTCGCCGGATCAGAGGGCCGCCGTGAGCGTGTTTGGCAACTTCGATACCATCCAAGCGGTCGATTTGAATGAAGACGGTTTTACGGACGTATCCGAGCGGGAGCTAGCGTCCGGTGGCTTGCGTGCAACGTGGAAGCCACGCAATGAAACCAAGTGGACCTTCGATTACTTCGCTTCCGATGAAGGGCGTCGTGGTGGCGAAGCGGGAGCCGCCTTCGCCGGCCCGCCGAATTTAGCGCAGATTGCGGAAGAGATTTTCACCTTCCGGCAGGTAGCGACCCTGAAATGGGAGCAGGAGCTGGCGGACAACCTCAGATTGCAGACTGCTTACGCGTATTCGGCAACTCGGCGTGATTCATACTACGGCGGCACGGCGGCTCTGGGTTCGCCGGATCCGGGTTCCATTTTTTTCGATCCCACATGGAGTTCGCAGCGCGGATTCGGTGCGACATCCAGTGATCTGCACTTCATCGACACCTTGCTGTTTCACGATCTATCCGAGCAACACCGGTTCACCTATGGCTTGCAGTACAGGCACGAGCAACTGATTGACGAACAAGCGGCGGTGGGGCGCTTTCTTGATGAGACTTACACGGACCTCGGAGTGCTTTTCCAACATCGCTGGAAGTGGAATGAAGTCTATACCGCCGAGTATGGTGCCAGGGCCGATTTTCACTCAGAAATTCCAGATCCAGTCCTATCCCCGCGGGCAAATCTACTGATTCAAGCGACCGAGAATCTGCGGGTGCGCAACTCGTTGAGCTGGGGATTTCGAGCACCGGAAGTGTTCGATGAAGATCTCCATATTGCCAGCGTGGGAGGTGACCTGAGCGCGGTCCGGAACGCGCCCGATCTGCGTGAAGAATCATCAGTCACGCTATCAGTCGCGCCGGAGTGGCAGATCGACGAACGCTGGCGCCTGGAGGTCAACGCCTTTCATACCTGGCTGAGTGATTCATTCTCTCTGGTGGCGAGTGACGATCCCGCGACGAGTGGCGTGCGCGAGTTCCTCAAGGAGAATGGCGGCGACTCGGGCATCGCCGGTGTCGAGCTGAACTTGGGCTACCGTCCCAACGAGGCATGGCGCATGGAGCTTTCCTGGACCGAGCAGCGAGCGAGTTTTCACGAAGAGCAGTTGGTCTTGGGCGATGACTCACTCGCTGATCCTTTTGACAATCCGATTTTTGCAAGTCGCTATCTGCGCACTCCGGAGAGCCTTGGATTACTGCGCTTTTTTTATACAAGCGAGTGGTGCGACGTGTTCCTCGGAGCGAAGATCACAGGTCCGATGGATGTCCCCCACATTGTATCGGATGCAGCCGGCCAGCTGGTCGGCAATCGCTTGGTGGAGACCCCATGGTTCTTCAATCTTGATGTGGGGGTGAGTCGTGAGATCGCATTGAGTGACACCCAGACCCTGACTTTGACGGCTGGGATCAAAAATCTGCTAGATGATATTCAGGATGATCTCGAGCGGGGAGCTTTTCGAGATGCGGCTTACGTTTACGGCCCCGCCTTCCCACGTACCTATCATGTCGGGCTTCGCTGGGGGTTCTAATCTGAAGAGCGCGCCTGGAGGTCGAGTGCTTGGTATTTCTGTTTCTGACGCTTCACCAGAGACGCTCAAAGCATGTCGAGCGTGGATGATATTTCCGAAAAGAGCGGCCTCCGGGGCACGAGTTCGAACACACACTTCCGCTGCAATTCCCACAAGGCCTCCACGGCCGCTCCATCTGCGGGGCCGAACCGCCCACGCTCTAGCAGCTCTTCAAGCAGGCAACCAAATGCCCGCACCTCGATCCGCTCCAAGTCCACCTCACGGGGGTAAGGGAATCCTGCTCCAAAGTCCCCTAACAGGCAGCGCCCCTGCGGATCGCGCAGGCAGTTGTGCGCGTAGAAATCACCATGCATCAAGCCGCGCCCGTGGAGATGCGTCGCCGCAGATGCCATGCCACGGGAGATATTCAGAATCTCCGGAAGGGCGAATTTCCGCCCGGCCGGATAGCAGTCTCGCGTGCAGGAATCCAAGCTCGGCGGCCCTCCGAGATTTGAGTAGGCCGGGCTCACCAGAGCCATTACCAAGCCCATTTTCTGCTCCGGATGTTCCGACACCTTTGCCAGAACTTCGATCAGGTTCGGGTGCTTTCCCGCGGCGACCGACATCGCCATCTCGCTATCGGGAAACCCGTCACTGGTCATCTCGCCTTTGAAAATCTTCACCGCCACCTGATGCGAGTTTCCTGGATGGTCCTTACGCCAGGCCGCCTGATAGATGACGCCTGAAGCGCCTTGCCCCAACACGTCTGTCACTTGCAGATCGCTCCATGAAATCGAGTCGATGGCCGCCTCACCGCTGGCGTGATTCATCGTCCAGGGGTTCCCGCCAAGACCCAGCCACGCCAGGCGGGGTAATTCGAAAAGCCATTCGGGGAAGGTTTCAAAGCGATTTGCAGCCAGACGGACGAGTTCAAGATTGGTACAGTTCACCATCTCGGCCGGAAGGGTTTGCAACTGATTTCCGGCGAGCATCAGCTTCTGCAGATGCGTGCACTCACCGATTTCCGGGGGCAGATGGCGCACGAGGTTGTCCGTCAGTACGAGCCACCGCAGTTTCTTAGGAAGCGCGGTGCCTGCCACCGTTTGGATTTGATTGGCCTTGAAGCTGATCATTTCCAAGTGAGGACAAGTTGCCAACACTTCAGGCAGATGATCAAACTGATTGTCGAGACACAGCAGGACCTTGAGCCTCTTCAGGCGGTGAAGATCGTCTGGCAGGCTGGTGAGCCGGTTATCGGATAGATTGAGGATTTCCAACGAGTCCGCCAGCGTGAAAATCTCCTCGGGAAACGCGCTCAAGTCCGCGCTGAGATCGAGGCGGGTGATCCCGCGCAGGTGGCCGGCGCGCAAGGCTGAAAGGGTGTTCATGCCGCAGCATGGTCAGAGGGCGGGCCCGGATTCAACCTCCGCGATGAATGAGGTGGCGTATTCAAGCGCTGCGTCTCAACAAGGGGCGTGGCCCGAAGATCACATGAAGCAGTACCGCCACGCACAGATAGAACGCGGAAAAAATCCAAAACGTAGGAATACCCCCGGAACTCGGAGTTACCGGAAATACCAACAACGAGGAATTGAACGTGAATTGCATCAACAGCACCACCAATCCGCTGCGGGTTTTGGCATAGACAAACCCGCAGATTGTCGCCACTCCTAACATACTGATCCACAGGCCTCCGAGCGGTAGATCCGGGATCACGCCGATTTGAAGAATCACAATCGGCACCCACCAGGCGGTCCAGAAGCTGCCGACGATGAGACAGGCCACCAGCGTGGTGAAGCGTTTTGAAAGCTGCCCGATGGCGTAGCTGACCCACACGATTTCCCCGACAAACGAAGCGATGAGAACGGTGAGCATGATCTTGGGCATCGCGACGGTTTCAAAGCTGGGAACCAAAGCATGGGTTCCGGTTAGCAGGCTTTTCCCGAGCAAAAACAAGATGCAGAGCGAAGGCGCCCAAAGCACGGCGAATAGAAGCCAGCCGGGAAAAACCCTCCAAACGAGCATCGGTCGCAGCAGTTCCAATACTCCGGCCCACCCGCGGAAAATGAAAACCACCGCTGCCAGAGTTCCGCCGAGAAGCGCGAAACGACCCAACATGTAGAGTCGCTCCGGCAGGATGCCGAAATGAATGCCAGAAATGAACGCCACGTTGACCAAAACGATCAACCCGAGAAAAATCCAAACTTCCGCCGCGCGCAGTTTTTCTAGCATTCTCGGATACTGGCGGAAGGGCGGTTTTTGACAAGATTGAATGCGGGGAGAGCGTCCTTCTCCCCAAACGCATCCTCGATTTGCGGGTGCGTATTGGCTTGCATTTTCCCAATCGCGGGGCGATGAATCAACCGCGCTTTGAAAACATTTGGAACATGGATCATGATTTTATGGATGATGGCCGGGGTGGGTGCCCGGGCCTTCGCCTCTGAATTCCATGGAACCCAAACGGCGCAGCTGATGGATCATTCCTGCTGTAAGACGGCCCATCCTTCCAAGCTGTCCGAACGGTCCGGCGCGGATCACGACTCGGGTCCGCAAGAGTCACACCATCATCATCATGATTGCGGATGCCAGCACGCTCTACCCCTGAGTGTCGAAGGCGATCTCTTTTGGCGACTTCCTGTTCCGGACTTCTATCGATTGGAAATCTCGGGAGAGCGCGAATCCGCGCCCGAAAGCCCGTGTTTGCAGACGGAAAAACCACCGTTGATCTGAGCGCACGTTCTTAGCGTTCCAACGTGCCCTGACGGCTCGTTGTCATCAAACCATGCGATTTTTAGCGGGGTGATCCCTCAGGTTTTTCCATCCGTATCCGATGCATCTCTTTCTCAAACGAATTTTCGTGGCATGTGCCACCCTCATCCTGCCGCTGCACGCGGAGCCTTCCGTGCTTGTCTCGCTCGCGAGTGTTGGCGGACGGGTCCGGGCTCAGAACCCGGATTTAGCCGCCGCACGTCTTCTGATCCAAGAAGCCGTCGGCCGCATGAACCAGAGCGGCCGCCCTGCCAACCCGGATCTCCAAACCAGCGTGGAACACAACTCACGCTTCCGCGAGGGAAGGATCGAAATCGGGATCTCACAACGATTTCCAATCACCGACAGGCTCCGATTGGAAAAAAGCATCTCGCTGACCCAGCTGGAGGCCTCGCAAGCTGAGGTGCGTGAAATCGAGCGCCAACTCAGCGGCAAAGCCCGCATGGCCGTGGTCAGGATCCTCGCGACCCGCCAGCGCCGCGATCTCCTCCGCGAACAATCCGCACTCTCGCACGAATGGATCGGGTTTCTATCAGCTTCCGCCAAAAAGGGCGAAGGGTCCGCGCTGGATGCAGGACAGGCAAAGCTGGATTCCGCAAGTCTCACGATTGAAATCTGCCAGCTTGACGCGGCTGAAGCCGCCCAGGTTGGCGAACTCAAGCCTTTGTTAGGGATGCTTCCCGGCGCGGCGCTCAGCGTCGGAGGAACGCTTCCTCCTCCCACTCTGCCAAGCCCCGCAACGGACCCAGAAAAACGTCCCGATTTCCAAATGGCCAAGCTCGATGCGCAGGCAGCCGGGCAAGGTGTGGCCCTCGAAAGAGCCCGCCGCTATGACGATGTCGAAGGCGGCATCTTCACCGCCGCCGAGCGGATCGAGGATGCTCCGGAAGGCGTTCGGGACGAAGCGATCCTCGGCCTGCGGCTCAAGGTTGCGCTGCCGTTCTGGAACAAGAACGAGGGCGCGATCCATGAAGCCGAATCCCGGAAAATCCGTAAAGAAAAAGAAGCCCTTGCCCTCGGCCGAGGAATCCTCATGGAGGCCGAAGGTGCAAGGGCTGAGATGGAAGCGTGGATGAAGATGATCCATGAAATCGACACCTCGCTACTTCCGCTGGCCGTCGAACAAGTCAGCCTGGCAGAGGCAACCTTCCGCAGCGGCCAGGGAGAAATGCAATCCGTGCTTCGCTCCCGCGGGAAGCGTATCCAGCTCGCCTCCGCCCGCCTCGACGCCCTGCGCGAGTTCCATCTCGCCCGCGTCCGCCACGAAACGGCACTCGCCACTCGCTAAGTCACCTTCCCCATGAAATTTCCATCACTCTCCGCACTGCTCATCACCACCGCCCTTGCCACCGCAGCCCCGCCCCGCGGCGAGAACACCGTCGTGCTTGATGCCCTTGGCGTGAACAATCTCGGCATCGAGACCATCGCCGTGGAGGAATCCCCGTTCGAGCGCACCATCGTGGTGCTCGGCGAAATCGAACACACCTGTGAAAGCCACTCGGTGCTTTCCAGCCGCGTCCCCGGCAGAATCATTGAGGTGGGAATTCACAAAGGCGAATTTGCAAAAAAAGGCGATGTCCTCCTGCGCATGGAGAGCCGCCAACCCGGCGAACCGCCGCCGGTCATCGAGCTCAAGGCCCCGGCTGATGGCCTGGTCACCCGCTCGGACGGCCACCTCGGAGCACCGGTCGAGCCGGACGAGGAGTTGATGGAGATCCTCGATCTCACCCAGGTCTGGGCGGTCGCCCGTGTCCCCCAGCATCAGGCGGCCATCCTTCAGGACGGCCTCACCGCGCGCGTCCGCATCCCCGCGCTCGGCACCGGCGAGCGGGCGGCGTCGTTTTTACGGCTCGGCCCTGCGGATGGAAGTCAAAGCGCCACGGTGGATGCCATCTTCGTGTTGCCGAATCCCGACTTGAAGTTACGCCCCGGCATGAGGGCCGAGCTCTCCCTCATCACCGCGAAGCGCGAAGGCGTATTCAGCATCCCGCGTGACGCCCTCCAGGGAGATCGCGCGAATCGCTTCGTCTTCATCAAGGACTACGAGCTCGCGAACGCCTTCGTCCGCGTGCCTGTGAAAGTCGGCGAAACCAGCGGCGAACGGGTGGAAATCATCACTGGGCTGTTCCCGGGCGACGAGGTGGTCTTGAAGGGTTCCTACGCCCTCTCTTTTGCTGGAAAAGGCAGCGCCTCGCTCAAGGAAGCGCTCGATGCCGCCCACGGCCACCCTCACAATGAGGATGGCACCGAGATGTCCAAAGAAGAAATCGCCGCCGCTGGGGGAGACCACCACCACGATCATCCCCACGACGGAGGAGGGCCACTGGTGCTCTTCCTCGCCATCGCCTGCGGGGTTCTTTTACTGCTTCTGTTAGCCAGCATCTTCACCCGCAACACCCGCCCGGGAAAAACAGCATGACCCTCCTAAGATCACTTCCAAGGGTTATAGAAACGCGCACCACTGCCCTCGAAGTCAGCCACGTTACGGGTGATCACGGTCAGTCCATGTTCCAGCGCGGTTGCCGCCAGCATCCAATCTTGAGGCGGCAGCTGCGTCCGCGACAACAAGCAGCCCCAGCGATCGGCGATGTCCGTGGTGATGGGAAGAATGTTTGCCGCATACTCGTGCCGTATCGCCACGAGCCATTGTTCGACGGCGTGCGCCTGTCTGCTATCGGTGCGCCGCTTGTCTTCGATGCCCTTGCGGATCTCCGCAAGGGTGACCACGCTCAAACTACACAGGGCCGGATCATTCCCCATGGCCCAAGCTTGGACTCCACGGTTTGCCCGGCCCCCCTTGCGCAGGTCGGAAATGAAATTCGTACCAAGCAGGTAGCGCATCAGAGATCCACCCCGCGTCTTTCCCAAGTCCGGCGTTCGCACTCGAATTCGAAGTCCGGTGCGATTTCTCCCAGCTGCCTGATGCGGTCAAAGAGCGTCGGCTTTTCCTTCATCCCCCCCAAGGCCGGGACCAGCGCTTCCTGTAAAATCCGCCGGTGCTCTTCTTCCGCGGAAACTCCGTGCTCCGCCGCACGCAACTTCAGCTGCTTCGCCAGCTCTTCAGGAATGTTTCTTACCAACAACTGAGCCAGAAGCACCCCATGCTATCACCGCTATCACGCGTCAACCTCATTCTATGCTGAACCACCTGATCCGCTTTTCCCTCAAGAACCGGGCGCTTGTCATGGCTGTGGCACTGCTTGTGCTTTTGTTAGGCCTGCGCACAGCTACGGAACTTCCCGTAGAAGTCCTGCCAGACATGACCAAGCCCACCGTCACCGTGCTCACGGAGGCACCCGGCCTGGCCCCTGAGGAAGTCGAAACACTCGTCACCCGCCCACTGGAGAATAGCCTGTTAGGCGTTGGCGGCCTCGACCGCCTGCGCTCGAATTCAGACGTCGGGCTATCCTTGGTCTTCGTCGAGTTCGCCTGGGGGACCGACATTTACAAGGCGCGCCAACTGGTCCAGGAGCGCTTGCAAACCGTCTCACTGCCGCCGGATACCCGCTCCGGCATGACCCCGGTCTCGTCATTGATGGGGGAAATCCTGCTCGTGGGCCTGCGCTCGAAGGATCACGCCATCGCCCCGATGGATCTCCGCACCTTCGCCGAGTGGACGGTCGCCCGGCGCTTGCAAAGCATCCCCGGCGTCGCGGAGGTCCTCGCCATTGGCGGCGGGGTCAAGCAGGTTCATGTCGAGCCGGATCCTCTGAAAATGCAGGCGGAAGGGGTGTCGTTGGAAGAACTCGAATCCGCCGTCTCCCTCTCTGCGGGGAATGCCACAAGCGGCTACCTCCAGTCCGGCCCGCGGGAAATCATGGTCCGCAACCTGGCCATGACTGCGGATCCCCAGGACATCGCCGCAGCCATCATCAAGCGCGTCGGTGACCGCCTCATCACCATCGCTGACGTCGCCAAGGTCAAGTTCGGCGTGGCCACCATGCGCGGAGACGCCGCCATCGCCTTCGAGGGGGACCACCAAGAAAGCCCCGGCGTGGTGCTCAGCATCGACAAGGCACCCGGCTTCGACACCCTGAAGCTCACCGCCGCCATTGAAAAAGCCCTCGAAGATCTCCGTCCCGGCCTGCCAGCCGGAGTTGAAGCTGGGATCCTTTTCCGACAGGGGGACTTCATCGAACACGCGGTGGGGAACTTGAAGGAGGCCATTCGCGACGGCGCCATCATGGTCACTCTCATTCTATTCCTCTTCCTGCTCAATCTCCGCACCACCTTCATCACCCTGACAGCCATCCCGCTTTCTTTCGCCATCACGCTGCTCACGTTCAAATGGTTCGGCACCGGCGTGAACAGCATGACCTTGGGCGGCATCGCCGTGGCCATCGGAATGGTGGTGGACGACGCCATCGTGGATGTGGAGAACGTCTTCCGGCGGCTGCGGGAGAATGCCTCGCTGCCCGAGCCACGGCCACGGCTGGAGGTCATCGCAGCGGCTTCCAGCGAGGTCCGCTCCAGCATTCTCTACGCCACGATCCTCATCGTGCTGGTCTTCATCCCGCTACTGGGTCTGGCAGGTTTGGAAGGGCGTCTGTTCCGCCCCATTGCCATTGCCACCATCGTCAGCATGCTGGCCTCCTTCGTGGTCTCACTTACGGTGATTCCCGTACTTTGCTCGTTTCTCTTGAAGCCGAAGGAGGGCAAGCCGCACCGCGAGGGACCTCTGGTGCGGGGACTCAAGGCCTTCACAAAAGCCACGTTTCTACGTGCCGCCTTCGCCGCGCCGCTCGTGGTCATCGGGTTGGTGGTCCTCTTCGTTGTCGGAGCCGCCATGCTTTATCCGGGCATGGGCAAGGAGTTTCTACCGACCTTCAATGAGGGTAGTGCCACCATTTCCTTCGCCAGTGCGCCGGGGACCTCTTTAAAACAATCCAATGAAATCGGCAAAAAAGCCGTTGAGCTCTTGTTGCAAATCCCGGAGATCAAAACCATCGGTCGCCGCGCCGGACGGGCGGAGCGGGATGACCATGTCATGCCGGTCTCCGTGAATGAGTTCGACGTCGAGTTCCATGAAGGCGGCCGCAACCGCGAGGAAGTGTTCGCGGAAATCCGCGACCAGCTGAAAGGCGTCCCCGGCACCTTCGTCAACGTGGGCCAACCCATCGGCCACCGCCTTAGCCACATGCTCAGCGGAGTCTCTGCCAAGATCGCCGTCAAGATCCACGGCCCGGATCTCGATGTCCTCCGCCGCCTCGGCACCCAGGTCAAGGAGGCCGGACAAGGCGTCCCCGGCCTCACCGACATCAACTTGGAAGCCCAAGTGGCCATCCCCCAAATCCGCATCGAGGTGAACCGTGCCCGCGCCCGGCTCGAAGGGCTTTCGCCCGGCGCCATCAACAGCCAGGTCTCACGGCTGTTAGGCGGATCGCTGTTAGGGGATCTCCGCGAGGGCGAGGCCAGCGTGGGATTGATCATGCGCCTGCCCGAGAGCTGGCGCACCTGGCCCGAGACGATCGGCGAGCTCCTGATCCAAACGCCCGATGGCCGCCACCTGCCGCTCGCGCTCGTCGCGGAGGTTCACGAGGTCAGCGGCCCCAACGTCATCAACCGCGAGAACGGCCAGCGCCGCATCGTCATCGGTGCGAACACGGCCGAGCGTGACTTGGAATCCTTGGTGAAAAACTGGCAGCAATCTGTCGCGGAAAAGGTCAAGCTTCCCGATGGCTACACCCTGCGTTTCGAGGGGGAATACCTCGCCCGGGAGCAGGCATCGGAGCGGATTCTCGCGCTCTTCGCCATGGTCGCCGGAGTCACCGCCATTTTGCTGACAGGCTATTTCCGCAGCCTTTCGCTGGCTTTGCAAGTCATGCTCAATCTCCCGCTCGCCCTCGCCGGAGCGCTGGTTTTCACTTGGTGGATGATTGACAACATCAGCATCGCCACGCTTGTCGGGCTCATCGCCGTCGGAGGGGTGGCGGCGCGAAATGGTATCATGATGATTTCCCATTACCTGCACCTGATGCGTCACGAGGGCGAAGTCTTCGGCATCGCGCTGATCACGCGGGGCACCCTGGAGCGCCTTGTGCCGGTGCTCATGACCGCGCTTGCCGCCGGGATCGCGCTGATTCCGCTGGTGCTCGCGCCTGGTGAACCCGGCAAGGAAATCCTCCACCCCGTGGCGGTGGCCATCGTCGGTGGCTTGATCTCCTCGACCCTGCTGGACCTCGTGGTCACTCCCGCAGTCTTCTTCCTCATTGGCAGGAAGGCGGCGGAAAAATCTCTCAGGCTGGACGCTCCGGCCGCTCGTTAAAACCTAACATCTAATCTATCATGAAAAACCAATTCATTCCGCTCCTGTTCACGCTCATCGCCAGCGCCGCCAGCGTCGCCCTTGCCCACGAGGGGATCGAGCTCGGTCCTAACAAGGGCCGCATTGTCGAGTTCAGCACGGACGAGACCCTGCACGGCGAAGTCACCCTGAAAGATGGCAAGCTCCACATCGCCCTGCTCGACAAGGACATGAAACCGGTGAAGCCCACCACCCAGAAACTCACCGCCACCGCTGGCACCCGAGAAATGCCGCAGAAACTGGAAATTGCCCGGGATGCCGCCGGTTTCACCCTGTCCACGCCCGGCGAAGGAGAATGGCTGATTCTGCAATACAAAGCGGCCCCGGACGCCAAGCCCATCACCGCCCGCATCCACTTCGACACCGCCACATGCGCCCCCTGCGGCAACTCCGAGTGGCGCTGCGCCTGCGCGGATGTTGCAAGCAAGAAGCCGTGAAGTGGGGGGCGCAGGGTGACCTGCGGTTTTTGCTCATGGATCAAGGGGTGGGCGGCCTCACGCCATGCAGCTGTCGATCCTCCGCATGGGTCCTCCGCGGTAGGCCGGGGCTTGCAGCGGCGGAAAAAGAATCGGCGGAGGTTGAAGGGGGAACCTACAACCTCCGCCGACCGTTTTTGGGGGGATTCTGAAATGCCATCCGCAAGCAGTCGGGGGGGAACAGTGCTAACGGAGACTCACCAGTAGTATCCCGTTTTCGGCCATTCGCAACTACGTGATCGCGGTCGCGGGGAGATGGATGCGCGGATTTATGTCTAGCAGCCCGCCTGGCGGTGCGCTCTCATCCTTGCAAAGCGCGCAGGGCACCGCGCACCAGCGCCTCAGTCCGTGCCGCAGGATCCGCATCAAGCACTTTCCTCACAGCCTTCCGCGCGTCCACCTGCTTGTAGCCGAGAGCGATCAATGCCAACTCGGCATCGGCAGCCGGAGCGCTGACCTGGCCTGCAGCCGCATCCTGCCACGTTTCGGTCACGCCGACTTTATCCTTCAACTCGAGGACAATCCGTTCAGCCGTCTTTTTTCCCACCCCCTTGAGCTTGGAAAGTCCGGTGACATCTCCTGCGACCACGCATCGCTTGAATTGATTCACATCCATCCCGCTCAATACCGACACTGCCATCGTCGGGCCGACACCGCTCACCCGATCAATCAGCAACAGGAAGACGTCCCTTTCCTCCTCGCTCGCGAATCCGAACAATTTCTGCCCTAGTTGGCTGAAATGAAGGTGCGTGCGCAGATCCACCTCGATGTCTTCCGTGGCATGAAGCCGGTCGAAGGTGGAAAGTGGAATGAACACCTCGTAACCCACCCCATGCACGTCCACCACCAATCGGTTAGGATATGCCTCGATCACTTTCCCGCGCAGCCTCGCTATCATACGCAGAGCTTGATCATCAGCCATCCAAGGTCAACTCCGATCCGCTTTCTTCACCGGTGCAACGTGGAAATCCGCTCATCGCGACGACTCGCCTTTACAAGGCGGGCGGCTTGTGTAGGGTCGGCGCGCTGCTCACCCCACCACCTCATGTTTCGTCAGCCCCGTCCCCCCGACCCTGACCAGGACCTTGTCACACGCGCCCAAGCGGGAGATACGCGTGCGTTCGATGCTCTGATCCTCAAGTATGGCGATAAGCTATACGGCCTCGTTTATAACATGACCTCCCACAAGGAGGACACTCATGATTTACTTCAGGAAATTTTCGCACGCGCCTATCAGTCGTTGGGAAAATTCAAAGGGAACTCCGCGTTCTACACCTGGATCTATCAGATTGCGGTCAATCTCACCCTGAATTTCCTCAAAAAGAAGAAAAGGCGTAGCAGTCTGAGTCTGAATGATATGGACTCATCAGTCCAACAGGACCCCGCGCTCATTGATCAAGCCAACGAGGCAAATCCGGAGCGTCAGACGAACCTCAACGAGTTACAGATTAGATTGAACGAAGCGATGAGGAAGTTGTCTGATCCCCATAGAATGGTGGTCACGATGTTTGACATCCAGGGCATGTCTCATGGGGACATCGCCAAGGTGCTCAAGACGTCGGAGGGCACCATTCGATCGCGGCTCCATTATGCACATCTTCAACTTCAGTCAGCCCTTCAAGACAGTTGGGATGAAAGATTTTAAAAAAAGACTTGCGGGTGGTCCAAATATTTTGTAATTCCTAATTATCAATCGCAGTGAAACCATCGGTCGAACAAATCAGTAATCTTCTAGCCCTCAAGCGCCATGAGCGTCCTGAGGAAGGTTATTGGCAGGATTTTCTCTGTGAGTTTCACCAGAACCAGCGGAAGCAAGCGGTGAAGAAGACGGGCATTGCTCAAATTTTTACCCGTGCGGGTGAGTGGCTCTCCGAGATGGGCCCCTCCAAGTGGGCATATGGTGCGGGATTGGCCTACGCCGCCGTGACGGTTGCATTCTTCCTGGTTCCTCGCGAGCCAGCCACGCCGATGACCCCGGTGACACCCGTCAACCTGCAAGTGATTCCGGCGCCTGCGCCGCCCGCGCTTGAACAACTCAACCAGCTGGACCTGAGTCCCTCGACTCAAGGCAACATCGGCGAGCAAGTGTTCTAATTCCAGATTGGCCCGAGATGGTGAATCCGGAATGTCTGCGCCGACGGTGCTCGGCCATGGGGTGGGTGATGGGGCTCTGGCTCGTCGTTTCTTGCGTCCCGTCACGCGCTGCCGAGGTCTTCTCCCCAGCGCCGCGCTGGCAGGTGAATTTTCCCGCTTTGGAAAATGGCAGCCCCAGCTCGTGCATTGCTGTGCCGCTGGACACTGATCCGGTCCTGGTAGTCGTGGTTGCGACGGGTGCCGACCCTAACAACCCGCAGGCTCGGCTCGGAGGCCGCAAGGTCGAGGTGAGGATGGTCGGTCATGATCCCGTCTCGCGCTTGGGATTCCTCCATGCCGATGGTGCGTCCTTGACCAAGCCCCAGCCGTGGGCGGACGACGCCGGCAAGGCCGTCAATGCACCGCTCAATGCGATCGAATCCAGCGGCTCAAGCCCTTGTCGCGCTACGGGCTGGATCAAACAGGTGGGCGGCAAGGTGTTGCCCTTCGCTCTGGTCCGCGTCAACTTCGCGGTGGCGGTTCCGCCTCCGGGCACCCCCTTGGTCGATGAGGCGGGGCGCATCGTCGCCATTGTTTTCCAGAGTTCGGGGACCGGCTCGACGGGATATGCCATTCCTGCGGAAGCTGTGCACCGGGTGCGGCATGATGTGTTGACCCACGGCTGTCTGACCCGTGGTTGGCTGGGGCTAGCCCTCCGCGCGGAATCACCATCCCCACAGATCAGCCGGATTCTGCCCAACTCGCCCGCCGCGACCGCCGGAATCCAAGTCAATGACGTGCTTCTCAGCATCGGGTCGCGCCGCATCACGGAGTATGCAGACGCTGCAAATGCCTTTTTTTATCTCGTTCCAGGCCAGCCCGTGAGCGTCAAGCTACAACGCGCCGGAACGCCCATGGAATTCACCCTCACGCCGATCAAGCCGCAGAGTTAGAAACACGGCGAATGTGGGAAATCAATAATCCGCGACCGGACTGCTCGGCTGCTGGTCTGTGGGTTCGGGAACCTCTGCGGCAAGCTGCGCGACGGAGGCGCAGGTTTTCTGCCAGTTCTCGTCCGACCACCGTGCGGGGGCGCTCAGCTTGCGACGGAATTTTTCCAAGCGCCCATGGGCCTCGTCGATCATCCATTCAGGCAGCTCGGAAATCGCTCGCGCGGCGATTTCCGCAGTGTCGGTTTGGTGGCAGATCAGCGCCAGATCATTCCCGGCGCTGATGGCGAGCTTCGCGTCCTGACCGCGGCCGTAGCGCTGGGTGATGGCTCCCATGTCGAGATCATCGGTTAGGACGAGGTGGTGGTCGAAGCCGAGTTGGTCGCGGAGGAAGCGCCGGATCATCCGTGATGAGAGCGAGGCTGGATACTGCGGGTCGATGTGAGGGAAGTCCACATGCCCTAGCATGATCGCATCGAGCTCAGGCATCAACGCGGTGTAGGGGATCACATCGTCCTGCAAGAGTTGCTCCAACGTGGCGTTCGACGAAGGTAGATCGTGATGCGGGTCGGACTCGGCGAGCCCGCCAGCGGGAAAATGTTTGGCACAGCTGGTGATCGAGCGCTTTCGCAGCCAGCGGTTCCATTGTCCGGCGTGGTCGATGACGCGTTGCGAGTCGCGGCCCCAACTTCGCCCTCGAAGCGCATTTGCCGTTCCTGGAAAATGATCGAGGTCGAGCACCGGTGCAAAGTTGAGATTGCATCCCAGCATGCTGAGGAGGTCACCCGTGAACGCCCCTGCCTCCGCGATTTTGATCGGGTCGCCCAGAGCTGCCAGCGCGGGTGCGGATGGCGCAGCCGGGGCGATTTCCCGGGTCCGGGTGACTCGTCCGCCCTCTTGATCGATCGCGATGATCGGCACTCTGGCATGCAGGTCGCGCAGATCATCGGTAAGCTTGCGGGTTTGCTCCGGCGTGACGATGTTGCGGGAAAAGAGGATGTATCCGGCAGGCTGGAGTTTTCTGAAAAGCGCTGCTTCCGAGGTTGTGAGGTCCGGCCCGGAAAGTCCGAGCACCAGCAATGTGCCATCCATGGGGGCGAAAAAAGCAGGTGCCCGGGCTTTTGTCGATGCCGGGACACGGGAGTTTTAAAAAATACCCATCGCGATGCCAATTATCTTGCAAATTCTCCGGTCCCACGCTTTCTTCCGCGCTCAACCATCAACCTAGGACGACCTGGCGCCTGTTTACCATCCGCTGGATCCATCCCTTACCCCTATGAGCACTAAAGAAATCGACCTCAAAGCCTATCAACTCCACGAAGGAGACACCGGAAGCGCCCCTTATCAAGTGGCCCTTCTTACCGCAAGGATTTTCCACCTCACGGAGCATCTTAACAATCACAAGAAGGACTTCTCGTCCCGCCGTGGCCTGCTGACATTGGTATCCCAACGGCGCAAGCTTCTGGACTACATCAAGAAGGGTTCGAACGAGCGTTACTTGGAACTCATCCAAGGCCTCGGACTCCGCCGCTAATCCATTTTCTGCAAGACAGCCACTGGAACTCCCAGTGGCTGTTCTGCGAAACGGTCCGGGCACTCGAAATTCCGCCCGAACCGTCGGCCAATCTCCCTCCGCCACCCGCCAATATGCAGGTCGCGGAATTTGTCCGAAAACCGATGAATGCCCGCCCGGCACCCTGCCCGACGGGCTGTACGCACTGAAAAAAGAAAACAAATACTGACTATGAATATCCATACAATCACGACCGACGTCGGAACCAATCCGATGACGTTCGAAACCGGCAAAATTGCCAAACTCGCCGATGGTGCCGTCACCGTCCGCTGCGGCGACACCATCATCCTCGTCACCGCCGTTTCCGCCACCAAGGTGAAATCCGGCCAGACCTGGTTCCCACTTTCCGTGGAATATAAGGAAAAGGCCACCGCTGCCGGAGTGTTCCCCGGCGGCTACTTCAAGCGCGAAGGTCGCCCGACCGAAAAGGAAATCCTCACTTGCCGCATGACGGACCGCCCGCTGCGCCCCTTGTTCCCGAAAGGCTACCTCTACGAAACCCAGATCGTCGCCATCCTCCTCAGTGCCGATGGAGTGAACGACTCGGACATTCTCGCGATGAACGGTGCTTCCGCCGCCCTTTGCATCTCCGACATCCCCTTCGCCGGCCCGATCGGCGCGGTGCGCGTCGGCCGTGTCGATGGGAAATTCCTCATCAACCCCACTCATGACGAGCGCGCCAGCAGCGATCTCGACCTCATCTACGTCGGTGATAAGACCAACGTCATCATGATCGAAGGCCAGGCCGACGAGATCCCTGAAGACGAGTTCATCAAGGCGCTCCATTTCGCCCAGGAAGCTGTCGCCAAATTGGTGGCAGCCCAGGAAGAACTCGCAAAACTCGCCGGCAAGGAAAAGCGCTCTTACGAACTCACCGTCGCCAAGGACAACCTGCTTGAAATCGCCTATGAAATCGCCGGTGACCGCATCGAGGCCGCCATCTACGCACCATCGAAGACCGAGCGATCCAAGAAAGTCGGAGCCCTCCGCGACGAAGTGGAAGCCGCCATCAAGGAGCGTGCTCCGGAAGCGACTGACTTCGATGTCGAGCAGGCTTTCGAATACCTCCAGAAAAAGGCATTCCGCATTTCCATCATGGAGAAAGGCGTGCGCGCCGACGGCCGTAGCATCGGTGATCTTCGCCCGCTTTACGGCGAAGTCGGCACCCTGCCACGCGTCCACGGTTCCGCCATTTTCGCCCGTGGCGAGACCCAGGCGCTTGCCATCACCACCCTTGCCCCAGCTGACGAAAAACAACATTTCGACAACTACGCCGGTGGAGAAGACGAGAAGCGCTTCATCCTCCACTACAACTTCCCTCCATTCTCCGTCGGTGAATGCGGACGGATGGGTGGCATCAACCGCCGCGAGATCGGCCACGGTTCACTTGCCGAGCGCTCGATCGAGCCTGTGATCCCGGAGGAGTCTGTCTTCCCCTACGCCATCCGCGTTTCTTCGGAAGTCATGGAATCCAACGGTTCCACCTCGATGGCCTCCGTTTGCGCAGGCACCATGGCCCTGCTCGACGCCGGCGTCCCGTTGATCCGTCCTGTAGGCGGTATCTCCGTCGGCCTCGTCACGGAAAACAACGAGGACGGCTCGCTCAAGGCGCATAAGATGCTCTTGGACATCATCGGTTCCGAGGACTTCTACGGCGACATGGACTTCAAGCTTTGCGGCACGGACGAAGGGGTCACCGGCTACCAGCTCGACCTCAAGCTCCCGGGTCTCCCGCTTGCCATGCTGGAGGAGGCGATCCACATCGCCAAGGCTGGCCGCACCAAGATCATCGCCAAGATGGCGGAATCGATCCTTGAGCCGAAAGAGCTCAGCCCGCACGCACCCCGCATCGTGTCCGTCAAGATCCCTGCGGATCGCATCGGCGAACTCATCGGGCCTGGCGGTAAGAACATCAAGGGCATCCAGGCCGAATCCGGCGCTGAGATCAACATCGAGGACGACGGCACCGTTCACATCTACGCCTCCAAGGCGGAAGGTCTGGAGCGCGCCAAGTCGATGATCGAGCGGATGTTCCAGGAGATCGAAGTGGGCAAGGTTTACACCGGCAAGGTCGTATCCATCACGCAGTTCGGAGCCTTCATGGAAGTGCTCCCCGGCAAGGACGGACTCGTCCACGTCTCCGAACTCGCCGAAGGCCGCACGGAAAACGTGGAAGACGTGGTCAAAAAAGGCGACGTCATCACTGCCAAGTGCCTCGGAGTGGACGAAAAAGGCCGTGTGAAAATGTCCCGCCGTGCCTGGCTCCGCGACCAAAAAGCCGCTGAAGCAGAAGCCCAGCAGCCCGTCGCTGCCGAGTAAAACTCAGGGAGAGGCGATCCCCGGACCGCCTCTTCATTCAATCAAGCCGGCGTCCTCACAAGGGGCGCCGGCTTTTTTGCGTTCAGCGCTCATCGTTACAGCCAAAGCACCCCAAAATCCCCTCCTTTGCGCCATCAAACCCAACGACAAGAAAGGATTTTACGATTTGCCTGTCACTTTGAAATAATGATGTTTTGCGTTACCGTCCTGCGGAATCCTCGACAAATCCTTCTCTTATGCTAGGCTCCGCCTATGGAAAAGCTTGCGATCAAGCGGCCTTTGGAATCCGAGGGCATACCGCCCCTCATCGAGAATCCCGAGGAAGCCATGGAAATCTTCGCGGAGATTCTCAGGCGTGGAGCCATGTTTTACCCTGACGCCAATGACGCTACACAAGGACATCAGAGAGTTCATCGAATTGTGCCTCTCTCGGAAAGTTGATTTCCTCCTCGTCGGCGGCTACGCGCTCGCGTTTCACGGTGCACCGCGCTTTACCGAGGACATCGATCTGATGGTGCTCGTATCGCCCGAAAACGC
>CALMKO010000246.1 GCA_937867415.1 uncultured Verrucomicrobiota bacterium | reverse complement strand
GTTTATCGAATTGGTCGCGTTTGTCGGCAGGAAGGGCTTTAAGGACATCGGTATAAGCTCTTTGGCTCAGCGCGTTACGCTCGGCCTCCCAAGCTTCTGAATTTTGCTCCGGGCGGTTGGCACCATTGAGCTTGCGTTGAAATCCTTCCTCGTAGGCGCGGGTCAATGTGGGTTGGAGGCGACCCCAGGTATCCGAATCCAACTCAAGCGCCGCATAGAGTTGCAGCGCTTGAAAATCAGCGACTTTCTTTGGATCAGAGATCACTCCCGGAAGATCCATCCCGGCGAGGGACTTGCTGAGGTCGGCGAAGTCGGCGGCTAATTCCTCGCGTTCGCGGAGAAGTTCGGCGCGTTCGGGTGATCCTTCTGGCGGACCATTCTCACCCCACTTTTCGTTGAACTCGGCCATGCGGCGACGAAGCTGTCCAGCGAAGAGAGATGTCTCTGTTACGTCCTTTGGCAGTTCTTTCCCGGTGCCCATCATCAGGTGCTCGTTCACAGCCAGCAAGAAACTCTGGCGTTCCTCTGCTTGCTTCAGAGACGACTGGGAAGCGTCGAGTTCCTTCTTGAGTGTGTCCCGTTCATTTTGAAGATCTGCGTTCTGCTGCTTCAGATTGGCAATTACCGGGCCGGCAGCAGAATCACTACGTTTGGAGGAAGTCCGCACATTGATGCTCGGATTCGGGGATGCCTGAGGAGCTGCGGCGACGAGCGGGGTCGCCGCAGCATCGGGAGAGACAGGTGTGCGTAGAACCAAAGCGCCAAGACCGCCGATGAGGATACCTGTGAGGAGATAGATGATGTTTTTGATGGAAGGGATTTTCATGATGAATGAATTCAAGAGGATTGGGCGCAGCTGGCGGCCATCATGATCAAGGTCTAGTCACGCGCAGACGATAGAAGCTCCTGTCTTGTTCCGTTGCGTCGAAAGAGCGGACTTCGAGAGTGCTCGGGGCGGCGCTGGTGTAAGGATTCCCGGTACTGTTCCATACTTCTTGCCATGAGCCCGGACTGAGGTCAGTGCTGCGATCCACTCGGTAAGTGATATCGGTGGCATCGCGCAGGCGCGTGAAACCGAAGTCATAGAAGGTGCCATTGATCCCGCCACCCGGAAGGGCGGCACTTGTGGCTGGAGCCGTGGGGCTGAGGCCAAGGGCATACTTAAGCAGATTGGGCACGCCGTCGCCTGCGGGTGAGGCATTGTCCGCGGCGAAGGCGGGAAAGGCCTCGGCAGGACGAGCGGCGGCGAGGGCCGCGATGCGATTGGAACTCAGCGGGGCACTCAGGAGAGCGAGTTCGTCCACCGCACCGTCGAAGAACATCGTGGGTGGACTCGTTCCAAAAGCTCCGATCCTCAGGCCGGAGCCGTCGAAATCGGCAAAAGTTGGCGAACCTGTCAAAGAGTTGGTACCGCGCACGTTATTCGGGCTCCATTCGTTCCCGTCGAAATAGAACCGTGGGTAGATCTCATTGGCAATTGCAAAGGCACTGGTTAGCTCAGGGACAACGATGGCAATATGATGCCAGTTACCATCACAGAGACTACCCGTGGGCGTATCGGCGAGCGTCACAGAATATTCCAGCGTACTACTGGATCCCTGTCCACGGAGGAGCAAGCGGAGGGAGTGAGGCACGAGCGTTGTGGTGTTGTTGAAGGCGCGGTTCAGCGAAACGCTGATCTGAGTATTTGTTCCCGTTCGCTGTCCGCCAAGGAGCACCATCATTCGGTTGGTGGTCGTAGTCTTCACAAATGCGGAGATGGTGAACCCTTTGCCTATTAGCGCACCGAAGCCGTTCGCAGTACCGACATGAATCGAGGCACCGGCATTGAAGGCGGTGGAGGCTCCGCTGCCGGTGGCTCCAGAGGCGTTGAACTTTAGGCCGGTGTTCACGCTTTCGAGGCCGGGCCATACTGGTGGACGTGGACCATCGACACCAAGCGTGGTGCTGCCTGCACCCGTGTTTGTGAGGGCTCCTGAGGATACCACGCTCCCCAGCGGCCCCACTCCACTGATGCTGGTTCCTGTCGTTTCATCAAGACGATAGAGCACTCGGGATTCGTTCGATAGATGAGCATTGCGCACCTGCTGCCAGAGCGGTGATGTCGGAATCGCCCCAGCAAATGTCTTTTGCTGCCAAAGTTTCCAAGGGGAATCCCCCAAGGTTACCGTAGCCGTACTGGGGGTATCAAGTTGCGTCGCATTCGATGATGATAGGGTCACAGTAAACTTCCGGGAACCCCGCAGCGCATTGCTGCCGACCAGGGGTATCACAATCGTTTTGTCTGTTCGATCCCCGTCCTCCCAGGTGATCGAGCCGGAGACCGGCGTGTAGTCTTCAAAGGGCACTGCCGTGTCTGCGCCGGCCGAGGGTGTGCTGAAGTTTACCGTGAGAGGCCCCACAAAACTCCACAAGCGGCGGACAGAGAGCGTGACACTGGACTTAGAGTCGTCGGATGAGATCGCAGCAGTGCTAAAAGCAGCCCGTCCTGGTCCGTCGCTATCCCTGATGATGAATTCCCTGCTGCGATTCCCACTCTCAAAGGTGTTTGTTCCTGTGAGATTGCTCAGTGTGAAATCGAACTCGGGATTTGCAATGGCGGGATTCCGAAGAAGTGATATATCAAGAATGCGATCTGACGAATCGCCGTCAGCCCACGACAGCGTGCCGACAGCGCTTCCATCCACTCCATTGTGGTCCACGCCAAATCTTCCTCCAGAGAAGTTAAAAATATTCCAAGTCACACCCACAGCCCCTTTCACGCCGTTCGTGCGGCGCACGATTACGCGGGCAATTCCATCCGACTCAGAAACGACTCCGGTACGATTCGATGCAACAAACACATCAGGGCCAAAAATGACTCCGATCTCTCCTGGTGAGGATGCAACGTTCACAGAGTTCACAGTCAATGTGGCCGGACTCGAGGTGCTAGTGCCAGGAGGATCGGTGAAGACCGCGCGGAACTTCCGCCCGTTGTCTTCGGGGGTGACAGGCCCATAGGTCAATTCGAAACTCGTGCCCCCCGGCACATCCGTCCATGTGTTCCCACCATCGCTACTGGTTTGCCATTGATACAGGACAAATGGAGCGGGAGTGGTGAAGCCATGCCTAAGGGTCACAGAGCCACCCACCAATGCCGTCACGTCGTGGGGCGGATTTAAATTGGGTCCGGAAGTGATGGTGCCATTCGTATTGTAAACAAAGCTCCGGGTTTCGGTAGTGCTTGTCCCGAAAAGGGGCTTACGAACCATTTGTATGGTGTAGAGTCCCGGGCCACTGGGTGTGCCAGAGACGACGGGCCCCGCATTCGCACTTAGTACGAGGCTTTGTCCCGGAGGAGCGGCGATGACCGACCATTGGAACGAATCCGGATAGATGCCATTCGTATTGTTCGAATTCAGAGTAAAACTGCGCTCGAAAATCACCGGTGTATTCGCCCTCACCGGTGTATTCGCGCTTCGTGCGAACTGAGAAATGCTGAAGTCAAATTGGCGGGATCTTGTGACAGGTTGCGGTGGAGAGATCGTGAGCGTGCGGCTGGCGGAACCTGTGCGACCGTTCACTCCGGTCGCGGTGACGGTGATGCTCCTCCCTCCGGTCACATTGGTAAGAGATACGAAGCGCACACGCTCGCCGCTGCTGTCCAGAGGTGTGAAGGTGCCGTTCGCATCGCTTGTGGTCCACTGGACCGTGGGCAGCGCCGGGTTAACGGGCGTGACGGTCATCTCATCGAGGAGTTGGTCGCGCGAGTATGCCCAGAGATCAAGGGGCTGACCCGCAAGCAGGGTGGTGGCAAGGCCTGCGTCCAACTGCATATCCTTTTGGGAAGGAGAGACGGTCACGGTGGTGCTGCTGAGTGCGCTTCCCGCCGGGCCAGACACCGCCAAAGCGAGGACATAGCTCCCCGCGCGCGTAAAGGTCGCGGTGGTCGTTTGGGCGGCATTGTTTCCATTGGCGGAAAAGGTCACGCTTTCCGGTCCGCTGATCCGCGACCAGGTATAGGTGAGCGTCGCGAGTTCCCCGGGCGTGCCGTCTCCGATGCTGGCGTTCGCCGCGAGTGTGGCAGTGGTCGCGGTGCCGGTAACCGGGTTCGGCGTGGCGTGGAGGCTTGCAATACTGGGCAAATCCGCGCCTCCGCCGCCCGTGTTGGCAAGGGCGTTGCGGGGAATCGTCACAAAATCCTGGCTCCATCCGCCACGCAAGCGACAGTTCCAACTCGCGAAGGTGGTGTTGGTCACCGTCCAACGCGTGCGCAATCGGTGCCAGCCGGCTTCGAGGCGTTGCACGCCGAATAGCGAGTTCACCTCCGGCAGGGGCACATCATTGATCCACACCGCGCGCGTCGGAAAGGTGGTGGGAGGGTTGAATCCGACCTCATACCAGTCGTCGGCAGGCGCATAGAACCACGCATCGATCTGAATGCCCGGCGCGGAGGCCGAGGGAACGATCGTGACGCCGGGGATATTTGTCGGGGTGATGTGGAGTCCATTGACTGGATCACCGGGAAAGCCTGTGACCGTGGTAGGTGCCGTCGTGTCCCAATTGAATCCGGCGACAGTGGTGCTGGCGAAATAGCGAATGTCCGCCGCCACTCCACCCAGCGGCGGATTTACCGCCGCCGCCATGGCAGGCCATTCGATGGACGCCGTTAATGGCTGACTCCACACCTCACGGCCGTTGCCACGCCTGCCGACTGCCGACACCTTCCATTCTCCGTCCAGCGGGGCCTGTCCCGCGTTCACCGCCACGGTTCCACCTGCCAGCGGAATGGTCGCGGGAGTCGTCGCCAACGTGCGCCCGTTGGCCTGAAGGGTGACCGATGTCAAATCCGTCAGCCCTGTCGGGATGATGGTGTAATTTGCCGCAGCGGCGGGGTTCACGGCGCTTGTCCCCGAAAGCGCAATGGATTGAGCGTGGTTGTTGAAGACGACGCCGACCGCGTGCTCGGCCTGTGATCGCACGGCGTCGTCATTGTACGCCACAACCCTCAGTTCGTGCCAGCCGTCTTCCAGTGTGGTGGTATCCAGCGAGAAACCGCCCGCGATGCGGGTGGCGGTGACCGATTCGCCGGGAGCGCCAATGTGGATGCGGCGTCCATCCACAAAAAGATCCAACATCGGGTCAAGCGTCTTCGCCCCCGTGGCTTCCGCATTCACGGATAGCAGTATCGTTCCGCTCACAGCGGCGGCTTCAGCCGGTGCGCTAATTTGCACGGAAGGAAGATCCGCGAAAGGTTGCAGCAACGGGTCGCCGAGGGGGAGGCTTTCCTCGGGTTTCTCGATCGAAAGCCAGAACGCCTCCATTAGCGACGCGCCATTGCGGAAGTGCGTGTGAATGTGTGCGTGAGGGAACTTCGACGAACTGGCAAAGGGTTCCATCATTGTGCCCGAGCTGCCATCCGCGCCCGCCCGCAGCCAGTCGCTTGCCAGCCGCTGGTTTGGCGTAAAGGTATCAAAAGTCGCGCCGAAGCTGGTGAGATGGTCCACCCAGGCACCTGGCAGGTAGCTGTTTCCCGCAAAGGGATTGGGTTGTGCCGAACCCACAATGCCGCCAATGATGTCGCTTCGCCCGCTTACCCAAGCAGTGCCAGTAGTTGGTGGCCTGCCAATGATCTGATGGCGGATCCCCATCGCCTGCCACAACTCTGTGACTTCCTGCGTCTGGAAGCTGCGGGTTGTGCTGCGAACATCACTGTTCAACGGCCAGTAAATCACGCCATCCGGTTTTACGCCATCCCTTTGAGGAGCGCGGCGGACGATAGCGAGCCAATCTTTCAAGCTGCCCCCAGATCGTCCCGGATAGCCCAGACAACTCACCGGCCAGATCTTTTTCCCGGAGAACTCCGTGTTGGCCGTAAGTGCCCTTGTATTGCTGCGCACCCCCAGGTCGCGCCCGATGAATGCCGGATTGTTTATCGAGGAAACAGGATAGTTTGCCTGTCCAAACTCTGGCGAAAGATAGAGAAAAGAGGCGGTAGATGTAGCATCGCCTGGGTTTCTCTGCGCGCTGTTCAGCGGATGGATGCCCACCAGCGCGAAACCCTGCAACTGCGCATCCAGTCCCCGCGCCTCCAAGGTGCTCCGCAGCGAATAGATGAAATCCCAGCCCGTCGTGCGCGTGAAGCTCGCAGGGAATGCATAGGGAACCATGTTTCGCTCCGGGATGTCGCGCCCGCGCTGGTAGGCGTTGGCCAGGGTCACCGAGCGGATGTCGTTCGGGTTGTACAACACCACGATCCCCGAAGGCCCCCCGCCCGCATGGGTGCGGTCTATCGACAAAGTCGCGAATAAAATGAGCATAACCGCTCGCATCCAGTATGAAGGAAGTACGGTGATAAGGTTACGGACAGCGGAAGACATAATGGTTTGCATGGTATTTTAGAATTTGAATTCAAATGGCATTCGTTGTCTTGTGAAGGTGACTAGGCAGGCAAATAGGCAGGTAATCTGGCGTTCCTCTGCTTCCTTCAGAGAAGGCCGAGAAGCGTCGAGTTCATTCTTGAGTGTGTCCCGTTCATTTTGAAGATCTGCGTTCTGCTGCTTCAGATTGGCAATTACCGGGCCGGCAGCAGAATCACTACGTTTGGAGGAAGTCCGCACATTGATGCTCGGATTCGGGGATGCCTGAGGAGCTGCGGCGACGAGCGGGGTCGCCGCAGCATCGGGAGAGACAGGTGTGCGTAGAACCAAAGCGCCAAGACCGCCGATGAGGATACCTGTGAGGAGATAGATGATGTTTTTGATGGAAGGGATTTTCATGATGAATGAATTCAAGAGGATTGGGCGCAGCTGATGGCCAGTGTCCTCACTAGCAGCAAGGATGGACTTTCGGAAAAATGAAAGAGTTCCAGCTAGCGCGGAACATCCCCTTCTTTGACAAGGCCAAGTTTCGCGTTCATGTTGGCAGAGGGTTATGCTTCATCATCTCGGCGACCTCGCGGTCGGTCTGGTCGGCGCTGGTGATGACTTCCCGACCACTTTCAAAGTGTTTCCATTGGGGGGTGGTCCGCGCGACGTGGGATACCAAGGTTCCGTGTTCGCCGGTGTTCGGTTCATGGAGCACGGGCATGTGGGTCGCATGGGGCACCTCGCCGTCGTGCGTCACAATGGTGGCGAAGCTATGCGTCCGTATGAAGGCGCTGATGGTTGCGCGGTCATGGATTCTGAAATGGTCGGGCGAATACATAGGTG
>CALMKO010000245.1 GCA_937867415.1 uncultured Verrucomicrobiota bacterium | reverse complement strand
ACTGGTGTTCTTCCGAATATCTACGAATTTCACCTCTACACTCGGAATTCCACTCGCCTCTCCAAGATTCTAGCTTCCCAGTTTCAAGGGCAGTTCCGGGGTTGAGCCCCGGGATTTCACCCCTGACTTAAAAAGCCGCCTACGTGCGCTTTACGCCCAGTAATTCCGAACAACGCTAGCTCCCTCCGTATTACCGCGGCTGCTGGCACGGAGTTAGCCGGAGCTTATTCTCCCGGTACTGTCATTATCATCCCGGGTAAAAGAGCTTTACAACCCGAAGGCCTTCTTCACTCACGCGGCATTGCTGGATCAGGCTTTCGCCCATTGTCCAATATTCCCCACTGCTGCCTCCCGTAGGAGTCTGGGCCGTGTCTCAGTCCCAGTGTGGCTGATCATCCTCTCAGACCAGCTATGGATCGTCGCCTTGGTAGGCCTTTACCCCACCAACTAGCTAATCCAACGCGGGCCCATCTAAAGGCGATAAATCTTTGGTCCGAAGACATTATCCGGTATTAGCAGTAATTTCTCACTGTTATTCCGAACCTAAAGGCAGGTTCCCACGCGTTACGCACCCGTGCGCCACTAGACCCGAAGGTCTCGTTCGACTTGCATGTGTTAGGCATGCCGCCAGCGTTCGTTCTGAGCCAGGATCAAACTCTCAAGTTGTGTCACACACCAAACCAGCACGGGGAAAACCCCGCCAACCAGTCCGGCATGAGCTGCAAGGAGCCAATACCTGCTGTCAAACGTAATGGATACGAATGAACATGCTTAACATCTGCCGCAACCGTGGTGGTCGCAACAAACGCGGCATCGGCTTAGTTAACCGGTACCCGGAGCCTTGAGGTCCCCGGACCGGGCGCCGTCGCCCACATGTCCCTTCATCAAAAACCAACAATGTCAAAGAACCACCAGACACTAATAGCGGACAGCAAATGATCCCCCAGTCTAAACCCGGGAACCGGCTATCCGTTCATGTCGGCGACCAACATCAGCAACGACAGTCAAACCATCTGCGCCGCGTCGGTGAAGGCCCTCTATGCCCCACCAAAGATTCGGTCAACGAATTTTTGCAATTTTATTTCGCCGCCGCGCAAGAGCAGGCAAATTTCCCCGATTTCCAGCTTGGCTGCCATCCACCACCCAAGGCCGAAGTTCTGCGGAGCCTTCGGTGCTGCACCATCCTGAAACTACCGATAGCCACCTTATT
Organism: uncultured Verrucomicrobiota bacterium; assembly: GCA_937867415.1. GTDB lineage: Bacteria > Verrucomicrobiota > Verrucomicrobiia > Verrucomicrobiales > Akkermansiaceae > Luteolibacter. Next base: position 2,286 of record CALMKO010000245.1, on the reverse strand, counting down.
CTGGAACGCCTCTCCGACACCGGCCGACACGCCTCTGTGCTGGCCGAGCCGCGCGTCGTATCTAGTATCAACCACCGCGGGCCACGGAACGCTTTGTTAAGGCACGCGGATGCAAGGCACAACGGTGACCGGCACCGAGCGAAATGATGTAATCCGCAACCTCGGGTTGGACGCCCTTCCTGACCGTGATCTGTTTTCGCGCATCACTGTGCTGGCTAGCACGATGCTCGGGTGCCCGATCGCCTTGCTTTCAGTGGTCGAGGAAAACCGGCAGTGGTTTCTGGGACGAACCGGCACCGATCTGCTCGAAACCGGGATTGAGGACTCCTTCTGCGCGGTCTGCGTTTTGATCGATGGCCCGATACTGATCGAGGATGCGAGCAAGGACGCCCGCCTCACCGACAATGAACTGGTTATCGGGTCGCCTTTCATGCGTTCCTATATCGGGGTGCCAATCCGCGGCGAAAACGGGGTGGTGCTGGGCGCACTGTGCGGGATTTCGCCCGATCCAAGCGCATTCCGCCACGGTCAGATCGCACCGCTCGCGATGCTGGCCGAGTTCGCCGAACAAAGCATCGCACTTCACGGGCGCACCCGCGCGCTGAGCCTTGCCAATGCCGCCCTTCAACAATCAAGCCAGATTTTTCGACAGGCGGAACGTGCCGTCAATGTGGGCAGCTGGCGGGTCGATATTGCCACCCAGCGGCTGCACTGGTCGGATCAGGTTTATGCCATCACCGGGCTGGAGCCGGGGCATTCGGTAAGCGTCCCCGCCGCCGTGCAGATGTATCACCCCGATGACCGGGACATAATCAGTGCCGCGCTTGCCCTGACTATCGAAAATGGCCAGCCGTTCAGCTATGAAACCACTATCGGCCGCAGTGACGGCGAACGCCGCCGTATCCGCGTGGTGGGCGAACGGGTCGATGTGGAGGGCCAGCCCGATAGCGTCGCTGGCATTATTCTCGATTGCACCGACGAACACCTGCGGAATGTGGCGCTGAAACGCGCGGCCGAGCGTGATCGGCTGACGGGCCTGTACAACCGCGCCAGCTTCGACCGGAAGCTGGCGGCAGCGATGCAGCGGGCAGACAGCGAGCCGGTGACGATCGCACTGCTGGACCTGGACGGGTTCAAAGACGTGAACGACACGCTGGGCCATCTGGTCGGTGACCGGGTGCTGGAAACGATCGCAGCGCAATTGCAGATCAAGACCGCTGCGGGTGCATTCCTTGCCCGGTGGGGCGGCGATGAATTCGCGCTTCTGTTTCCGCCGCGCATGACGATCGCCGACGTTACCGGCTTCCTGGAAAACCTGTTGGCGGAACTTGGCGACATGCCCCCGCTGGGATCAAGCTTGCTGCGCATCGGAGCCACTTGCGGCGTCGCACGCATGACCACTTCGGCAAGCAGCGAGGAAATCATGCGCCGCGCCGATCTTGCGCTGTATCGCGGCAAGGAACAGGGTCGCGGCGCGGTGGTGTGCTGGGACCGTCATATCGAAGCGCGCCAGTCCGAGCGCCAGCAGGCGATCGCAAGGTTGCGCACCGCGCTTAATGGCGGGCGGGTAATGGCGGCCTATCAACCGATTGTGGACCTCACGACCGACGCGGTGGTTTCCGTCGAAGCGTTGCTGCGGCTACGCGATGAGGACGGCAGGCTGCTGGCGGCAGGCGATGTATTCGCGGCTCTGCTGGACCCAGAGTTATCGCGCCGGGTAAGCCGCGTCATGCTCGAATCCGTGGTGACCGATGGCCCCGCGATCCTTGCCCTGTTCGGCCCGGATGCGCGGATCGGGCTGAACCTGTCCGAAGCCGATTTGAGGCACGGAGACTTTGTGCAGCACCTGATCGATGCAATCGACGACAGCGCGCTCGGCCCGCACAACATCACCGTCGAAGTGACTGAGACGATGCTACTCGATGCGGACGGCCATCTGCGCGCATCGTTTGCGATGCTCGACGAATGCGGTTTTACCATTTGTCTCGACGATTTCGGCACGGGGTTCTCGTCGCTCACCCACTTGCGCGCGTTCCCGATCCACAAGGTCAAGATCGACCGGGATTTCATTGCCGCCATCGGCGAGGATCACCAGTCACGGCTGATCATTCAGGCAATCGTGCAGATGGGCTACAGCCTTGGGCTGCGCGTCGTGGTCGAGGGGGTCGAGACCGAGGAGCAGGAGACGTTCCTGCGCGCCATCGGCTGCCGGCATGTGCAAGGCTACCGCTATGGCCGTCCGGCATTGCTCGCGGATTTACAAAAGCAGTTCACAAAGCGGAACGA
>CALMKO010000244.1 GCA_937867415.1 uncultured Verrucomicrobiota bacterium | reverse complement strand
GTCGCATGTCTCTCATTTACAACAGCCTCGCCCAAAGCCGCCTCGGCGTCGCGTTCCATTCGGACCCGGCGGCACGGCAGGCCATGAACTTTTTCAATCGAAGTTGCAATCCCTGTCTCCTTCAGGCTAGGCTGCTCTTGGCAAAGAAGAAATCATTCCCATCGTCGCAATCGTGAATTCATCCTTAAAAAGCCAGACGAGGTCTCGTTCTTCTCCATCTAAGAGGAAAGCGGCCAAAGGCACTACGGATTCCCGAGTTCCGTCATGGAAGGCTTTGTGCCTGTCCCTGAGTGAGTTGGGATTCAAGCGGGGCTATCTCAATGACACGGTATTACCATCTTGGTGGGTGCCGGAGGTGGTGAATACTCGCAATGGCTTCCTTGAGACGGCGATGTTGATTCACCGTCGCACCGGGCTGCCGCTGGCTCCGCTTTTTTCCGGCCGGGCCGAAGCCGCCACGGCGCAACCGAACGTCCGCTTCAAAAAATCCAAAGGGGTGACGGAAGATGCCGTGCGCACCGCCCACCTCATCGCGAGACAGGTTGCGGAAGCGGTCGCCTCCAACACGCTTCCGCCGATTTCAGCCAATTTACCAAGCGCGGCAGAACTCCATTCCCAACTCAAGGAGCGAGGGCACCAGCCTTGGGTGACCTTGGAAGATCTGCTTAATTATTGCTGGGAAATCGGGATTCCTGTGGTCCACACCTCAAAATTCCCCACTGGCACGCGCAAGCCGGATGGCATGGCCGTGTGTTCGCAAGATGGACGCCCGGTCATCGTGCTTTGCAAGGATAGCCAGCGTCCCGCATGGCTGGTTTTCATCTTAGCTCACGAGCTTGGCCATATCGCGCTTGGCCATGTACCCAAAGGCGGTGCGGTGGTGGATGGCAACCTCGAAGCGGCCAGCGGTGAGGAAGAGGAAAGGCAGGCAAACGAATTCGCTTCCGTGCTGCTCACCGGCAAACCGGATCTTGGGCTTTCTTTCCATGGGCCATTACAAGCGGGCATGTTGGCCCGCAAGGCCCAGGAATTCGCCAGACGGTATCGAATCAGCCCGGGAGTGGCGGCACTGAATTGGGGCTTCAACACCGGAAACTGGCCCGTCGCCAACGGGGCTGTCAAAATTCTGGAAGGAACCCAGAACGCATTGGAAATCATCCGTCGCAGCGCTGCCAGCGGCTTGGATTGGGATTCCCTATCGGAAGATACCACTGAGTGGCTGGAATGCATGACTGGGATTCACCCGCCAAGATGATCCGGTTCGATGTTCCATTTCCATGACGTTGACATCCTCTTGAAGCTGGCAGCTTGCGAACTTCTGGATGACTTGACCGAACTTCTGGCAGTAAAGGCGGCTGACATACGGATCCTGGAGACGGCGATCTTCAAGATCCGAAGATTGGGTAAGAAAGGGACCTATCCAGAACGCGTGATTTCCCGGGCGATTCGGTTTTGCGAGGCGCATGAAGAGATTACTACCCTTGAAAACACGGTCGCAGCCGAAGCTTTGAGCGCTCTCGGCGATGGGATGGATGCAGGCGAAGTCATTTTGTTTGCCAGCGCGCTGGAGAATCCAACCAGCCGCGTGGTAACCGGTGACAAGCGCGCGCTACGCATGTTAGGAAAACTTGGAAAAGACCATAAAGTGGTCCGCAGTTTGCACGGGCGGGTCGTCTGCTTTGAAGAGCTACTGCTGCGAACTTTTGAGGCGCGTGGCTTTGATCGCCTGTGCAAACACTGTCACGCGGGTGTGGAGCATGATGGCGTTCTTCGGCTCGCATTTCGTTCCGGGCTGGCCACTGAACAAGATGAGGCGCTTGAAGGAATCCGTTCCGCATGGCGAGCACTCAACCGTGAATCCTCAGGCCTATTGGTTGCCCGATCTATCCCAAGCCAACGGAACGAAAATTGAGCCTCTCGATTTTCACCAAAAGCACTCACCACCATGTCCGACAAACGCATCCACGACAGCCTGAACCTCTGCTTCCACCGTCATCGCCTGGTCTTCTGGTATGACCCGTCCGGCGAATGGAAGAAGTCGTTCGAGAGCTATGAGCACGAAAGTGTGGAGAAGATTGTCGTGGGCGAGAACGAGTTCGCGCCCAAGGTGCGGATTCTTGGCGATGGAGGTGGGAATGGGCGCTTCCTGCTCTACTTCGATTCGGCGAGACCGCAGGATGCGGACAATTGGTTGCTGGATCTGTTGCTTCAGGGACACGAGTTCCGGGCCGACCGGGCGTCCTTGGCGGTGCAGGAGGTGGGCCTGCCGTATGAATACAGGGCGCTAGCTGAGGAGCATGTGGAGTTCTTCCGGGATTCCAAGCGAGTGCTGGCCTTGAAGGAAATGATCACGGTGGACGACGAGGCAGCGGATCTCCGCCTGAAAATGATGGCGGTGCTAGCAAAGACGCCAGTGGAATTGGAAGCCCTGCTCCTCGATCTTCTGAATCGCGCCGACGATGAGATGTTTGATCCGGTTGCTGAGAATTTCGGCAACTACGGCCTGGTCGAACCGTTCTGGCGGGAAGTCGGCCGACTCTTCGGCTATCAATCCACCTCACCGTCCTTGGTGGATTTTGTGACGCGATTGTTCCGGGAAGCCAACCCGCTCGACCTTGAGGTAGCTCAACTCGCGCATTCCCGGGTGTTTCTCCAACGCTGGAAGGATAGCCGGGCGCACAACGGCAGCTTTCGGAAATGGTCGGCTAGGCTGGAGCGGGATCTCCATGTCGCCGCCCGCCTCGATACCTCCGGTGAGGGATACGAACTTGGTGCTGCGGATGCCTTCGAAATCTTCGACAAGTTCGTGATTCACCGCCTCTGTCGTGGCTTTGAATTGCACCATGGAGCGGATAAACTCTTGGGCCCCATCCAAGACCGTCGGCAATCGTTCTGGTATCCCGCCCATGAGCACGGCTATCAAGCGATCGCCCAGGCTGTCGATCTACGCGAGTTGCTTGCCAGGGCAGAGCTTTCGATGGATTCCATTGATTCGGGTCTGGAGCGCTACCGGGCAAGCTGGTGGAAAATCGACCGGGCATACCGCCGCTTCAGCTACCATGCCCGCCAGTATGGACAGGTGAACGTGATGGAGAAGTTGATCGACTGGGTCGGCAAGATTTACGTGAACAGCTTCCTGACTCCCCTGGGCGACCGTTGGAGCGATCAGGCGCGCCGAATGGATTCTTGGACTTGCGGCGCGCTGCCAAGACAGAGGATGTTTTTTGAAGAGCATGTCCGACCGTTTCTTAACAAAGGGCAAAAGGTCTTCGTGATCGTCTCGGATGCCCTGCGTTACGAGGCGGCGGCTGATTTCGCGGAGAGGATGAAATCCGAGAATCGTTTCACGACCGAGCTTGGAGCCATGTTCGGTTGCCTGCCCAGCTACACGCAACTTGGGATGGCCTCGCTGCTGCCCGGAAGCACCTGGGAAATCGACCCCGTTAGCGGCCAGGTCAGCCTGGATGGCCGGAGCTGCACTGGCACGGAGGCGCGAAATGAGATCCTCAAGCGGGCTCTCGATGGCAAGGGCACGGCGATCCAAGCCGAGCAATTCCTCGAAATGAACACCAAGGTCGAGGGCCGTGCCTTGATGCGCGATCACGAGGTCATCTACATTTTCCACAACGTCATCGACAAGGTTGGGGACTCATCGACGACAGAGGCCAAAACCACCGAGGCCGTCGAACAGGCTTTTGAAGAACTGGTCCAGATCGTCAAGAAAGTGGCCAATGTGAACGGCAACAATATGCTGCTCACGGCGGATCACGGTTTTCTCTTCCAACAGGAGCCACTCGACAAGGGGGACTCGACCGCTCTGCCTGATGCTGCCGAATGGACAAACCGGAACCGACGGTTCGCGATTGGGCGCGGCATCACAGAGTCTGGTGCCACCAAGGTCTTCGCTGCATCCCAACTTGGTCTGCCGGGTGACTGGTCCTGCGCGTTTCCCGTTTCCCTTGGGCGCTTCCCGCTCCAAGGTTCCGGAAAACGTTTCGTCCACGGTGGATTCAGCCTGCAGGAAGTGGTGATTCCAGTGGTGCATATCAACAAGTCTCGCTCCGACGACACCGGCCGTGTATCGGTCGAGATCATCCGCATGCCGTCCAAGCTGACGACCGGGCAAGTGGCGCTCTCCATCTACCAAGAGAAACCGGTGACGCCCAAGCTGCTGCCCAGGGCATTGAAAATCGGCATCTATGCCCCTGACGGGCCGGCGATTTCCGAGATCAAGGCCATCACCTTCGACTCGAAAGACGAGGAGGCGAGAAAACGTGAGATGGCCGTGGCTCTCGTCCTCTCCAAAGCGGCGGACGCGCACAACAATACCACCGTTGAAATTCGCCTTGATGAGACATTGCCAGGCACAAATCAGACCGTGACGTATAGAGCCTATCCGATCAAACTCCAGAAACCCTTTGCCACCGACTTCGATGAATTCTGATCTTCCCACTCCCGAAAACGAAGATGCCCCTCAAGATCAGCCCTTGGTTGATTTCGCGGATTTTTCCACACCTCCCGTCGAAGGCTTGGATCGGAAGATTCTGGATGCCTTTCCCGGGCTGGTTGTCCGCAAGGACCTCACCAAAGGGCTGAAGCAGAACGCCGTCGTGCCAACTTATGTCCTTGAGTATTTGCTGGGGCAACACTGCGCTACGGACGATCCCACCGCCATGAAGGCAGGCCTGGAGTCAGTTCAGCGGATTCTCGCCAAGCACTACGTCCATCGGAATCAGGCGGCGTTGGTGAGATCCACCATCAAGGAGAAGGGACGGCACAAGGTCATCGACAAGCTGACAGTGGACCTAAATGACAAGGGTGGATTCTACGAAGCGGAGTTCACCAATTTGGGAATTAAGAAAGTTCCGGTGGCGGATGATTTCGTTCGTCGCTATCCAAAGCTGCTGGTAGGCGGAATTTGGTGCATCGTCGATGTGGTTTACGAAGTGCCCGTCGAACCGAAAGCCAGTCCGTGGACTATCGAAACTCTCAAGCCCATCCAAGTGGCCAAGGTGGACTTCGAGGAGTTTCTGGCGGCCCGCCGCAAGTTCACCACTGAGGAATGGATGGATGTGCTGATGCAGAGCATCGGCTTCAATCCGGAGATGTTCACCCGGCGCGGCAAGCTCCTCACCCTGATCCGTCTGATTCCTTACTGCGAGCGGAACTACAATCTGATCGAGCTAGGTCCAAAGGGAACCGGAAAGTCGCACATTTACGCGGAATTTTCCCCCCACGGCATGTTGATTTCCGGAGCCGAGGTGAGCGTCGCCAAGCTTTTCGTGAATAACTCCAGCGCGAAGGTCGGCTTGGTTGGTTACTGGGATTGCGTGTCCTTCGACGAGTTCGCCGGTAAGGATAAGAAGGTGGACAAGTCGCTGGTGGACATCATGAAGAACTACATGGCGAACCGGTCGTTCTCCCGCGGGATCGAGCAGCTATCGGCGGAAGCTTCGATGGTCTTCATGGGCAACACCAAGAAATCGGTGGCCTACATGTTGAAGCATTCGCACTTCTTCGATCAACTGCCGGACAAATACATCGACTCCGCATTCCTCGACCGCCTTCACGCCTACAGTCCGGGATGGGAGGTCTCGCCGGTCCGCGGAGAACTTTTCACCAGCGGCTACGGATTCATCGTCGATTACATCGCCGAGATCCTGAAACACCTGCGGAGCGAGGATTTCACCAGCAGCTACAAGGAGCATTTCGAGATCGTTTCCGAAACGTCCATACGCGACCAGACCGGCTTCGAGAAGACCTTCTCCGGGCTGATGAAAATCATTTACCCGCACGGCGAAGCTACGCAGGAGGAAATGAGGGAGTTGCTGCATTTCTCCATGGAGTGCCGGCGCAGGGTGAGGGAACACATCCTGAGGATTGATGATACATTCAAGCGCCACGACTTCATCTACCGCTCACTTTCAAGCGGGGAGAATGTGACGGTAGTGACACCGGAGGAAATCCAGTATCCAGCGTTTGCCGCGCCGAGACTGATTCCACAGTTGGAGGATCTAGCTGAGCAAGACAACGAGACGGCGGGAGTGCCGGAAGCGAGGCCCGCTCCTTCAGCCAAAGAAGCCGAAACCCTCCCTGAAACGGGTCATGTCGTTGTGCCTGAAAATTCGAGAGGATGGAGTTACAAGCGGCTGTTCGCCTCGCATATCATGGGAGCAAGTGAGATCACCATTCGTGATCCCTACGTGCGCATGTTTTTCCAGGCTCGTAATCTGATGGAGTTTCTTCAGATGGTCCATGAAATCGTGGAAGAAGGAGACGAAGTAAAGGTTCACCTCGTGACCCAGTCGGATCCCGAATCCTGCGTCAAACAAGAGGAGAATCTGAATCAACTGGTCGATTCCTTCACCGGCTCGAAAGTGTCGTTTAGCTGGGAATTCGATCACAGCACCAATTTCCATGCCCGGAACATCACGACCGACACCGGTTGGAAGATCACCATGGATCGCGGACTCGATATTTTCCAGAAGTATGAAACCGGCCCATTTTCGCTGGAGCAAGCGATACAGGAGGCCCGTCTGACCCGTGGTGTCGAGGTTACTTACCTGCGGATCTGATTCGAACTAATTCCCGGAAGATGCCACTCAGGATTTATCTCGACCAATGCGCTGCTTCGGAGATCGCTAAGAATTCCGATTGGACGGGACTGCGCGAATTTCTCATAAGAGGTGCAGCTTGTGGGTCCGTCTTTTGTCCACTCCCGTTTGACACGATCCTTGAGACCTCAAGATGCGAAAGAGCCGAAACCCGAGAGGCTATTTTCTCGTTTTTTAGGGCTGCGTCAGGAGGATGGATATTCCGGCAATTCTTCGACATTTTGGCTGATGAGGTTCTTTCTCTCGTGAGGCCCGCACACCAATTCGCTGGGTTTGACCACACTTGGGAGATGGATCGGTTATGCGACCTTTCGGCAAAAATCGGGCCGGATTTCGATGAATTGAGGAATGAACGAAATGCGACCCTAAGTTCATGGGTAGATCCGCCAAGGCCTCCCGACATGAGTTTCAAAGATGTTCTGGAAGACGTAAGCCGCGAGCCTGTGGCTCGTCTGTGGCGAGATCTTTGTCAGATCGCGAGTTCGCCAGATGTTCAGTCGCTTTCAGAGTTTGATTGCCCGAAAATCACGGAGTCATTGTTGAAGAGCGGGATCACAGCCGCGGAAGCTGAAGAACTGGCAGAGAAATTGAGGCATCACAAAATGAGCGCCATTCCGATCCAGTTTTTCCACAATCGCCTTGCGGCGGCAGGAAGTCACACTCTGCTCCAGCGTCAGAAAGCGAGCTTGGACTACAACGACATCATTGACCAAGAACGACTTTCTGTCGCTCTGGCGTTCTCCGATTTCGCAATCACGGATCGAAGCATGGCAGCGCGGGTAGAACGTTCCGGAATAGGTGACGTGTCTGCGTGCAAGGTTTTCAGAGTTGGCGATCTCTCGGAATTTGAACGGGCTCTGAGAATCCGGCTCTCCTGTGAATGAATATCTCTATATTCTGCATTCCGGTAGGACGTCTTTTGGGCCGACTCACGCGAGCTTGAACCAAAATGACCTTGATCGGAGGCACCGATCTGGCAGACGTGTGACGGATGAACAAGAATCTG
>CALMKO010000243.1 GCA_937867415.1 uncultured Verrucomicrobiota bacterium | reverse complement strand
CGCTGATCTGAGCTTAAGAACCCCACCACACTCCATGAAACTCCACCGGGCATTTTTCTGCTGTTTCCTGATTGCAATGATACTTAACTCGTTGATGCAAGCCGCACCACCGGATGGTGTTTCGGCCGGGCAACCATTGTCAGCCCAGCAGGTCTTTGATAGCCGTTCCAAAGAGAAACCTGATCATGTCATTTCGAAACTTCGAACTCTCCGTCAGGCGCATCCTGAAGATGGGCGCATACCGTATTATCTCGCAACCGTTATGATTGAAAATGCGGCGTCGGATCGATCATTGAGAGAAGCCGATGAATTGCTGGAGATTGCTGAGGTTTCCCGCACTCCGGACTGGCTCGCGCCATGGGCCGCGTTGCGCAGACTTCAAGTTCAAACGCTATTTCTCGAACGCATCCAAGCAAGGGCAGCCGCATCGACGTTGACACCCGCACAGAGGGATCAGCTTGTTAAAGATCCTGAATTCCACGCAATTCTTGCGCACAGCCTTGGGAAGATTGAACCTGCCATCGCTCACTTTCGCCAGCTTGGGGATAGCAACAAGCGGGACTTGACCGGGGATGAACTGCGGGAGGATCTCTATCAGATTAAGAACCTCGTTTCCTCGCACTGGGCCTACGTGGCGGAGAAGGAGCAGCAGACATCGCGATCGCTCGACGAAGTTTTACAGACCTCACTTGCGGAGGTGAAGCCCGGCATGAGTCTTCGTGAAGGAGGTGACGTGATCAGACGGTTTGTGTCATCACTTCTCGACGGCCATGCTGTGGTTAGCGTGCCCGATGGCGCCTACCATCGTGCCTTGCCGTTTCGTCTGGAAGACACGCCGGGTGGTTTGATTGTTGCTGAAACGCTGCCGGAATCGCCCTTCAAGTTGGGAGATCGTTTGGTTGCCGTGGATGGTGTTGACGTGGAGGAGGCGTTGAAACTGCAAGAAGCCTTGGCTTTTGGTTCGACAGTTGCCGGGCGCAGGTGGAACGCGGTTCGGGCACTGCCTGCCCACTGGGATGGCGAGAAAGTGTATGCGGTAAAGGTTGATCGCGGAGGGCGGGAAAATGAGGTTTCAACGCACTCCGTTTTGGTTGGAGAGATCCCGTGGTTAAACAATAAGAAGATCCAAAGTGCGAAGGATTGGCTGGATGCCAGGATGCTAAATGGTGACACAGGTTACCTGAAGATCCGAACATGGGCTCCCATGGACGAAGCGTCGCCTCCGATTCATAGCGGACCTTATCTGGAGAAATTTCGCACCGAACTTGATACCGCCATGGCGACGCTGAAAGATGCAAATGATCTCGTAATGGATCTTCGGGGCAACGGAGGAGGTCTGGATGCTCTTTGCGCGTGGCTTGCCAGCTACTTCGTTCCAGACCCCATGAGCATCTACGTTCTGCGATATCGTCAGATGGATGGCACCAGCTCGGGTGACGGATTCGGCAATGTGGAACGGAAGCCGGCCAGCTACGACCGGCAGCCCGGCCCGGTGCGCTCCACCCGTCTCTGGGTTCTGGTGGACGGCGGAAGCTTCAGTGCCACCGACACATTTCTGAACATCCTCACCCGCAACATTCCCGAGCGCGTCAGCCTGATCGGGCGACCTTCCAACGGCGGCATCGGCGGCCCCAAATCCGTCGGAACCTTGCGCAACACCATGGCTGCTCTAACAGTATCAACCTGCAAGGCCTATTCCGTTGGCGGTGAGTTGCTCGAAGGAGCTCCCGCAAAAATTGACCATCCGATTCAATGGACGAGGGCCGCCATCGAGGCAGGGCTCGATCCCGATCTGGAGGCAGCACTCAAGCTCATCGCAAAAGAACCATGAATCTCCACCTCACCAACGCAACCACGCCTTGGCGAGAAATCGTCCCACAAACTCCCAATCCAAAACCACTTGCCATGACACCTCCTTTAGATCGCGAATTGTTTTTCGAAGAACCCGAGTTGTCGGGCGCGAAGCTCTCACCCGACGGATACCTGATGGCTTTCATCAAGCCCTACAAAGGCATCCGCAATATCTGGGTCAAAGAAACCCACGCTCCGATGGATTCCGGCCGACCACTCACCGCGGAGTCGACCCGCCCCATTCTCAGTTATCAATGGACCCGCGACAGTAATCGGATCCTTTTCCTAAAGGACGACCGGGGGGATGAAAACGACAACGTCTTCGTGGTCGATGCGGAAGCGAAAGCCGATTCGGCGACCGGGGTTCCGGTTGCCCGAAATCTGACCAAAACGAAGGGGGTATCCGCCTGGATCTGCCATGTTCCGAAAAGCGATCCCGACCATATCGTGGTTGCGCTCAATGAGCGCGATCCCGCATGGCATGATTTGTATAGAATCGATTTGAATACCGGCATGCGCACCCTGCTTCGGGAAAACAGGGATCGCATCACGGAATGGACTTTTGACCACGCTGACCACCTGCGGCTAGCCACCCGAATCGGGGAGGACGGCGAAAGGCAAATCCTCCGACTCGATCCCAGCGGCGTCTCCATTCTCGCCACGGCCAGTATCTTCGAAGAGCTCACCCCCGTGCGCTTTCATGAGGACGGCCGCCAAGTCTATATTGAAACCAACGTAGGCGCTAGGGATCTCACGCATCTGGCGCTGCTGCACGTAGAAACCGGGCAGCAGACTATCGTGCATGCAGATCCGGAAGAACGCGTTGATCTGATCGGGACGCTGTTCTCGGAAAAATCTAATACCCTTCTCGCCGTTTTCTACGAGGATGACCGCCCTCGAACCTGCTTGCTTGATGCAGGCTTTGCCGGGCTTTGGGCCGGGCTGGAAGCCGCGTTTGCCGGGAAGCGAATCACGCCTACATCTTGGACGGACGATGACCTCCTGCTCCTCATTTCAGTGGCCGGCGACAACGACCCCGGAGAGACATTCCTTCTGGACCGCGCCACCGGATCGATTACCCCACAATTTAAGTTTATCGAGCGGCTCCCCCGTGAACACCTAGCCGAGCGCACCCCCATTTCCTACCCGTCCTCCGATGGGTTGATCATTCCGGCCTACCTCAGTCTGCCGCCTGGCGCCGAGCCAGAAGCCCTTCCGCTGGTTGTTTTACCTCACGGGGGGCCTTGGGCACGCGACCGATGGGGTTACGCGGCATCGTCGCAGTTCCTGGTGAACCGAGGCTATGCCGTGCTCGAACCAAATTTCCGCGGGTCCACCGGTTACGGAAAGCGTTTTCTGAATGCCGGAAATCGGGAATGGGGAGCAAAGATGCAGGATGACCTCACGTGGGGCGTGAAGCATCTGGTTTCCCGTGGCATTGTGGATCCCACTAGGGTAGCCATCATGGGCGGTTCCTACGGCGGCTATGCTGCGTTGGCAGGTGCGGCTTTTACACCCGGGCTTTATTCGGCTATCATCGCGATTGTCGCGCCATCCCACCTCGTGACCTTCCTGAAAAGTCTTCCTTCCTACTGGGATTGGGCCCAACACATGCTCTCTAAACGTGTGGGAGATCCTTCCACGCCTGAAGGACGCGAGTTGCTCGAGCAGCGTTCGCCGTTGAATGCCGCCGACGCCATCCGCGTACCACTCCTGATTTTTCATGGTGCCAATGATCCCCGGGTAAAACAGGCCGAGTCCGACCGCATCGTCGAGAGCCTGCGCCAGCGAAACCTTCCGGTGGACTATCTGCTCGCCGACAACGAGGGCCACAGTCTCAACCACCCGCTTAATCGCCTGGCCGTTTACGCGGCCATCGAACGTTTCCTCGCCCGACATCTCGGCGGTCGCTTCCAAGACTCCATGTCCAAGGAGGTCGCCCGACGCCTTGAGGAGATAACCGTGCCCCAGCAACCCGGCACGCCCGCCCTGTCGCTATGAAACTCCGGCTTTCGTCCGAAGTTTTACCACACCCTCAAAACATAGAGACCAAAAAACATGCAAACAGACGAGCGATTGGGCACCTTTGAGCAAATCAATGCGCTATTCCCTGCCGCATCGGCGGAGATTGCCTCCGCAATACGAACCGCCATTCTCCTTCTCGATGGCGATTCGTTCGAGGTCCCTAGGCTCGGAGAGAAAACCACGACGTATGGAGTCGGCCCCAGTAAAATGAAGCAGGCCTACTGCTACATTATGCCGCAGAAGAGCTATGTGAACTTGGGATTCTTCCATGGTGCCACCCTTCCAGATCCGGAAGGATTGCTGGAAGGAGCCGGAAAGTTGATTCGCCACATCAAAATCAGAAACGAAACCGATTTGGACAAGCCCTCTATCAAGCGGCTTATCGAAGAGGCGATCGTGGACAGAAAAAGAAATCAACAATGAGCCTAACGATGAAGCCAGCTCTAATAGCAATCACGCCGGAACAGCCACTTTGAAGATTACGCCATGAAACTCCACCTCAGCAACGTAACCGCGCCTTGGCGAAAAATCGCCCTCCAAGCCGTCCCCGCCGTATCCACTTCCTCTGCCGCGCCCGCCAATCCCCTAAGCCTTGCCCCACAGACCATCACCGACTTCGGCGGTTGATACGAGAAGCACTCATTCTTACCATCGACCGTATGCAGATCCAGTTTTTAGGTGAGTCGATCCACGGTG
>CALMKO010000242.1 GCA_937867415.1 uncultured Verrucomicrobiota bacterium | reverse complement strand
AGTAGATCGTCGGCAGCGTCAGATGTGTATAAGAGACAGGCCTAACCGCGTTTGCGGCAAAATACGCGGCTGGATCGGTCACGGCAGCTCGGTCGTCCGTAGCGTAGCAAGACATCACCTGCTTTTGAGTAGGTTCTTTTTTATAGTGTGTTATGCATGTGTATGTGGTGGCCGCTCCAAAATTCTGCGCCATCCCAAAGTCGAGAACTGATTGAGTATTCACCTCATTGGCAAGAAACTCGCGCAATTTTTCCCCGTAACCCGCCCTCATCCACTTGTTCGAAGTAATGTAAATGAGGGTTCCGCCGTCGCGAAGGAAGTCGCGGCCCCGCTCATAAAAGAAACAGTAAATGTCACCACGTGCCGCGTAGGTATTGAACTGGGTCTGCCACCGGGCTTGGGTTTCCGTCCCTGCGAACCGCTCGACGGAAATGTAGGGAGGATTTCCGATGACGATGTCGAACTCCTTCTCGCCGAACATCCACTCGGGATCAAAATAGGTCGCGCTGGCATTCTGATTGTAGGGATCCCAGCGTGCGAGATTTCGAGCAGCTTCACTTTCCCATCCGCTTTTTTCCAACTCGACAGCGATGGCTTCCCGCAGCTCTTTGTCAAGTTCACGATACTTTTCCTTGGTGCGAGGAGTCTTGGCGCTAAAGAGATTATGGCGGACGTTTTTGAGCTTTTTTTGGAGCGGTGAGATTTCCGTTCTCTCGAACAAACTCCCGTGCCCGAGGTAGCGGTCAGCAACTGGTCTTTCGATTTTGATTAGGGTATTCGCGGTGACGAATTTCACTTCAAGGTTGGGCAGCGGGCGGACACCAAAATTGGAGAGCAAACCTTTGCGGTCCACATTCTGATCGACGATTAGGGAGATGAAGAAACGCAGCTTGCTAACCTGTGTGGCAATGGACTGGATGTCTACGCCGTAGAGGCAGTTTTCAATCAGGTAGAGCTTGCGCCCGTAGCCTAGGTCGTTCTTGGCGAAAGCTTCCTCGATGTCTTTTTTCTGTGCCTCAGCATCGTCAATAGCCCGCTCCCGGAAGGTGGTGTCCTCGATGTCTTGGGCTGCCTCTATTAATTTGTCCACGCGGGAGAGCTGGCGTTTCTCCCATAACTCGTCGCGGGGATCAAGTTTGCTGAGAATAAACACGAGTTTCTGGAGGGCTCCCATCGGGAAGGCCCCGGAGCCGCAAGCAGGGTCGAGAATCTTGCAGGAGTCGATGGCCTCAATGAGTGTGGAGGTTTCTTCCGGCGAAAAGGCGTGCTCCTTTTCAGTGTAGGCAAAGAGAATCTCCAAGCCTTCAGTGGCCTCGTTCTCAGTCATGCCGTGTTTGCTGATGAGGATCTTGGAGAGGTAGGTTTTTAAAGACTCATCGACCATATAATCGACGATGCCACGTGGTGTGTAGAACGAGCCGGTTTGCTTGCGAGCAGTTGTTTTTGTCTCTTCGTTGTATGAGGCAAGGAGGTTCTCGAAAACCTGGCCGAGAAGTTCGGGGTCGAGTGCGATTTCCTGGTCAATGGGTGTGTTTTCAACGATGGTGAACTTGTAGCTATCGAGGATGTCAATGAGGCCTCGCACCTTCTCGCGTTTTTTGCCGGGAAGCCCGTAGGCATCTTCGTCTGAAAGGTCTGCTTCGCGCTCTTTTCCGAAGAATAGGAAGTCAGGAAGGTGGAGCGGATTCTCCTTCCTATCTGAAAATCCGTCCTCGTATATTATTACCTTGCCACCCTGTTTCCCGATTTTTGTCGGATGTGGGCGGTCGAGACAATCGAAGAGCCCTCCATTGAGAAAGGGCGTGTTTTCTTCCAAAAGCTTTAGGAACGAATCGGGATCTTTGAGGCGTTCTTGATAGCGGAGCAGAGTGGTGACATTTTGGTGCTGCCCCTCTTTGCGAAACTCACGTTTGCGGTGAGGGCGGTTCAAGGTGGCGAAGAAAAGATTTTGGAGTATGGCTTTGTAGTAGTTCGTCTCCTTGGATTCCGGATCAAACTTTTTCAGGATGTCGCGTTCCAAGTCAGTCGCGTTGAAGAGAGACTCGTGGACCAAACCGCGTTCCTTGATGAACCAGACGAAGAGCACCCGGGTGAGTAGGCGGATGAGATTCTTGGACTCGTGTTCCTTCACCTTGTCAGAGTCATTGAACAGGTGGTAGCGGTCATGTGATTCGTCGTAGAGCGGGAAATGGGCGTATTTTTTTGCCCAAAAATACCAGTTTGCCAGTTCGTCGTAGAAGTTTTGATTGAGCAGTTCGACGTTGAAGATTCGTTCCCAACATGCGTGAAGAACATCGAAGTTGTCGATGGGCAATCGCTTCGGGTGCTTGAGTAGTGGCAGGGCAAACGATGTGAGAATTTCCCTGTGACCGCGGTGTGGATCATCAAGTGAGATGTCGCGAATGAGGGTGACTTTTTCGAGTACGTCCTTGTCCGTGTGGACCTTGTTTTGGCGCCGATTTATCACGGCAATAGAAAGGCACTGGCCGTGCTTGAGCAGAACCATAACAGGCATTGGAAACACCCGGTTGATCTGGCGGGCGATGCCGGAGAGTTTCCCGCGTGCGTAGTCTGAACCCTTTAGCTCGATAGCGAAGAACAGGTAGGAGCGGAGGAGGCCGGACTTGATGTCGGTTTCCTTGAAGAGAGAAGAGGTGGAGGCGAGGTCGTCGTCGGTGAGCTGGAAAAGAATGTCGGCGGATTTCCAGTCGGAGAAGAGAGCTTTGGTTAAATCAAACTTCGTGGCTGTGGGCTGAGATTGGACGAGATCGAGAAAGGCTTGGGGTTTTGAACCTTCGAGAACGAGGGTGCGGTCGCTGCGATAGCCGAGGATGTCGAGCAGGGTGAGGGCCGACTTCCGGAGGGGCTTCGAGTTGAAGTCCTGGAGGGCGGTTTTGATTTCGTCGCGGAGATCGGGCATTGGAAGAAAAGGATGAAGGTTGAAGGAAGAAGGATGAAGTTGGATTCAGCGCTTTGCGGTTTTGGAGATGGTGGTGAAAATGGCTCGAAGCTGGTGGTTCCCGAGGTGGGAATCTGGATTTTCCTCATCCTTCATCAATCAACCTTCTACCTTTTTCCGTGAGTCGGTATTTTTGAAGGCGGCTGTTGGGTTTTTCGGGGATGGTGCGCTCTAGGAGCCCGTGTTCAAGCAGCCACAGGATTTGCTTTTTCAGTTCACCGGAAACGGTCTTATGACCAATGGCGCGTGCGATTTCAATCTTGCCCAGTGGCTCCTTAGCCAGGCAGTTGATGATCATCATCGCCACTCTCGACTCGGGCCGTGACTCGGGCCGTGACTCGGGCCGCGTCCCTACCACTGACTGGGCCCCTGACTGGGCCTCGCCTTGGGCGGTCGTGGCAATGGCCTTGAGATATTCTGCGGAGAAAGGGAATTCGAGCCACAGGTCATTCGGTTTGTAGTCGATGATCGGGGCCGGTGCGCCCGCATTCTGGCAGGCTTCGAAAATCCGCTGGATGCCGCGGCCCCAGGTTTCGATTTCGCCAGCGCGAAAAAACGCATTGGCAACGTCCGGATTGAAGGGCGTGGAAGCATGATCCGCCAAAAGGTTTTCCAAGGTCCATCCTTCCGGGAGAACGGCCGGGTTCCAGATTTTCAAGCGGTCTTCATAAACGCGGATCTGCACGGGCGCGCCGACGGCGTAGTCCCGATGCACGAGCGCGTTGAGGATAGCCTCGCGGAGTGCCACGTCGGGCACCGGATAGCGTTCGATCCGCTGGATGCCCTGATAGGTGATGGCGGCTTTGAGGTACTTGGTCTGAACGAGGTCGATGGTTTTGGCGCTTTGGTCGAAGAGATTGCCATGCACCTCGTCGTGGTAGGCCAAGTCTGCCGACGAGCGGAAATAACCGATCTTGACGAAGGCACCGGTGACGAAGTGTTCCGGGTCGTCATGGAAAAGAAGCAGGGCGGCGCGTTTGAGATAGGTGCCCTCGGTGAGTTTGAGTTTCTCGACCAGCGCGGCGTCCGACACGCGGAGGTCGGCTGGTTCGAGGCGTTCGCTGCGGGCTGCCATTTCCCGGAACTTCTGAATGGCCGGGGCGGACAGGTCGGCGGTTTTGACCTTTGGCACGGGGACCCCGTCCCAGGTGCGGCCTTGTTTGCGCAACAGGAAGCGGTCGAGGGACGCGCCCTTGAGTTCCTGCAAAGTGCTGCCGCTGCGGATGTAGTAATGGCCGCGGTAGCTGATGGGATTCGGGTAGGCATCGACTTCGATCACGAGCCAAGGCTTGCCAGCGGTATGGTGGAGATTGACCGCTACGAGAATGCCCAGCAGGTCGCGGATTTTGTTGGGCAGGTCTTCGAGCAATTTCGGTGCATCCGCCAAACCGACGATTTCCCCTTTGTCGTTGCGTCCGATTTCCAAGCGCCCGCCTTCGGCATTGGCGAATCCGGAAACCCAGCGGAGAAGGTCGTCGCGCCACGACTCCTTCCATTCGGTGTGCTGGGATTCGATGCGGGACATAGAAGAAAAGGTTGAAGGGTGAGGGATGAAGGTTGAAGGAAAGAGATAGAAGAAAAAAGGAAGAAGTGGCGATGCGCCCTTCATCCTTCATCCTTTTGC
>CALMKO010000241.1 GCA_937867415.1 uncultured Verrucomicrobiota bacterium | reverse complement strand
TTTCAGCTTTTATCTTTTGCCGCTTTTATCTCCCCATGGACCTCTTCACCCCGGAAAAACGCTGGGGAGTCATGTCCCGCATCCGAGGCCGCGACACCAAGCCCGAACTCGCCCTGCGCTCGATCCTCCACCGCCTCGGATACCGCTTCACGATCCACGGGCCGAAAAACAAATCCCTCCCCGGCAGGCCCGAGTCTCTTCCATTCAAAAATCAACAATCAGCAATCAAACATTCTTCGTCCACGGCTGCTTCTGGCACGGCCATGAAAACTATCCCGCCTTCCGCCTTCCGAAATCCCGCATCGATTTCTAGACTGCGAAGATTAAAGGAAATCAAACCCGCGATCTCCGCAACGAAAACGCCCTCCGCCACCAAGGCTGGCACGTCGTCACCATCTGGGAATGTGCGCTCAAGACGAATGAAGCGCGGACTTGGCTCCAGGAGCTAAGTCCCTATCTCTGCGGGACGAGCAACGGCTGCGTATTTTAAGAAAAAGTAGCGATGGCTAGTAGGTCTAACTTTTTGCATTTGAAGCTTGTCCGCTAAACCTATTTTTTCCAGCATTTCAAAAATATGATTATATTTCTCCGACAAAATTCGATCAGCATAGGATCATCCAGCGACCATGAACTGACATTGGCTGAAGCAGGATTCATCTGGGTCAGATACGTTGAGGTGTTTGACGATCGAATCGAGTTCATGCCTCTTGAGCAGGATCAAGATCACATGGTCATCGAAAAAGTTAATGATGACTGCTGGTTGGAGCCCAACACGGGAATCATCTACGAATATCTTTTTATATACCCCTCGGAGCGGATTCGATTATTACCCCAGCATCTGGAAATAAAGTGCGCCAAGACCATAAATCAGATTGTTGCTAATTAAACTGTTTAGTAGGGAATCAAGAAAACACTTTAGGCTCGCCTCACAAAATCGATTTAAGTTATTAGAGATTATATGCCCGCAACGAACCGATGGACCCGAGATCAACTCCTTATTGTCCTCAATCTCTATCACAAACTCCGCTTCGGTCAGTTTGACCAGCGGCAGGCGGTGATCATCGATCTATCCAAGCGAATTGGACGCACACCCAGCGCTGTGGCGATGAAACTCAGCAACCTCGCCTCCCTCGACCCTGCACTCAAACTTCGCGGCATCGAAGGCCTCAAGGGAGCCAGCAACCTCGACCGCACCGTCTGGGACGAATTCCACCAAAACCCTGCCGAACTCGTCCCGCTCAGCCAAGAACGCTTCGATGCCCTCTTCGTCGAGGCGGATTCCGAGACCACCGAAGTCATCCCGGGCACTGGCATCCGCAGGATCGCCCGACCTCCAAGTGGTGAAACCGAAACGATCCGACTCACCAAACAGCGCCGGGGTCAGGACTACTTCCGGAACATCGTTCTCAACAACTACGACAACCGCTGCGCCATCACCGGCCTGCCGATCCGCGAACTCCTCATCGCCTCCCACATCCTCCCTTGGCGCAGCCACGAGACAGAACGCCTCAACGTCCGCAACGGTATCGCCCTGAACCGTCTGCACGACGCAGCCTTCGATCAAGGACTCATCGGCTTCGATGACGACCTCCGCCTGCTTCTTTCCACTCGCCTCAAAACCCACCTCCCCCACGAAGCCGTTCAAAACCAATTCGAAGCCCATGAAGGCAAGTCGCTGGAGTTCTCGGACGACGCCATTCCGCCCGATTTATCCTTTCTTGAACGACATCGCAAAAGGTATCAGTTCTCGTGACCAAGTTCTCTTCAAAGGCCAACAGATAACTTCCTACGCGATCACGTGAGCCGATTCAAAGGCATAACCTTGATCAATCTCTTGATTGTCTCTATCTCTTAGATGTTTTCCGGCTATTCCTGGCAGGAATCAAAACGGGGGGAGAAAACATCATGGCAAAGCTGATCAATTCACTGAATCAAGGAGGGCGGAATGCTACGACGGGCGAACGTCGCTTCGCTGAGCGTTTGAAAACCCATCTCGAAGATGATTACATTTGCTGGTTCAATGTTCCAGTCGGCCCCAAGCGGCAGTACCCGGACTTTGTGATCCTACACCCATCTCGCGGCCT
>CALMKO010000240.1 GCA_937867415.1 uncultured Verrucomicrobiota bacterium | reverse complement strand
CTTGTTGAACTAAGCCGCTGCGCGGGCAGTCTGCTAGGTGGGCCGGTGATGTGGCATGGCGTCAATGAAAGGTAGGTGGTTGCGGGGTTGGCTGTCATGGTTGCGGGGCTATGAGCAAAAACAACAATACCAACTCCCACAACCTGCCGAATCAAACCACCAACCGCCGTCAGCGCCAAGTCAAAAAGCCGACAGCCAATCAGCCTGACGATCGCACCACCGAGGCAGGTTACCAACATCTGCCGCTGGAATTCCGCCCTAAAGCCGGACGAAGCCAACGCGATCCCATCGATTATGAATCCCACCCTTACCCTTCCATGAAGCAATTCGCCGAGTTTCTCGCTCTACGCTTTCATACCCCGCGCACCCGCCATTCGTATTACCGTCAGATGCGCCTCGTCCATGAACGCTGCGAATGCGATCCCGCCCTCATCTCCGAAGAGCTTTACCGCAGCTACATTCTCCACGTTAAAATCAAGAAGGGCTGGAAGCCAAAGACCATCCGCCAAGCCGCCGCTACTGCCCGCTTGTTCTTCATCGAAATGACCGGTCACGAGGATTGGAAAGTGTTTTCCCAAATCCGCACCAAGGATCTCGAAGAGCTCCCCGTAGTGATGACCCGTGACCAGATCAAGCAACTCCTCTCGCGGATCAAGCTTAGGCGCTACCGCACTCCCATCAAACTCATCTATTGCTGCGGACTGCGCCTATCAGAATGTCTTTCGCTCACCGTGGATGACATCAACGCCGAGGAAGGCAAGCTGTGGATTCGTGGAGGCAAGGGCGGCAAGGACCGCATGGTTCCCATCGCCCAAAACATGATCGAGGATCTGCGCAAATACTGGTGCATCCATCGCCATCCATTGTTGCTTTTTCCCAACGTCGGCCGGGGGGATGATCAGCTGGACAAAGTCGCCGCGCGCATGAAGAAAGCCGAGCGCCCGATGCCCATCAGCTCATTGCAACGTCTCATGGTTGAAGCCCGCAAAGAGATGGGAATTGAAAAATGCACCGTCCACACTCTTCGCCACAGCTTCGCTACCCATCTCGTCGAAGCTGGAGCCAGCCTGCATACCGTCAAAGCGTTGCTCGGTCACAAGAGCATCACCACCACCATGATCTATCTTCACCTCACCCACCGCAGTGAGCAAGACAGTCGCGCGTTGGTCGAAAAGCTCTGTCAGGAACTCCCCCGTTAGACAGGCCGCAATTCAAGGGATGCCATGGCTGCCACCGTCATCGACGCAGTGCGCCGCTTCCTGCCCGCCCATCTGCGTGAACATCATCACGCGATGGGTGAGGCACAGCGGCGTGCCGTCTGGGCCATCACCCATTGCCGCACTGCGGAAATGGGCGGGCACCTTCACGCTTGTGAGTGTGGTAAAAAGGAATTCCACTTCCACAGTTGCAATCATCGCTCCTGCCCACAATGCGGCAAGAATGCCACTGCGGAATGGGTGGACCGTGAACTGGGCAAACGCGTCGGCGCACCCTATTTCATGGTCACCTTCACCCTGCCTGCGGAGCTGCGACGGCTATTCTTCACCCCGCAGGCCAAGGAAATCTATCAACTTTTCTTCGCCGCCACTTCCTCGTCTCTATCAGACACTCTCGCCAATCCGCGCTGGCTTGGTGCTAAAACCAGCGGCTTCACCATGGTGCTCCACACCTGGAACCAGCAGCTGCATTTCCACCCGCACATCCACACCATCGTCCCCGGTGCCGGGATGGATGCGGCAGGTAGAGTCGTGACCGTGAAAAATGCCAAACGCCTCGTCCATCAACCGGCGTTGATGCAGATCTTTCGCGCACGTTTCCGCGATGGCTATGCCGTTCTCGCCAAAGAGCACACCACCCTTCCCTCCATCGATCCCGCCGTTTGGCGAAAAGACTGGGGCGTGGACATGAAGCCCTTCGGCAGCGGCGAAAACATCATCAAATACCTCGGCAGATACGTTTGCCGCACTGCCATCGGCGACTCAAGGATCCTATCGATCACCAACACCCATGTCAGCTTCCGTTGGAAAGACCGCGCCCACGGTGGTGTCCAACGCGTGGAGACTCTCGAAGGCAACAAGTTTGTGAAACGCTATCTTCGCCACGTTCTCCCCTGCGGCATGAGGGCGGTGCGCTACTTCGGATTTTGTCATCCTGCGGCCAAGATCAAGCGCGAATGCATCGCCTTCCACACCGGCCGCCCCTTGTTGATTGGAGCGTTGGTCCTACCGCCCGTAAAGCCACCCCACGTCGTCACCTGCTCCTGCTGTGGCAAACCGATGAAGAAGATCTGGGAGCTTCGCTCATCATGGCGAGGCGACCCCGCCATGACTCCGCCGTCAACAGCCAGCCGCGCACCACCACCCTTGGAACGATCCTGCGCATGAACTCCAGCTACGACATGCTACCGATACCTATGAGAAGCGGCCTTTTTCGATATGACGAACAGGGCCATGGCGAACTCTATCCAGCGTGTGAAAATTGTTCGGATCTACGGCATTCCAAAGGCATCGAAGCGGGTTTGCCGGATGAAAATCAG
>CALMKO010000239.1 GCA_937867415.1 uncultured Verrucomicrobiota bacterium | reverse complement strand
GGTCATAGACACGCCCCTACAAGCCCTCGCATGAGCAGGCAGGAACCACCTCTTCAGTCACTTGGGCGGCCACTGATTATCCCTGTCTATCATCATTTTCAGCGTCCCAGCATCTACTCCTCCAGGTCCCTTGCGCTCCACAGCAGCGCTGCCGCTGCCTTTCAACTTCCGCGCGCCTGTCTTTCTTTTCGGACCAAACCGCTCGCGCGAACCGAGCCTTGAGATCAGATTGTCAGGATCATTTTTGAAAACTGGCGCAACTTTCGACTCGATTTCGGGTTGAACATGGCATCAATCACTCCCATCGCACCATGAATCGCAAAACCACCCCCGCTGACGACTCTTGGGAGAATGATGCAGTCTGGAAGTTACTCGACCATGCTCCACCGTTGAAGAGCAGTGCTCGATTTACTGACGAAGTGATCCGTGCCGCCCGACTGGCCGACTTGGAAAAACCATGGTGGACACGGGTTTTCTCGCCAGCTCCACTTGCAGGCTTGGCCGCGGCAACAGCAGCGCTCACGTTCGCCGTCATCTCATTGACCAGCCCTAGGCTCACGTCCAGCCCCGGTGTTTCCGCAACGGAATCGCCCCAGACCATCGCCATTCAAGAGGTGGTTGAGGCTGAGATGCTCATCGTTGCGGTGGATCACTTAGACGACTTCAGCGATCATGAACTGGTCAGCTTGATCGGCTTTTAAGCACTTTCCAAACTTGCGTCACCGCCTCAGCCTGCGCGGGTGAAACAGGCTTTGATTTTTGATCTCGACGGCACATTGGTGGATTCCTTGTGTGGCATTGCCACGGCATTGAATGACGCACTCAAGCATTCCAGCTTGCCAACGCATTCGTTAACCACGGTCCGAGGGTTCATTGGAAATGGCGCAAGAGTCCTCATCACTCGAGCGGTCCCGGCGGGGTCCTCGGAACAACTGATCGACCAGGTCGAGCAGGGGTTTAAGAATCAATACGAAGTCGGCTGGCCGGGCGGAACCACGCCATATCCCGGGATCGAGCTACTGTTGGAAACCCTTCAGCGCAGCGGTCATCCGCTTGCGGTGCTCTCGAACAAGCCGGATGCATTCACCGTGGCGATGGTGGCCAAGCTGTTTCCGGACATCCGTTTCGGCGTGGTGCTGGGGCAACGCGCGGGTATCCCGCACAAGCCGGACCCGGGTGGGGCTCTTGAAATTTCCACCCGGCTTCAAGTCAATCCCGAATGCTGCTGGATCATCGGGGATTCCACCATGGACATCGAAACGGCAAAAAACGCCGGGATGAAATCGATCGCAGTGACGTGGGGGTTTCATGATCGTGCGCGACTGGAGGCGACCGGAGCGGATCACCGCGCGGATGATTCAGGCGACCTTCTTCGAATCATCGAAGCAAACTGCCTGTAGCGATTCGCGCTGCCTGCGTTTGCCCGGATGTCGGTATGTCGCCTGCTTTGATGGAGGCGGTTATGGAATCAGAAATCACAGGTTGGCTGAGTGTGGTCTTTCGCTTCGTCCATGTGTTGGCGGCGATCATGTGGATTGGAAATTCGATTTTGTTCACCTGGATGGAGCTCAACTTGATCATTCCCGGGCCGGATCAGGAGAAGGTGGATGAGGATTTATTGGGACATCTGGACATGCTTCATGGCGGAGGGGTCTTCCATTTGGAAAAACGAGTCATCAAGCCGGACCGGATCCCCGTGCCACTGCATTGGTTCATGTGGCAGTCATATACCACGTGGATCACCGGAGTTCTGCTGATGGCATCCACCTTTTACGTCCATGGCGCAGCCGCATTGGTGGATGCGACCAAGACCTCGTTGTCGGGCTGGGGTATCATCGGCATGAGCGTGGGCGGCATGATTGGATGGTGGTTGATTTATGATTTGATTTGGAAAAGCAGACTGAAGGAGCACCCGCGCCTCGCGGTTTCGCTCAGCTTTGGATTGGTTTTACTGGCTGCGTATTTTTTCAATCAATACTTCAACGGGCGGGCTGTCTTCCTGCAAACAGGTGTGATGCTGGGCACGGCGATGTCGGCCAATGTGTATTTTCATATCATTCGAAATCAGAAAAAATTCATGGCATCACTCGCGGCAGGATTGCCGCATGACATGAAGTATGGCAAGCAGGCGAAGTTACGCTCGCTGCACAACCACTACATGACCTTTCCGGTGTTGTTCCTGATGTTGAGCGGGCATTTTCCACAGCTTACCAGCGCCGCCCGGATCGTTCCGATTCTGGGCGTGATCATTTTTGCGCTGATGCTGATGAAGTATCTGATGAACTCGCGATACTCCTTCAAGCACTGGCTGGCAGCGATTTTTGGCACGGTTTTTCTGGCGACCGGCAGCATTGCAGCTCTTTTGGCCGCCCCCGCTGATACCGTGCTTGGTCTTTCTGATGAAGCCGCGGCGGGGCGCAAGCTTTTCGTCAGCCAAGGCTGCGCGGCCTGTCACCAGATGGGAGCCGCGCAAATCGCGCCGAATCTACAAGGCATCCATCAGTCCACACAAGTCCTCGTGGGCGACATCCGGGTGAAGGCTGACGATGCCTATCTGCGTAGCTCGATCAAGCAACCCCAGCTTCAGATCGTCAAAGGCTATGCTGCCGCCATGCCTGCATACGCGCATTTGACAGATGCAGAGCTTGACCAGCTTGTTGCCTATCTGAAATCCCTGTGACTACTTGGGAAGCCCGCTGGCGACTTCGTCCCAGTATTGTCTAAAGGCATCACTTCCCTGGGCGAGCTGGGAGGCGGCGGAGAGGGCCCGCTCACGATTGCCAGTCAACCAGTCAAATGCGATCGCGCATTGGTGTCGCCTGACCCTTTCCGCCTCGCTTTTCGGGTTTTTCACAAATATCCGATGCAAAGCGATGAGGGCGTCGGGTGAGCAATCACGCCAGTCCACGGTATGGGATTCTCCGGCGGCGTCGGTGACGATGAGCTCCTCAGCAGGGTTGAGGGAAATCTGTTTTACGGTTTGTCCGGATTTCATCATGAACTCTCCGGCGACAGGGGCTTTGGCGAGGTCGGATTTCAGGTCGGCCAAAAACTCCTGAGACGCCATGGTGACTGTTAGCAATGAAGCCCTGGCGTTACCTTCTGCCGGCATTGCCAAAGAATTCAAGTACTCGGAAGCTTCTGCGAACCGGCAATCCGCGGCCAACCCGGCCAGCCGCTCCAGCACCGCAGGCAGGTCCCATGGACTTGGAGCCGCCGGAGATACGGGCTCGGCCTGGGGCGGTAGAGGTGTTGCGAGCAGCTTTGCATGTTTCGCAAGATCCAGTTGCCACGCACGCAGGTTGAAACGGGAGCGCCCTTGGGTCTTGAGCTGGCTTAACAACTCATCAAGCCGTGCGGTGGCGGATTTACATCCTGCAATGTCGGAAGGGAGCTTCTCGAATGCCGGGTCGCACAGAATCCGGTAGTCTGCCAGATAATCCCTCGCGACGGTCTGATAGAACGCAAGCCAGGCCTCGTCCTTGGCCAGTTTCGCATCGGCCACAGCGGCAAAGAAGACGACCGCGTCATTTTGCAATCCTTGCTCCCAATTCTTGAGTCCCGCAAGCATCCAGGTCATGATGGAAGAGGTTCCGGATGCCGTCGTCGCCAGCTTTTCCGCTGGGACCGCGGGAAGCTTCTGGATCAGCTCTAACAT
The DNA here is from genome assembly GCA_937867415.1 of uncultured Verrucomicrobiota bacterium. GTDB lineage: Bacteria > Verrucomicrobiota > Verrucomicrobiia > Verrucomicrobiales > Akkermansiaceae > Luteolibacter. Next base: position 10,874 of record CALMKO010000239.1, on the reverse strand, counting down.
ATCAAGAGCCGCGGCATCAATCCGCGTATCCGCCGCCACACCACGGGCGTGGGAAGCGGTCGCCTTGGCCTGGATGCGGGCATCGGTGGATTTCCCATCAAGGTATCGGACGATCACCGCCTCGACTCCGGCCCAGGTGCGGCTGGGTTCCTGCACGGCAGGGTTCTCTAAGAGTTCTGAAAATCCTGCGGCGGCCTTGGCATAATCCCGCGCCTCGATGGCGGCCCGCACTTCGCGATAGTTCTTGGCAATGTCAACGGCAGCGGAATTCGGCGCGGTCTCCGCGGGAACGGCGACGACAGGCGGGGCGACAGGCGGCTTGATTTCTTCACGCGGGGGCTCGTGAGTGATCCACCAGACGCCAAGCCCCGCCGCGGCTAACAATACCAGGGCGACGGAACCGAGGGTGATGAGTTCGGTTTGCTTTTTCCTGATCCTCCGTTTTGCGGCGCTTCCGGAGCTTTCGACCGCGCCCTTGACGCCGGATTGGAAGCGTTTGACGGCAATTTCCAGTTGGGAGATCAACTCATCGTATGACGCGTAGCGGGCCTGGGGTTCGTATGCCATCGCGCGTTCGACAATATTGCAAATGTGGACCGAAAGGTCGGGTGCCGCCATGCTTAAGGGGACGACCTTTTTCTTGGCCTCCCGCAGGACATCCGTGGCCATGGATTCCTCGCCACAAGAAGGCTTGCCCGTCAGCGCGTGATAGAGTGTCGCGCCGAAGGCGTAGATGTCCGACCGGAAGTCCTCGGCATGACCTTCGATGGTCTCAGGGGGAACGTAATAAGGAGTGGCCCACAACTCTTCAGCTTGAGCCTTTCCCCCTTGCGTCACGAGCGCCAGCCCGAAGTCCACGATCTTCGCGTGCCCCTCGGAGTCCAATAAAATATTCCCCGGCTTCATATCCCGGTGAATCAACCCTGCTGCGTGCGCCGCCTTGAGTCCCTCGGCGATTTCGATGGCGAGGGGCAACATCTCGATCTCCGGGATCCGGCCGCGGGTGCGGATCTGATGCTCGAAATGACCGCCCGGAATGAGCTCCATGGCGATATAAAACCGGTCGAAAGCACGCCCGGTCCTGAGCACCTGGACCACATGGGGATGGCTGAACGAGGCGGTGATCCGGGCTTCTTCCTCGAAAGCGCTGATGCGGCGCTCATCGGCGGAAAATTCCTCACTGAGAATTTTAAGCGCCACCTCGCGTCCCAGGGTATGATCATCCGCCACGAAGACCATGCTCATTCCGCCCGCTGCGTGACGGCGCGTCAGCGTGTACGGGCCGAATTCCCGCTTCACGCGCGTGTGTTTCGCGCAGATCGGGCACTCGACATTGGAAAACGGCGCCACATCCGACACATCCATGGCTTGTCCGCATGAATGGCAATACGCAATGAACTCCGAGTTTTCCGACATGGGCGTAGATTACCTACGGAGCTTCCTGGTGCAAACTTGAAACTTGCAGCACATTTTCTTACGGAGAGACTCGCGCCAGTGGAAATCCAAGTCGAAGACAGTTCGGGCGAGCGCATAGACGCCTTTCTCGCCGCACGCCTTTCAGAGCTTTCTCGGTCGCGGATCCAGACGCTGATCCGGGAGCAGTACATCCAAATCAACGGCCACCCGGCCAAACCGCGGGATGCGGTGAAACTCGGGGACCGCATCACCATCGTGATTCCGGAGGCGGTGCCTCTGCAAAACGAAGCCCAGGACATTCCGCTCGATATTCTTTTTGAAGACGACGACTTCGTGGTCATCAACAAGGCGCACGGCATCGTCGTCCACCCGGCGCCGGGAAACCCGGATGGAACGCTGGTCAACGCGCTGCTGCATCATTGCAAAGGGAAGCTTTCCGGAATCGGCGGTGTCGAGCGGCCCGGCATCGTTCATCGCCTGGACAAAGACACATCCGGCTGCATCGTCGTCGCAAAATCGGATGTGGCCCACCAGTCGCTGGTGAGCCAATTTTCCGGGCGGACCATGGATAAGCTCTACCTTGCCGTCACCCAAGGGATTCCCAAACCTGCCAAGGACACCATCTTCACCCACATCGGCCGCCATCCGGTGAACCGGCAGAAAATGGCCGTGGTGAACCCACCCGGGGGGAAAACGGCCATCACGGACTATGAAATCCTGGCGGCCGATGCCGCCAGCCTCACGGCGCTTGTTCTCTGCCACCTCCATACCGGACGGACCCATCAGATCCGAGTCCACCTGCACCATCGGGGCGCGCCGCTGGTGGGCGACCCCATCTACGGCAAGCCTAGTAGATCAGCCGAGCAGACAGGGCGCTTGATGCTCCATGCGTGGCGTCTCACGCTGGATCACCCGGTGACCGGCAAGCGGCTCCGTTTTGAGGCCCCGATCCCCCGGGAGTATCAGCCATGGCTGGAGTTGCCGGGGTGTGGCAAGCTCTCCGGTGAGGCATGATTGGTGAGGCGCGGCTGACCCGATAGACCGGCAGCGAGTGGAATGCTGGATTTTTCACGATTGATTCGGATGGCCGCTCATGGGAAACTTCTCCACGCGCATGACAATCAGGAAGCAACTCGGGTATTTGAAATTCAAGCTGGTGGACCAGTTGCCGTATCAATTTCTGCGCATGAAAGGCGAGCGGTTCAGGGAGGACCTGAAAGGGAAGACCTCCGAGTTGCCAGCCATAGCCCCCGCGGGCGGTCCCGCGGTGGATGTCCAGATGTTATGCGGGAAAAAGCACTTGGATATGGGGATCTGGGCGAGCTGGAGCTTGATGCGGTTCATTCCATCCGCCCGGTTGGTCGTCTTTTCCGATGGGACCTTGAGCGAGGCGGATCTGGGTGAATGGCGCAGGGTGATTCCGAATCTAACATTGATATCCAGCGAGGCCAACCTGCAACGGTCTGATGAGGTTCTCAAAGGCCGCTATCCCCTGCTCCATGAGTGGCGGGAGAAGAACCTGTATCACGCCAAATTTCTCGGCTTCCACTTCCACGGCGGGAGCGACCGGATCATCCTGCTGGATTCGGATGTTCTTTGTTTCCAAAGGCCGGATGAATTGATCGCCGGACTGGCCGCACCCGTTCCCGTTCTCCGGTGGCACAATGATGTGGCGAGCTGCTATCTCGGCACGATTCCAGAGCTTGAGGCAGCATCCGGCCACCCTGTGCCGGCATGCGTGAATAGCGGATTCATGCTGGCAAAGCGATGGACCGAGGAGGACTTGAAATACCTCAATGAGATGTTTGAAAAGCTGAATGCGGCATCTTTACCCATTTTCCATTTTTGGTCGGAGCAGACTTACTATGCATTGACCAGCCCGAGACATGCGGATGCCAAGCCGTTTTCCAACAAGTATTCCATCTACTACGGGAGAACCAATCCCGAGCGGGTGATCCGGCACTATGTGGGGGTGGTCAAGGTGCGGCCGAGATTCTATGTGGAAGGCATCCCGATCTTGTTAGATCAGCTCAGGGCTGGTGGACTATAGCACGATCAGCGCGCGATTCTGAATCCCGTGCATCCGGCAAGCGGAGGGATCTGCTGGGAGACCAGCCGTTGGATGTGATGGGCGACGGACGACTCCTCGGCGATTTCCTTGATGAAGGATTCCACCTCGTCAGCCTCACCCATGACCTGGAGTTCGACACTGCCGTCGGGTAGATTCTTCACCCAGCCGCAGACGTCGAATCCGCGGGAGAGGTCTTTCACGGTATAGCGGAAGCCGACGCCCTGGACGCGACCTTCGAAGATGATTTTTTTACACAACATGGGAGAAATGGCCGAGGTCAGAGCTTGCCGAGCGATGTCGCAGTCGCCGCTTCGGCTGTATTGAGAAAGCGGATCCGGGTGGGGGAGATCCGGGTGAGCTGGAGGTGACGATTTTCAGGGGATTTGACCAGCTTTCCAAGGGTTGCGGAATCCTGCTGACCGGCCATGGCGGCCACCAGATTCAGAGCCAAGGCTTCCAAGGCATCCGCAGCCTTGGCAGCGTCCAACTCGATGTCCCACAGAACCGCTGAAGAAGTCTCCCCGTCCGGAAACAACACATAGCGGTCATTTTTCCACGATGAGGAAATCTCCAAGGCTGCCCCGACATCGCCGAGCGGCTCCAACCACAATCGTAATCCAAGCTGGCCGGCCGTCTCGGTGAGAAAGGGTTCTTCCGGAACTTCGGGCAGCACCAGGGCCTTGCCATCTGAGGCAGGTTCACCCGGGTAGATGAGCGCTCGCGTGGTCTGCGGAGTGTCGCGCAGCACGGCATGGAGCTTGGCGGTTCCTCCCACATAGAGCTGGTCCGTCAATCCCTTGCCCTCAGTCACGGGGAAGGTGGTGACGCCTTGAACAAAGGGCGACAGGCTGGCCATGAGCTGCTCGGCCTCGACGTTTGCCTGCATGGGCATGAAGCCATTGGCGCGGGCTTGGGCGGTGAAATAACGGGCCACCGCTCCGGCAGCAGCTCCTTGGTGGAGGGCGTCGCGGGTGCGGGCGGCATCGTCCCCCGGGTATGCCGGCGGCGGCGGGAAGTTCTGGTTGAGCAGAATGCGCACGAGGACACGGAGCAGCGCAGCTTGGTCGGGGATGTTTTTCAGGTCGATGCGCTCCACCACCCAGCCCTCACCTGTGACCTCGTCAAACCAACTGCGGGCACCCACGGCACGCACGGCGGCGAGCTGGGCGAGCAAGTCGTCATCAGGCCGCAGCCAACCGATGAGCTTGTAGGCTTCTTCCCGGTCCACCGCGCCGGTGGGGCCGTAGCGGCTCTCGATGGAGGCGGTGATCCGGTCGCGAAGTTCTTCCGAAGCGATGCGGTGCACCACGGGTGTGGACTTGAAACGGAGTTCAAATTCCTTTTCGGCGCGTTCGATGAACTCCTGGGGGACGGCGAGTTCGCCGCCGCCTTGGGCGAGTGAGCGGAGTGATTCGTTCTCGCGTTGAAGCATGGCGTTTTCCTCGCCAGCGATGCGGAGTTGGTTTTCGAGCCCTTCCAGATCGGTGGCGGAACTGGTGCTTCGCCAGTGAAGCCCTTGAAGGATGCCGGCGGCACCGATGGCACCACCGAGCAACCAAGGAAGCAGGGTCTGAGGAGATGGCACGACTTTAAAAACGCTTGGGGACGCGTATGGGCTCAGTTTTCCTTGGTTTTGAAAGGATTGGAATCGAGGGCGGACGACTTGACGCCGAAGACCTCTTCAAAAGTCTTGCCCGGCAGATAGTTGTAAACGATCGGCGCGCTGCGTTTTCCTTCCGCGTCGTAGAGGTAGGCCACCCTTTGCACGGGCTGCTCTTTGCCCGTGTCCTTGTTGATGCGCTTGACCCGGGAATCGAACATGAGCTCCTCCACTAACAGGCCGGTGACCCGATGGTAGCCGTAGCTGACCTTGAAGAGCTCCTGGTTCTGCCCATCCCGGATCTTGCAGCCGCGGGGGTTACCGCTCGCGTCCATTTTATAGGTGGTCACCATGGTGAGAACCCCATTGGCCGAGTAGGTTTTTTTAGTCAGGACTTTGCTATCAGGGCTACGCACGAAAACGGCACGCGAGCCATCTTCATGACGCATCACCCGGACGTTGGGACCATCCACTTCCTGGAGCTCGTTTGCACTGCATGAGGAGGCGATGAGCAAGAGCGCGACCGTGCGCCCAAGGATTTTCAACGTTGCCTGTAGATTCATAACGCCGCAGTGTAGTGGCCTCGCACGGACGCTGCAAGCCGTGAATTTCCCCATGATTTGGAAAACTCGCCATACCACACTCGACTTGACCGCTCGCTCACGGGTGATGGGAATCCTGAACGCAACGCCGGATTCCTTCTCGGACGGCGGTGCCCATCGCAGCACGGAGGCGGCGCTTGCCCACGCCCGCTTGATGATCGCTGAAGGGGCGGAGCTGATCGATGTCGGGGGCGAGTCCACGCGTCCGGGGGCGCAGGCGGTCCCGGTTGACGAGGAAATCCTGCGGACGGCACCCGTCATCTCCGCGTTGCGGGCGGAATGGGACGGCTTGATTTCCATCGACACCCGCAAAGCCGCCGTGGCCGAGGCGGCGCTGCAGGCGGGAGCGGACATCGTCAACGACGTGAGTGGCCTGCGTGCGGACCCCCGGATGCCCGAGGTATGCGCGCAGAGTGAATGCGGGGTCGTGGTGATGCACATGCAGGGGACACCGGAAACCATGCAATGCGCACCGAAATACAACAACGTCGTCGATGAGGTGAAAGCGTTTTTCCACGAGCGCCACAAAACCCTAACACAAGCCGGCATCCACCCTCATGCGCTTTGCTTCGATCCGGGAATCGGCTTTGGAAAGAGCTTGGAGCACAATCTCGCTTTGCTGAGGGATCTCGCGACCCTGGCGGTGAATGACCGCCCCTGCCTGTTAGGCGTTTCGAAAAAATCGATGATCGGGAGGATTCTCGGGAGCAATTTGTTAGAAGATCGTGAATGGCCCACCGTGGCGATCACCGCAAATGCGAGAGAGCAGGGCGTCATGCTGCACCGGGTGCATGAGGTAAAGCGGAATGTGGAAGCTCTCAGGATGATCGAGGCCATCCTTTACGGAAGCCGTGAGTGATCCCGGTCAGTTTTTGGATGCCGGGGGAGCTGGGCGACTGACTGCGAACCGGTACTTTGCAATCGCATCCACAATCCCCGTGGCGATCGCATTCTGATAGGACGGATTTTCGATCAATCGCGCCTCATAGGAATGACTCATGAATCCCCCTTCCAGAAGGATCGCGGGATGGGTCACTCCGGAAAGCACGCTGAACCTCGCCCGCTTGATCCCGCGGTCGAAGGTGTTTTTTCCAAGCCTGCGGAGAATCGAACCGTGGACGGAGGTGGCAAGGGCGATGTTGGCGGAGTCGTGCTCATTCCCGGCGCGAGTCTGGTTATCCGCCTCCTTGAAATCACGCCCGTAGTGAGAAACCCCCGGCGGCGAGAGGGTGAAGGTCTCGATCCCGCGCGCCGAAGTGCCGCCCGAGTTGAAATGAATACTCACATAGACCGCGTTTTCCTTGATGGCGTTTGCGAAATCCACCCGCTCTTGCAGCGATAGATAAACGTCGCTGTTGCGGGTCATCACCACTTTGAAACCCTTGGCTTCAAGTTGTTTTTTGGCAAGCCCTGCGACCTTGAGGTTGTAATTCGCCTCGGTGCCGTAGGGATTGGTTGCACCGGGATCCTTGCCCCCGTGGCCGGCATCCAGGATCACGGTTCGGAAATCACCGGCATTCTTGATGAAATTCGGACGCAGGACCGGGTCGATCAACTTGGCAAGATCGATTCGAGAAACATATACTTTATCACCCACCGTCGCGATTTCCTGGCTGAAAACGAATTTCACATTATTCATCAGACAGTCCGTACCACCGACCTTCAGGTTCATGACCACCTTGGGATTCTCCAGTAAAACCGTGCCGCCGCTACGCGACATTTTCGTGAAGTTATAGAAACGCTTGACGCTTTCCAGCGACACATATTCACGCCCGTCGATCTTGGTGATGTCCCAAGCGGCGGCAGCCGGAGCCGCGGACCTCACCGGCGCGCTGGTCATGACCCAGCAAATCATCAGGGCGAACGCCGCCCGCAAAGAGCCAAGTGATGGAAAAAGATGGGTCATCGAGAATGAATGGTGCTTTTGGGGGAGCACACGGATTTTAGCGCTCCAGCGCAGAATTGACAACCTGATTTATCGAGGTCCCTAAAGGCTGCGGCGGCCTTGCATCGCCCGCAGGAGCGTGAGCTCGTCCGCGTGTTCCAGACCACCGCCCGCAGGAAGCCCCTGGGCGATCCGGGTGAGCTTGCAATTTCTACCCCGCAACAACTCCGCCACATAATTGGCGGTGGCCTCTCCTTCGACATCCGACCCGAGGGCGAGGATCACCTCGATCTCCTCCACCGCTGTCTCGATGCGCCTCAAGAGCGGTGGAATCCGCAAGTCCTCCGGACCGACCCGGTCGAGGGGTGAAAGCTTGCCACCCAGACAATGATAACGGCCGCGGAATGCGCCGGAGCGCTCAAGCGGGAGAACATCCGTCGCCTGCTCGACCACACACAAGATGCGTTCATCCCGCGAGGAATCGTCACAGACATCACATCCCTCGGCCGTCGCGAAAAATCCACAAACCGTGCAGGGCCGGATGGTCTCCTTCGCCACCAACATCACTTCCGCGAGCGCCCCGGAGTTGGCCTTGGGATTTTGCAAAAGCCACACGGCGATCCGCTCCGCACTGCGCGGCCCCACCCCGGGCAAGTGCTTGAGCTCACTGATGAGGGCTTTGACAGGTTGTGGAAATTCGACGTTTCTCATGATTTCAAATCCACCCCATGGGAATCACACGGCATGCGGTGGCGGCTGGAATAAACCATGGCGCAGATTCCAGCCCAGGAAACAACAATCAGGGGAATCCCGATCTGCGGCCTATGAGCCGCCAAAACGAGCACGGGGGCCCAACTGAACGTCAAAAACATCGCCGAAACCCAGAGCACCCAACGCCGCCATGCCCCGGCAACGCTCAGCATCACCCATGGCAGACCAAAGCCAAACAGCAACGCCACGAACCACCCCGACCACTCGGGCAAGACCTTGGGAAAACCCTCCTCTTTCCCATGAGTAACCATCTGAATCACGACCGAATCCAAGCGACCGGAAATCCCCAACAACTCCAGCCCCACCGCTAGCACGAGCGACAGCGACCCGATCACGGCCACCGGCACTACCACGTGGCCGAGCGGGCGAATGACAGCTGCGTTTTTCAAAATCCCTTTTGTCTCATGAAGTTTTCCTCATACGGAGGCTCGGAGGCAAGCGCCCGGTCCACCACCAACACCGGCTGGATCTCTCCATCTTCCATGATGAACCGCATGGTCCCTGCAACCGTCACCCAGCCATTATCCGGCAGCTCGGGCGGCTGCTTGTCAAACTCGAGGATGATCGGGATCGCCTTGCTGTCCGCCGCACAGCACGTCATGAACAAACGATACAACCGCTTCCGCGAACCATTTGGATTCCTCACCTTTTCGTCGATCCAGCGTCCTTCCGTCTGCACCTTAAGGCCTTCGATCAATGGTTGCATCTCACGATCTCCCGTTGAGAAGAAAAGCTCCATCAAGTTGAACTCCAAAAAACCATCCGCTGTCTTGCGATGGCTTTTTTCGATTTCCTCACGCGTCAGCGCGGGGATCGACGAAGCCAGGAAAGGCGAGTTCATGGCCGACGGTGCCGCGTAGAGACCTTTGCGTGAAAGCGCATCGGCGGAGTATTCATCCTTCGTCCAAGCCACCGCCAGACCGAGAGGGACCAACATCAACAACAAGGCCGTGATCGGGTGCATGTCATCATTTTCATGATCATGGGCACCTTCCTCACCGCTATGGTCATGACCACAATCCGCAGCCTGCCCGGCAGTTAGAAGATTGAACAATCCCAGCACCGCCAAGCCCAGACCTCCCGCAAAAGCAATCATGCGGAAATCCGGCGCAAGGTATTGGTTCATGCGCCCGCTGCTGTAAAAATACAGCAACACCCCGCCCCACGCGAGAAGGGCCAGGGAAAATAGACTGCGTCGAAGGGTTGCGTTCATTTTGCTCCAAGAATCAGGTGCTGCCAGAAAATCGAAATCCCGCCAATGGACACAAAAAGCCCGAGTGCCAACAAAACGATGAAGCGCTTCCGCAGCACCGTCTGATAGAGAAATATCAGCTTCACATCCATCATCGGGCCGAAGGTGAGGAAGGCCAACTTCGCACCCCAGGAAAACTTGTCCAAGGTCGCGGCGATGAATGCATCCGATGTGCTGCAAAGACTCAAAATGAAGGCCAGCACCATCAAGGCCACCGGCGCGGCGGTTGGGTTGCTTGCCAGGGAGTCAAGCCATTGCGCACCCGGCGCGATTCCCGTATTGAACAAGGCGGTGATCGTCACCCCGATCGAAAAATAAACCGCAACATCCACGAAGTCTTTCATCGCCGAGCGAAAGGCCGCCACCAAACGCTCACCACCCGCAGGCGCATGACGATGGTCATGCCCGCAACAGGAATGGTCGTGGTCGTGGTCGTGGTCGTGGTCGTGGTCGTGCTCATGGTCGTGATGCCCCACCTCCCTCGCATCGTTGTTCAGGCTTTCGGCGAGCTTGGGTCTCAAGACCGCACCGAGCGGCAGTTTGGAAACAATCATTCCCACGGCCACCGCGACCAGAAATCCCAACAGAAGCCTGGAACAAGTCATCATTCCCGCGCCCTGACCTTGGAAAGCCTTCCAAGTACTTAGGGCCGTGATGGGATTCACGATCGGAGCCGCTAGCATGTAGGTCAGCCCACAAGACACCGGCAGGCCTTTTTTCACCAATCGGCGAATCACCGGCACCACCGCGCACTCGCATACGGGAAACACCGCCCCAAGCATTCCCGACATGAGCACCGCCAAAAACTTGTTCTTCGGCAGGAATCGGTCCATCATCCCCGGCGGGAGATAAATATCGATAAACCCGCTGATCAAGGTCCCCAGCAGAATGAATGGCGCGCCTTCGAAGAGAATACTCAAGAAGGCGAGCGCAAAGTCTTGCTGGGAATCGGGCGACATCCGCGACAGCAAACGCTGCCCACGGCCTTCTGTCAATCGACTGTCCCCACCCAAACCCTATCAAGAACCATTTCGGCACGCTTTTCGCTCCCCCCCGGCAGGGTGGCGATCCTGGCACCTCAAGCCCCTTGCGATTCGGAATACAACTGATTTCCTTACTCATTCAGCACCATGTCTTTATCGAAAAAACGCCCACGGATCTTCATCGTCGCCATCTTTTTCTCGATCATCAGCGCCTCGATTCTCTGGTTCCATTCGCACGAATCCGACAAGACTCCGATCGTGACGAAATCGATTTCCCACCCGGAATCCTCGCCC
>CALMKO010000238.1 GCA_937867415.1 uncultured Verrucomicrobiota bacterium | reverse complement strand
TGTTGGCCGGCCTGCTCGCGGAGGCCCAAAATGAGGCGCTCAACGCCTTCGGCAATTCCGCGGTTTTCCTCGAGCGCTACATTTCCCGCGCCAAGCACATCGAGGTGCAGATCCTCGGCGACCAACATGGCAATGTCGTCCATCTTTACGAGCGGGATTGCTCGGTCCAGCGGCGCTACCAAAAGGTCGTGGAAGTCGCCCCGGCCATGCATCTCAACCCCCAGATCCGCAAGGAACTTTGTGAAGCCGCCGTGACCCTCGCCAAGGGCATCGGCTATGACAACGCGGGCACGGTGGAGTTCCTCTATGACATGGATCAAAACGATTGGTTCTTCATCGAGATGAACCCGCGCATCCAGGTGGAGCACACCGTGACCGAGTGCGTGACCGGCATCGACCTGGTGCGCTCACAGATCCTCGTCGCGGCGGGACACTCGCTTTTCAGTGAGGAAATCGCCATCCCGCCCCAGGACGAGATGCCCTGCAACGGCTTTGCCATCCAGTGCCGGGTCACCACCGAGGATCCGGAAAAGAACTTCTCCCCCGACTACGGACGCATCCTGAACTACCGCTCGGCAGCCGGCTTCGGGATCCGCTTGGATGCCGCTTCCGGCGATGCTGGCTCGGTGGTCACTCCGTTTTACGACTCCATGCTCGTCAAAGTCACGGCCATGGGCCGCGATTTCCCGATGGCCTGCCAACGGATGGATCGCGCCCTGAGAGAGTTCCGGATCCGTGGCGTGAAGACGAATATCCCATTCCTCGAGAATGTCATCGCGGATGAAACGTTCCGCAGTGGACAAGCCCACACCAAGCTGATCGATACCAAGCCGGAGTTGTTCCATTTCAAACGCCGCCGCGACCGCGCCACCCGCACTCTTGCCTATCTATCAGATATCACGCTCAACGGCAACCCCAGCACCAAGGGCTGGAAGCCGAAGCAGATTCTCCAAAAGGCACCTGTCCCCGACTCCTTGATCATCGAGCACCACGCCCAGGTTCCCGTCGGCAGTCGTGATGTTCTGTTAGACATCGGGCCTGAGAAATTCGCCAAGTGGATCCTGGATGAAAAACGCCTCCTCATCACCGACACCACCTTCCGGGACGCCCATCAGTCACTCATCGCCACCCGGATGCGCAGCTTCGACATGCTGCGTGTGGCCGAGGCGGTCTCCCACCGCATCCCCGAGCTTTTCTCCCTGGAAATGTGGGGCGGTGCCACCTTCGACACAGCGATGCGCTTCCTCAGCGAGTGCCCCTGGGACCGCCTCCGCCGTCTGCGCGAGAAGATCCCTAACATTTGCTTTCAAATGCTCTTCCGCGGCTCGAATGCGGTCGGATACTCAAACTACCCGGACAACGTCGTGGCCGGATTCGTCAAACACGCGGCGGACTCCGGAATGGATATCTTCCGGATTTTCGACTCGCTCAACTACCTCCCTAACATGAAGGTGGCCATGGAGGCGGTGCGGGACCACGGCAAGCCGATTTGTGAAGCGGCCATCTGCTACACCGGCGACATCACCGACACCCAGCGCGACAAATACTCACTCAAGTATTACGTCGCCAAGGCCAAGGAACTCGAGCGCATGGGAGCCCACATGCTTTGTATCAAGGACATGGCCGGGCTTTGCAAACCCCACGCCGCCTACAAGCTCGTGACCGCCCTCAAGGAGGAAATCGGCATCCCCGTGCATTTCCACACCCACGACACCTCGGGAATCAATGCCGCATCCGTCCTCGCCGCATCCAAGGCGGGCGTGGACATCGTCGATTTGGCGATCTCCTCGATGTCGGGATCCACCTCGCAACCCAACCTCAATTCGGTCTGCTCCGCGCTCGCCAATACCGAGCGCGATCCCGGGCTGGACTTCGACTCGCTCAATGAGTTTTCCGACTACTGGGAGCACGTGCTCGGATTCTATCAGCCCTTCGATTCCGCGCCACGCTCCGGCACGGCGGAAGTTTACGAACACGAGATGCCCGGCGGCCAATACACCAACCTCCGCGAGCAGGCGAATGCCATGGGCCTCGGTCACCGCTGGCGCGAGATCGCACGCACCTACGCGGAGGTGAACCAACTCTTCGGCGACATCGTCAAGGTCACTCCCTCATCCAAGGTGGTCGGCGACATGTGCATGTTCCTCGTCACCCGCGGGATCAAGGCGGCGGATGTCCCGAGCCTCAAGCCGGGCTCGCTGGACTTCCCGGAAAGTGTCATCGACATGCTCGCCGGCGGCCTCGGCCAACCCGACGGCGGATGGCCTGCGGACGTCCAGAAAGTGGTGTTAGGAAATCGCAAGCCTACCACCCTGCGCCCCGGCGAGCTTGCAGATCCCATCGACATCGACGCCACCCGCACCGAACTCACGGCCAAACTCGGCCGCCCCGCCACCGAGGATGATCTCTACTCACACTTGATGTATCCCCAGGTTTTCGCCGACTTCACCGCCTTCCGCAACCGCTTTGACGACCTGAGCGGACTTCCCACACCCGCGTTTTTCTACGGCTTGCAGATCGGTGAGGAAATCGAGATTGAAATCGATACAGGCAAGATCCTCATCATCAAACTCATCTCCATCGGCGAGGCGGACTCGACCGGGCGGCGGGCCTTGTTTTACGAACTCAACGGGATGCCGCGTGAATCGGTGGTCCTGGATCAATCGCTGAAATCCGTAAGCATCGCCTCGCGCCAGAAAGGCGAGCCCGGCAACCCCGCCCAAGCCTGCGCGCCGATGCCCGGCTTGGTCACTGAGGTCTGCGTGACCCCGGGCAGCGTGGTCAAGGCTGGCGACAAACTCGTCATTCTCGAAGCCATGAAAATGCTCACCACCGTGAGTGCTGGTGCCGATGGCGTGGTGGCGGAAATCCTCGTCAAAAAAGGCGACCGCGTGGACAGTGATGATCTGTTAGCCAAGCTTACGGTTCACTAGCTGCTAGAAACTCCAGCGCCCGGGATTCCGACCAATACTCCCCTCGCCCACCCCGCGTGTAAAATCCCACATGCCCCCCGGCCGCCGGCTCCTCAAAATGAAAATGAGCGCTGGCGGCCGCCTCCTCCCGCGGGTAACAACCCGGCCCGAGGAAGGGGTCGTTCGCGGCACTCACCAACAAGGTCGGTATGCGGATTTTTGATAGAAACTGCCGGCAGCTGTTCCGCGCCCAATACTCCGCCGCGTCCTTGAAGCCATGGATCGGCGCGGTGAAGCGGTCGTCAAACACTTGGAAGGTCCGGATGAAGTTCAATCCCGTCAGGTCGATTTGATCCGGAAACATCCGTTTCTTGGCGCGGATTTTCGCCCGCATGGTGATCAGGAAGCGTTCCATGTAAAGTCGGTTGGACAAGAGCGAGAGCTGCCGGGACGAACACTCAAGATCGCACGGGGTCGAAAATGCCACCGCCCGATGCAGCCGTGGCGGGAGCTCGCCATGCCTCTCGCCGAGATATTTCAACGTGAGATTCCCACCCAGACTGAAGCCGATCAGGTCGATGGACTGCGCCGGATGGGTGGCCAGCGCGTGTTGCACGATCCGGTGAAGATCTTCCGTCTCACCGCTGTGATACATGCGCAGTAGACGGTTTGGCTCGGCGCCGCAGCCGCGGAAGTTCCAAGTCAGCACATCCCAGCCACGCCGGATCAAGGCTGCGGCCATTCCCTGGATGTAGTTCGTTTCCGCACTGGCTTCGAGCCCGTGGGAAAGGATCGCAAGGCGCTGGGAGGATTTTCCCGACCAGCCGATGTCGATGAAATCCCCATCAGGAAGCTCCAGGCGTTGCGGCTCTGCGAGGGGCGCTGGCACATTGCGAAACAGCGCCGGATAAATCGTCTGGGCATGCCCACCGATGAGCCACGCTGGCGCCAGGTAGCTGGATTTCAAAATAAGCGGCATGATGAACTGCGGGAACGATACAGCAGGGGTCGGGGCTTCACAAGCGCGTGGAGTGCCACCGCGTTTTTTAGCGAACGGATCGCGGTGACACGGTCATGAGGCGGAGCGGAAGTCGGTTGCGTTCGCGGTGCTGCTCGTTTCCGGGACTTGATAGGTAGGCTCGGTCAAGCGGGTGAACCCCGAGGACTTCGGGTTTCATGTTTTCCCAGGCGCGGCCCAGGAAGTCGATGCCAGCACGATCCCAGATGAAGAGGGCTTTGCAGCCTGTGACGGCTCTTTGCCGTGCTCCCCTTGATCGCACACCGTCAAATGGGTCATGCAGTGACTCCGCAAGCAGAAGGTGAGAGTCGGTGGCCACGACCTGCGGAACTCCCGTCACGACTCGTTTCTAACTGGTTTTGACCCGGGGTATAAAAAAGCGGCCCTCGGCAATGCCGGGGGCCGCTTGATGACGAGTGGCTAACAGGATGATCCGTCAGCACTCTAACAAACTCTTAGATGGCCATATCCTTCAGCTTCTTCAGGGCGCGCACTTTCACCACGGTGGATGCAGGCTTGGCCTTGAAGGTGACTTCCTCCTTGGTGAACGGGCTGATGCCCTTGCGAGCCTTCACAGCAGGCTTGTTCACGGTCACGATCTTGATGAGACCTGGAAGAACGAATTCACCAACAGCCTTTTTGCTGATGTGTGCTTCGATCACGTCGGTCAGCGCGTCAATCACCGAAGCGACCTGCTTGCGGCTCAGTTGGGTGCTGGTAGCGATTTGATCGAGGATCTGAGTCTTGTTGAGTTTGTCTTTAAGCGGAGCTGATTTTTTGGACATGGGCGACGGTCCCTTGAAGTGAGCACCGATGTCAAGGATTGCGCTTTCAAAATGCAAAATTTGCGAGTTTTTCCCAGAAAATAGGGTCTTTTTGCCACCTTGGGGCGATTTTTCCGCTTGAATCGCACGCATCCCCGGCGGAATGCCCGCCGTGCAAGCCCCATCGGTGGCTACTTCATCGCAAACGCGCCGTGGCGTGACTGCTAGAAGATCGCTTTTTCCGGGACGGTCACGCGAGGGCCGTGTCGGGTGTTTTAGGATGGATGGCGAGACGGCCGCTGGTGAGCACCCTTGCCCGCAGCCCGCCACGGAAATTGGCTTTCAAGAATTCCTCCGCACCCGGCGCTACGGCCTGGTCCATCCAGTAACAGGGCTTGCACTCCTCACTCGCCTCGAAGTCGATTCCCTGGAAACGAAACTTCTTTCCGATCCATGCGCCCAAGTCGATGCCGCTTACGATGAGGTTGCGGCGGAAGACGGATGCTGATAGGTCGGGCACGCCGAAACGTTCACGCACGGCATCCACGGCGGCCGCGTCGAAAAACGTGACCTGTCCCTTGAAATCCGGCTTGTATCCAAAGTAGCGATCGCCCCGCAGACCCATGCCAGCGACACAATCCACCTCAGTGAGACTGCGGATCGGATGCTCGAGCCGCCCTATCTCATGACGACCGCGGAAATCATTGCCCTCCGAGATCCAAATCTCCAACAAGTCCGCCTGCCACTCAGGGGGCGGTTCTCCAACATCACCGGTTTCAGGTGAGCGGTTGTCCGGCCCCACCCACTCGCTGCGTCCGTCCGCGTAGGTTTCCTTTTTCCAAACGGGCAGCTCGTATTTAAGGCGCTCCATGATGATCCGCGCCGCATCGAAGGCTGGCCCACGATGGGCGGATGCCACGCCGACCCACACCGCCACATCGCCGATGGCGAGCGGCCCGGTCCGGTGGGCGGCGAGCACGCCAAGCAGTCCGTGCCGAGCGGCTTCTTCTTCGAGGATGCGCTGGCCGGTTGTGAGCGCCAGCGCGGGGTATGCCTGATATTCCAAGTGGCTTACCGCCTCGCCCGCATTGTGATTCCGGACGCGGCCCTCGAAGGTGACCACAGCGCCCGCCGCAGGATTTTCCAAGCCGACGGCGAGCGATGGGATATCGATGGGCTGGCTGAGCAGTGAGAACTGGATGGAGCGGGACATGGGGAAAATTTTCTAACCACCCGACATCGGCGGAAGGAAGGCGAGCGTGTCATGATCCGCCAGAGGATGGTCCATAGGGACGAACTCATCATTCACAGCGGCACGAAGTGCTGCGATGGGTAAGCCCAGGCGGTAACGTGCATCCAGCTCGGCATAGACTGCGGCGGGATGGGTGGCGGTGCTTTGGAACTTTTCCTCCGCGAGCCCCCGCCGCTCGGCGAGGATGCCGAAATAACAAAGGGTGAGGGTCATGATGTGATCGCGTTTTCCCATTCCTCAGGGGTGTTGGCATTATCGAGGGCTCCCAGACTAACAGGATCTAACAAGCGGCAGCCATTGCGGATCAGAACCTTGCGCGGGCAACGGAGATCATCCGCCTGCGCCTGCTTGAGAAGCAGCAAGGCGGCCGGCGTGTAGAGTGTGCAGAGGGGCTCCGGCAGAGCGTCGAACTCGCTGCGATAAGCGATGAACGGCTCGCCTGGCTGGATCGAGGATGTCAGGTGATGGAGTGTCTCAAGATCGAGCCGTGGCAGATCGCAAGCCAGCACGAGCCAATCCGCCGATGGGCGGAGACTCATGCCGGTGACCATGCCCACCATGGGTCCGAGGCTTTCGCCAGCCGGGTCGCGGATGATTTGCAAGTCCTCCAGATCGGCCAGCCCCGTGGGGATTTCCTGTTCGTGACGGAGGGAGACGGCGATCATTCCACAGCCAGCAGCACGCAGAAGATCGTAACAACGGCGGGCGAGAGTGCGTCCGTCCGGGTGCACGAGGGAGGCCTTGTCCCGCCCCATGCGGACGCTGCGACCGCCGGCGAGGATGAGGCCACAGAGGGATGATGCGAATGGTGGATTCATGCGTGGTAACTTCCCGATTTGCCGCCGGTTTTGGAAATCAGGTGGAGGTCGTGAATGCGGATACCTTTGTGGATGGCCTTACACATGTCGTAGACGGTGAGCGCGGCGACGCTGGCACCGGTCATGGCTTCCATTTCGACCCCGGTCTTGCCGGCGGTGGATACCTCACAACGGATCTCGATCCCCGTGGCGTCCGGGAGGATCTGGAACAGGCAATGCTCGACCGGCAAGGGGTGGCAAAACGGGATCAGTTCGCTGGTTTTTTTCACCGCCATGGTGCCGGCGATGATTGCCGTTTGGAAAACCGGCCCCTTGGGTCCATGGAGGTCGTTGTTTTGCAGCTTGCTGATGATTTCCTGGCCTAACTCGACCCGGACCCCAGCCAACGCGGTGCGGATGTTCGACGACTTTTGGGTGATGTCGACCATGGTAGGTTGACCTTGGTGGACATGGGAGAAAGCAGAGTCGTTTGAGTTCATCGCCAAGGGGTGTAAGGGAAACCGGTTGGGATCGGGGTGATGTCCGCGCGGGGCGGCAGGGTGACAAACCCCTCGCTCTTAAGCAAGCCGATGAAATCACCGCTGTTGCCAGTCGCCGCCGCTACGGCAGAGCCATCCGGCGATAGGGTGACGGGAAGGTGCCGGGTGAATTCAGGAAGCTGGTGGCTTGCCGCCGCCATCCGGACTTGTCGCGCCTCGGGGATGTCCGCGCCTGATGCCCGGATCAGAGCTGGCAGGACGAAGGCATGAAGCCCTGTTAGCGCCGAGACAGGATTCCCGGGAAGCGCGAGGATCATCTGCCCCTGAGGACCGATCCAGCAACCGGCAGGCTTACCGGGGCGCTGGGCCACGCCGTGAAAGTGTTTTCTACAACCCAGGTCCTGAAGAAGGGCCGGGACAAAATCGCGGGATCCCTTGGAAACAGCGCCAGTTAGAACGATCCAGTCGTGTGCGCCGAGCAGCGCCTCCATCGCAGGGCGCGCGCGGGCGGCGTCGTCCTCCATGACGCCGACGTGCTGCGGAGCAAAGCCTGCCCGGGAAAGCGCTGCGGCGAGCGAGTGTGCATTGGACTGGCGGATTTGATAGATTTCTGGGGATTGGTGGATGGCGACGAGTTCATCTCCGGTCGCGACAATGGCGATGCGAGGAAGGGCTGAGACTTTCACCACGCAGGCACCGCAAGAAGCAGCAACCCCGATCTGGCAGGCCCCTAACACGGTCCCGGGAGAAATCAGGATCTGGCCCGAAGCGGCATCGCTCCCCGCACGGTGGAGGTGGCGGCCAATCATCGGGTTTGCAGTAGTTGAAAAAACCACGCCCGTGGGAGTGCGATCGACGAGTTCCTCGACCGGCAAGATGCAGTCGGCGCCCGGCGGACATGGCGCACCGGTCATGACTTCCACGCAGGTTCCAATTTCGTCCGACAATGGCACTGCGGCGCGCCCGGCCGGTGCGACCCCGCTGATCCGGAAGGCGCGGTGACCGAGTTCCCAATCCGCGAGGCGCAGCGCGTATCCATCCATCATCACCCGGTCGAACGCCGGAAAATCGCGATCGGCCCATATTTCTTCCCGGAGGACCCTGCCCGCGGCTGCCTCGAGTGCGCACGGCTCGATGGCGGCGCGCGGAGTGACGGCGAGTAGAATTCCGAGTGCCTCGCGGAAAGAAATCATGCATCAGGTTCATTTCGTGAAGCGGCCGAGCCAAGGGAAATCTCTTGAGAATCGTGAATCTGTTTGGCTGTCGGTTGACTTTTCCATCACGGCCCGCCATACCCCCGTCATGTCGCTCGCGCTGCAACCCAAACCTCGATCAATCGGACCCAAAGTCCGGATTTGCATCGTCGCCTCGAAATACAACGAAACCTTCACGGATGCGCTGGTGGATAACGCCATCAAGGAGCTCGGCGAACTGGTTCCGCAGGGTCGGGTCGATTTGATCCGGGTTCCAGGAGCCTTTGAAATCCCGGTGATGGTGGCCTCGGTTCTGGATCGTGACCCACCCGCGTGCGTGATCGCGCTGGGGTTGATCATCCGCGGCTCCACGGAACATGCCGATTTGGTAGCCAATTCGGTGACCGATGCTCTGCAAGGACTTGCGGTGAAATCGCTAAAGCCAATTATTCATGAGGTTTTGCTGGTAGAAGATGAAAAGCAGGCCTACGCACGCTGCATCGGTGCGCAGTTGAACCGGGGCCGCGAGGCCGCGCGGGCAGCCGCCTCCATGATTGATATTTTCCTCGAACTCGACCGATCCATGCCAAGAAACGCCAGCCACAAAATGAACCGCAATGCCTAGCCGACGCCACATCCGCGAGGCGGTCGTTCAGTTTCTTTACTGCGCGGATCTGGAGGGAGGAGCTGACCCGGCCGCACTGCGCGAGCCGTTCTGGGAGTTCGTGACGGAATCGGATCGCCGGAGTCTCCAGTTGGCCACGTTCCGCACCGTCCACCATCTCGCCCACGGGCGCGAAGGCCGCTTGGTCGAATTCGCCGAACGGCAAGTGGCCGCAAACCAGCTTCTTGCCGCATGGCCGGAGGCGGAAAGCCTCAAAACCGACCTCAGGCGCATCGCCGAGCTGGAGTCCGGATGGAGCACGGTTCTTGCGAAGCTGGAACGCCTGCCGAAGGATGACGACGACGCGGCCGTGGCGGAAAGCTTCGGCGCGGCGTTGGCGATTCTATTCAAGCACGACCGCGATCTTGCCGCGGCGCGGCAGCGTTTTTTGGAAGGGATCGATGACTTTCCCTCGCTGCGTGGTCCGCTCGAGGCGGTGTCCGCATCGATCAGGCGGCTCCAACGCATCTCCGACCGGATGAGAATGGTCGAGGAGCCCGAAAAATTTCCCGAGCAGGCGGACCTTTCACGCATCCGCGATTCCAAGGCGGAAATTCAGGAACTCCGCAAGCGGGCGGATGAATTGGTGGACGCCATTCTCGCCCACAAAGAACGAGTGGACGAAACCCTTGCGAAGGTGGTGGAAAATTTCTCCCCGGAGCGGATCGATCCGGTGGACCGCGCGATTCTCCGCCTGGCCACCTATGAGATTCTGCACGCAGAGACTCCTCCAAAGGTCGCCATCAATGAAGCAATCGAGCTTTCGAAGCGCTTCGGGACCACGGATTCCAAGCGATTCGTCAATGGCGTGTTAGACAAAATCGCAGGGCAGGCGCAGGTTTTCCGAGAGCTTTGACAGATCCAGCTGCGGACTGGGCGGAAAAGCCCTTCCGGGCCGGTTCGCGGTCTGCCACCGCCGCGGCATCGGAGAATGGAGTCACTTTTGTAATTGGTATGTTGCCGGACATGCCTCATACACCGCTTCAGGAATCTCCCAACCATGCAGTATCCCACGCCTTTTCAGCAGAAAACCCTATGGAATGCAGCCACCGGCGTATCCATCCTCGTGCTCGGCGCGCTGCTCGTCGGCTTGATCTGGCTGCTGGGCTACATCTTCGGCTTTCTCCAGCCAGTGCTCATCCCCATCATCGTCGCGGGAATCGTGGCCTATGTGTTGGACCCGGTCGTTCGATTTTTCGAAAAACGTGGCCTCAGCCGCCTCAAGTCCGTCATCGCCCTCTTTCTAGCAGTGCTCATCGGGGTGGTCCTGTTAGTCGCAGCGGTACTCCCGGGCATCGGGCGTAGTCACAGCGCGCTCAAGAAGTTTTTAACGGAAAAACCTGCCAGCAGCCAGCCGGCAATCCAAGCAGAAGTGTCGGAGGATACGGAAAAATCAGACGCGGGTGAGCGTCTGGCTCCCGCACTCGCACGCTCGCTGCATGATCTGCGCACGCGGCATAGCGGCGGCCCGATCGGTTGGCTACTGATCAAGACAGACGATCAGGGGAACGAGGTGACAAGCAACGGAAGCCCGGCCGATCTCGAATCTCTCGACTACTTCGCCAAGACCCGTGGTGGCCGGATGGTGATGGAAAACCTGGATGTGATTTTCACAACCATCCGCAACTGGCTTACCGCAGGATCCTCCAAGGTGCTCGGATTCCTCGGACTCTTCGTCGGAATGATCATGGTGCCGATCTATCTGTTTTTCTTCCTCAAGGACTCGGCCTCCATCCGCAACCACTGGCACGACTACGTCCCCCTCAAGGCGTCACAGTTCAAAACATCCTTGGTGGAGACTCTCCAAGAGATCAATGGCTACCTGGTTTCATTCTTCCGCGGGCAGGTGTTGGTGGCGGCGATCGATGGGATGTTAGTTGGCGTCGCCCTGACGATATTCGGCCTTCCCTACGGACTGCTCATCGGTCTTTTCATGGCGATTCTCGGAGTGATCCCCTACATTGGAAACATCCTCTGCCTGCTTCCCGCGTGCTTGATCGCCTACCTCCACGCGCAGGGCACCGCGCCTTTCGGAATGAGTCCATGGGCGTATGTCGGAGCCGTCGTCGCGATCTTCGTGGTGGTGCAACAGATCAACTCGCTGGTGACCGCACCGAAGATTGTCGGTGACTCAGTCGGCCTGCACCCGCTTACCGTCATCTTCTCGATGCTGTTCTGGTCCGTCGTCTTAGGGGGATTTGTAGGCACCTTGTTGGCGGTTCCCTTGACGGCAGCGGTGAAAGTCCTGTTCCGCCGTTTCATCTGGGAGCGCCAACTGCGGGATACCTGAGCGTGCGGGATACCTGAGCGCCTTCCCTAGCGGCGGCTGCCCGCTTCGGCAGGATCAAAGGAGATAGTGCCCCCCGCCCCGCGCGACTGGAATTCTCCCCCCGGATTATCCCAGCTTGGCGCGAAACGAGAGGCGCAGGAGGCTTGCCCAAACTTGCAACAATCGCAAGACGATTCCTCACTAAATGAAGAAGATTTAGTAAATCGAAGTTCTATCGGTCGCCACGGGCTTGAATTGCAGCCTTTGCCTGTTCCGCGAGCACCCTGACCTCCGCATCCGCCCCGGCCAAGGAGTCAGATAGGACCCTCAGGCTGTCCGCCCCGCCAACGCGTCCCAAGATGCGGATGGCAGAATACCTGACCGTCCCGGATGTCTGTGGGAAGCGCTGGATCAAGGTCGGCTCGATCCCCGGGCCAAAGTCACCATAAAGCGACTCCCACGCCATCGGGTTCTTGAACCAGAGTTCATCCAGGATCGGGATCACCTTGGGATTCCGATCCTTCACAATCAGCGCCAACATTTCACGGGGGATCACCGCGTTCTTTTCACGCAGCTCATTGACAACGCTCAGCGCGGCATCCGCGGCGACTGCGGGTTTCTCGGACCACACCGCAAGCGCCTCGCAGATATTCCCCTTGAAATCGACTCCATCCAACATCAACAACTCCACCAATCTACGGCTGATGTCGGCTCGATAGATCTTTGGCTCCGCCTCGGCCAGGCGCTGCACCGCGCGCTTCACTCGCTCGAGGTCGATGCTTTCGAGCTCACGCTTGTTTAAATCGTAAAATGCGGGTGAATTCTTGTCACTGAGCTTCTCGATGGGGCCCTCGATGAAAATCTGATTATTGATACGGACCTCCGCGACACCGATTTCCTGATAGATTCTCTCGGTTTCTCCAAGCACAGATGCCAAGGATGCCAACTCGATGAGAGACAGTTCCACCCCGCTTACCACCAACAAATAGTCGCCATTCGAGCGCGGATAAAAATGAGTGGTGGGGTCCGCGCGAGCGACTCGCAGAATATAATCCCTCACCAAGAATCGGTTGCTGTCATTGAGTCCCCTGAACCACAGCCCGAAGGCGCGCTTATTGCTCCCAAGAGCGGCAAGCCGCTTGACTTCAGCGACCAACGGATCGGTGCCGATCAAGCTTTCCAGGGCGACGAGGTTGGGGTCTCCGGCACTGTCGCTGGCCTGCTCGGTGATCAGACGCCCGGCTGACGGGGACTTCATCACTTGCGGTCTCGCTTCGACACTCGGCAGAGGCACCGAGCCTTCCCTGAAGGCAAAGGGAACCGAGATCATGCCAGCACTGAGAAGAAGCCCTATCAAGAGAGCCTTGCCACGGGCCCGCGGATTTGCATAGAGCAAGCCCAGTACCCCCAAAACACAGGCGAATCCAGCCATCACCAGGCGGTTTCCCAGAACCATTCCGTCCAATGTTCCGCCGCGGCTGCCACCGAACATGAGCAGCAAGGCAATCATCACCATACCCAACACTCCGACGCAGCCGACCAAAACCCTCAAAGGCGAAGTCGGTTCCAAGGGACCCACATCCGCGAGATTGGCGTAACGCACCGGCTCCACCCCGCTGGTTGCGTAACCCGCAGGCAAGGGCACCCGGTGGAAACGATTCAACCCGTCACCCTTGCGCTCCCCCGGATAAATCTTAGGTCCGCGCAGGATCACCTCGCTGCTGATTTGAAACCGATGTTCACATCCTCCGCACTCCACCGTGCGACCGCGCAGCTCCTCCCCCACCTTGAAGCGCTGACTACACGCAGGGCAGCGAATCAGTAAAACGATCTCATCACGAAGAGGTTCTGCCATAATGCTTACGCCTCACTTTGCTCAAAGGATTCCCCGAATGCAACACCTACGATCAACCGACCTGAACATCCGACGCACAGCCACCGCGCGGCGCACAGATTTCGATTGCTTTGGAAACATTAAATATTGACGCATCCCAAATGTTTCCCTAAGCCGTTTCCTGATTCAACTCCGCGCCATGAGCACATTTCTTCATCTCAGTCCGCTTCCCTCCACCCGAAATCACGATACCTCGGATTCTCTTTTGATGGAACGGGAGGGATTTGTCGATGAAGCGGCGGTTTTGGCAATGGTGTCGCAGCCTCTTCACAGCCGCCGGGTCCCCTGCCCCGACGACCTCGTTCTCACTCTCGATGACATGGACTTCGCCGGTTGGCAAAGCACACCTCAGCCGCCGCGGCACCGCACGCCAGAGGTCCCGCCCCAGGTCATCAATGCGATCATGGGCCGCCCCACTCCGCCGCTGAGTCGCCCTGTCCGGCCCAGCGAACCCGCGTCAAACAACATCCAGTGGTGGCTCGCATGCCTCGCAGGTTCATTAACCGCCCTGCTTGTCGCCGTGATCTTCATCGCTTTCTCACCCGGCCCCCGCAGAACCTTGGAGAATTTCCTCGCAAATGCCACCGCGTCTCTTGCTCCTGCCGAGGCCGTAAGCGCGCCTCAGCCCGAGGAAACTCCCGAGCCCTGATTTTTCCCGTCCGGCGCGCATGATCATTGACTCAGGCCCATCCGGGCGTCAAACCCGTCGCGATGTCACGCCCTGGACTGATTCTCAAGTTAAGCTGCCTGGATCAACCCGGCATCGTCGCCAAGGTCGCCACCTACGTGGCCAACCACTCTGGAAACCTGATCGAGTTCGCGCAATTCTCGAACCAGCTGGGCGGCAAATTTTTCGCCCGCTTGGAGATTGAAACCGAGCATCTCGACGTTGAGGTGGAGGATTTCATCGCAGGCTTCGCCACCCTTGGCCGGTCCCTGCAAGCGAATTGGCACTTCCGCCGACTCCCCTACCGCATGAAAACCGCTGTGCTGGTGACCAAGACCGAGCACTGCCTCAACGAAATCCTCTGGCGCGCCGAGCTTGACGAACTGCCGATCGAAATCACCTCCATCATCGGAAATCGCAGCAATTGCCGCAACATCGCCGAACGTGAAAAAATTCCATTTCATCGAATCGACATGGACGGCGACCACCGGGAACGCGGCTTTGAAAAAATCCGCGAACTGCTCGTTGCCCAAGAAGTCGAGTTGGTCGTGCTGGCCCGCTTCATGCAGATTCTTCCTGACGACTTCTGCAAGGCCTTCGCCGGACGCATCATCAACATCCATCATAGCTTCCTCCCCGCATTCATCGGTGCCAACCCTTACAAACAAGCCTACGAACGCGGAGTCAAACTCATCGGCGCAACCTGTCACTACGTCACGGCCGACCTCGATGCCGGTCCGATCATTGAGCAGGAAGTTGAGCGGGTGCAACATTTTCACACACCCAACGACCTTGTCCGACTCGGTCGCCAATGCGAAAGGATCGCCCTCGCCAAAGGAATCCGGTATCACGTCCACGACCGAACCATCATCGACGAGCACCGTGCGATTGTTTTCCCAGACTAGAATCAATTGGAGGCTTTACAAACCCCGGAAAGCGCTTCACGGTCTGCGCCCCGCACGGAGAGGTGGTCGAGTGGTCTATGGCACCTGATTCGAAATCAGACGTAGTGTAACAGCTACCGTGGGTTCAAATCCCACCCTCT
>CALMKO010000237.1 GCA_937867415.1 uncultured Verrucomicrobiota bacterium | reverse complement strand
GGAATGGAACAAAAAAGCCAGCTGAGAGGACTATTTGAATATGACTTTCAGCATCCCTTTTTTCAATCGAAAGGCATGGAAGAGAAGCGCATCAACGATGTTGTTCAGGTGTTCGTCCTTAAAGAGTTTGATCCCGTAGATCCGGCGGATGGCCCGCGGCTCGGCGGCCAAGCGTTGCGTTCTCAAGACGTTTTTCATGTCGTCCTTGCCCAGGCCCTGTTGGCTGATGCTTTCTCCATGCAGGCGGAAGTCCGCCATCACCTGCGGACAATAGGTGAAGCGTTTTCCCAAAGATGCGAGGCGGGCATAGTATTCTCCATCCATGCAGAATCCGAAGTCGGTATCGAGCAAGTGGCCCTGGCCAATCGTCGTTTCCCAGTGATAAAAGCAGGCGGTCGATCCGATATAACACCCGTATTGGATTAAAATTCTCCGATCAAAGGGAAATAGAGTCATTCTCCGGATGAAGTCGCCTTCGGCATTCATGAAATTCCAACATCCGTAGATCACATCCGCCTCTGGATGCGTATCCGCAAACTCCTTCACTGCCTGTAGGGCGCCGGGCTTGAGCCGGTCATCGGCATTGAGCCACATCACCCATTTTCCTTTGGCGCGGCGGAAGCCCTTGTTGATCCCGTCGCTCATGCCCTTGTCGGGCTCTTGGAAAAAGGATGCGTGGGGGAAGCGCGCGACGACCTCCGCGGTGTCGTCCCTCGATCCGGCATCCATCACCAGATGCTCGAAGGTCACGCCTTGCTGCTCGGCCACACTTTGCAGGCACTCTCCGATGTAGTGTCCGTAGTTGTAGCTTGGGGTGATGATGCTGAAGTCCACTGAGGGTAAATGCTGAAAGGTAGGGCGTGGTAAGTCTCGCCGGTCTCACTTGTTCGCCGTATGGCGGTGCGGATGTATGGCGAAAGAGAAGAATAGCCTCCGGCGGGAGAAGTGAAGTGGGCGGGGCGAGGCCGCCCAGCCCTACCGTTTGATGGGGTCATGTGCGATGGTCATAAACGCGCCGCTACGTGGCTGAGCCTGTGATACTCGTTGCCCAGGCGCTCGGCTTTTTTTTCCCATGTGAATTCGCTTAGTGCGCGCTTGCGGGCGTTTTCCCCCAAACTTGCACGGAGCGTGGCGTTGCCGCTGAGTTCCAGAATGGCAGTGGCGATTCCGTGGATCGTTAGCGCCAAGGTTTGGGGCCCCACCCGAATGCCCGCGTTTTCGCCCAACATCAATCGCGCACCTTGATGATCGATGCAGACGACGGGCAGGCCGCAAGCCATGGCCTCCAGTACGATGGCTCCCGAGGTATCTCGGATGCTGGGGAATACAAAAATATCGGCTTGGGCAAATTCCTCCGCCATTTCCGCATGGCTGCGTCTGCCGGAAAAGGTGATGACCTCATTGAGCTCATTCGCTTCGACCCATGCGCGGTCACGCGGCGCTTCCGGTCCGTCACCTGCCAGGCGTAGCCGCAGCTTGGGATTTTTCCGGTGGGCTTGTTGAAACGCCATTAGTAGAAGGCGCGTTCCCTTGCGCGCTTCAAAGTTTCCTGCGGAAAAAACCCGGTGACCGTCCTTCGATTCCGTGATCGGGGTGAAGTGGGACGGGTCCACGCCGACGTCGATCATCCGCCCACTGGATTTCAATTCGACGGTTTTGAACAAATCCCGGGTTTCCTCATTGGCGAACAACACCCAATCGCATGATTCGAGACACCGGATCACGCGGGAATTGCGCCGGGAAAGCGAGATTCTCCATGACCGCACCCGCTCCTTGAGGCGGGCCTTCAGCGTGAGGGTTGCGGTGAGCGCAACGGGTGCGTGCTGCCCGCCGCCGATCGGGCCCCAGACTTTGATGTTGGGGAATGAATCCATGAGGCCAGGGACCACCTCGAAGCTGTTGAAGGTGATGTGATGAAATAAATCAAACTCACGGAGGTCGTGCGTTTTTGGGATGATCCTGCCGAGGCTTCTTTGCCACAAGGCATAGTAAGCTTGGGTGGAGAGGATGCCCCGCTTCTTAAATAAGCGGGCGACGGGCGGAAGATCATGATAGATGAACGCTGGGTTGCGGCTAGCTTGCCTTTCAAGAGCTTGCTCGATCGCTTCACGGTTGTTGGACCGCGTCACCACGGTGACGTCAAAGTCCTTTGCCAGCGTCACGGCCAGATTCCAGCCGGTTCCCGGTTCGCTGCCTTTCCCCGGTTCACAGGCATAGGCGGATAGCAAAACCCGCATGCGGCGTGAAGAAGATTGGCCGAGAGTTGGAGGATAGGTTCCCGGCATCTGTCAGTGGGGTTCAGGAAGGCCGCTCATTACGTCCGCGACGACCTCGGCAAGCGGGCGGCTGGCATCGACGATGCGGAAACGGGGGTGGGTTTGTGCCAGGCGCAGATAGGCCGCGCGGCTGAGTTCAAGTGCTTCTTGGCTCACTTCCTGTTTGCGGGAAAGAAGGATTGCGGGCGAGGCATCCAGGAAGACCACTTGATCCGGTTGCGGCATCAGGCGGCTTGCGGCTTGAGCAAGACTCATCAGCCCGCCGTAGCGGTAGCGTTTGGGATCGACGAGCAGATCTCCATGATAGCGGTCGAAGAGGACATAACCGCTGCGGGCCTGGGGCCGGAGTCCGCACAGCCAAGCTGCCCACCAGTTGAGCCACAGCCAGCCGAGTTTCAGGATGGAGCTGGCACAGCCGCGTGGATGTTGGCCGTGGGGATCGTCTGCGGCGGACGAGGTGTCGCCGGATGACGGCGCAAAGGGCTTGGGTCGCCAGTGGCCGAGCGTGACCGGATGACCGTCGGTTTCAAGGCGTGCAGACAAGCCTTGGATGACGGCGGACTTGCCGGAACCGTCACAGCCGAGGAATGCGATGAAGGGCATTGGAGGGGTAAAAGCTGAAAAGCTGAAAAGCTGAAAAGTCGGAGGTGGCGCGGCACCGCCGGTGACGCATGTTCAAGCAGCGGGGCGACGGGCATCCAGAGAGGGCCTGCACGTCAGACTTTCGGCTTGGCCGTGATGAAGAGCGTGCCTCCAAACCTGGGGAAAATTCTAAAGACGGCTTTCCCGATATTGAAAAAAGCGCTTGAACGTGCCAGGTGCTGATAACAGGTGCCGACCGATTCCGTTTCGAACCCGTGACGATCAAGCAGCTGTTGGATGTTGATGTAGTTGAAGGATAAGACATGCTCGTTCCCTTCCCTGAAAGCGCCAATGGCATGCCGGATTGTTGCGGGCAGGCTGAATGAATTGGGTGTTGTAATCAATAGACGGGTTTCAGAATTCATCACAGACCTGATGCTGTCGAGCAAGGCTCCCGGATTGGAAACATGTTCAATCAGATCTCCTACTACGATGAGTTCCCAGCCATCCCCAATTTGATCCGGGTCAAGTTTGCAGGCATCCCCGACTACAAGATTTGAAAATGTTCCTGCGGCTTTCAAGCCTTCGATGGCCTGCCTGTCCAAATCCACCCCAAGGACAGATGTACAAACTTTCTCCAAGCCTGCATGCAAAGTTTCTCCAGCCAACTCGATCTTGCGCTCCAGTGGCAGGTCGGTGTGTCCAACGCAGCCAAGATGAAGAACACGCCGGTTGGTTGCCCGAGAGATGATTTTCGTCTCACGGCTTTCGTAAAAGTTGGGTTCTAGAATCATGAAGGATGTTATAATGGTTCGTGTTATTGCAGGTTTTTACGCTTGTAACACCGCTCGTGCAGGTGCTTTGCAAGCTCCTTGCACTGGTTGTCAGAATCCTGGGACGGATCGAGGTGATGAATACAATCCGCGGGGATGAGCTTTGCCCACACGGCTCCTATTTCAGGGAGGATGATCAGGGTGGTGGAGATGAGATCCTTGAACATCACAGGCTGCCACTGCGCGGCCTTGCGGGTGCGGCGGAAATAAAGATGGCCGAAGACCTGTTGGAGATGAATGGCTTTGACGCCGTAGTCCTCATGGCCGGTGATCACGATTATGCCGGTGGGGTGGAGGATGCGGGAGGCGATGCGGCCGAGCGCACCGGCTTGTGTCAGGGACGGGCGCGGGTTGGATTTCTCTCCCAGTCGCGTGAGCGACGAAGCGAGATCTGCGGCGTCCCATGATTTGGGAGAAATACCCCATTGCGCTTCAAGCCATGCCGCGCAATCGCGGCGTATGTCCTCCGGATAGGCGGAGAACTCCTCTGCTGCGGCTCCGGTGTCTTTACCCTTTGCCGCCGCCTTGGCGAAGCGATAACAAAGCTCGGTAGTGGGAGCGAGGCAGTAACCTCCCCAGGTAAGAGCCTTGCGGTTTTTTAAAAGGCTTTCCGCTGTGAGGAACAAGGTGCCGTTGCGCTGGTAGTCGGAACAGGCGTCCAGGGCCACCGTGCAGGCGGGATCATCCGTCGCGGAGCAAACGCAAAACGCGGCGGTGGTCTCATGTCGCAGGATCTGGCAGAGCTGCCAGCCGCTTTGCCCGCAGTAATCTTCGATGAGCGAAGGAAGGTTGCCGAAAGCGAGGGGATCGACCGCAAAATCGACATCGGACAAAGCGTGTTCGAAACCATCTCCCCCACCATGCAACACGGCGGCCCGGATGCTTAGGCTTTCAAGGAAGATGAACCACCCCCGGACAAATGCAGCTAGCCTTGAGTGGTTGAGGGTTTGATCCATGGATAGGGCGATGCATCACCGCAAACCGGAAAATCATCGATGTGGCGGTTGACTCAACAACCCGATCAATCGTTCTGCGACTTGCTTTGCGGAGAACCACTTCTTCCAGCGCTCCGAGATTTCGACTGGATTTCTGGCATTGCGTTCCCAGGCGTCGAGCTCCTCCAGGATTGCCGCTGCATGGGATTCGATTGAGTCATTGATAGCAAACGTGCCATCGCCCTCGCTCACCGCCCAAAACAAACCGGCGATGTCCTTGCTTTTCAAGCCCACCACCGAGCAACCACCGCACAAGGCCTCGACCACGCAGAGTGGAATGCCATCCGAAGCCGAAGGACAATACAGGATTCGACTCTCACCCAGAGCTTCCGAAATTCTCAGACTGGGCTGCACACCGCTCAGTATCACCCGTTCCCGATGTCCAGGTTTCAATGCTGCGTGCCACTTCTTGAGCATTTCAGGTAGAAACCCGAAGATCTCGAATTCGACATCCCGATGCATCGGCAGAACTTGCTCAATCGTTTTCATCAACACATTCGGGCGTTTGTGGCGGATGGCGTCCCAGCGGGCGATGGCTACAATCCTGGTCTTGCGTTTTTCTTTGGGCTGCGGTGAGAAAAAATCCGGGATAGGATACCCGGCAAGGATTTTCTCTGACGCCTGCGGGACCCTTTTGAATAAATCAACCGCCTGTTGGCAGCGTGCCATGCCGTTGGGTGTGTCAAACGCGGCATAGTGCGGGATCCCGATCTGAACCGTGCGATGATAGACGCCTGCGAGTCCCTTGAATCCAAAGATCACGGATCTGGCAAAAGTGCCGATACATGACTTTATAAATGACTCTGCTTGATTGCCTTTTCTCCAGTGGGTCTTGATGGATTCGATGAAATCAAAGTAGGGGTAACTGTCGCCACCGGTTTCAAAAATAGCGCAGGTGCGGATTCCTGCCTCGCGGGCGGCACGAATAATGGGGGTGTGTTGTTTGAAGCCCCAGGCGATGAACACGACCGCATCGATGCCTAGACTTCTCCACCATTCCGGGCTGTTGAATTCATTTTGTGCAGCCCTTATGATTTCTTCCGGTTCGGACTGTCCATTCGATTCAAGCGCAGGCATCACCACCTTGCTCTCGACGCCAAGCGTCCTGAAAGAACGGCAGAGCAAACCCGAGTCACGAGTGAAGAATGCGTCGTTTGCGACGAAAGGCATCAAGGCGCATGTATGGATTTTCATTGGATTGAGTGAGAGGAAATGAATCGCAGGTTCATTTCACCGAGCGTCTAGCGAGATCAATGATTCGTAAATCGGCAGGAGTTTTGCAGCAACGTCCCGCCAGGAGTGGAGTTTGATGTTTGGTACGGGGATTGAATCGCAGTTCCGATGGAACTCGGAAAGGGTGAAACTGTTCCGAGCGATGTCCCAGCCCAAGAAGTAGCGGGCCTGCGTGCCAAAGAGTTCCCTACTCCAGGGTTGGTCCGGCACCAGGATGGGCAAACCGCACGCAATGGCCTCGTGGGCGGAAAGACACCAATTCTCATAGTCACTGAAAAGAACATACCCTCGCGCTCCCTTGAGAAGTTTGACCATTTCCTCGACGCTTTCGGTATGAGGAATATGGGTGACGATGCTGCCGTCCACCAATGATTGGAACTCCCTCCAGTAGGCGCTGTTTTCGTCATAAGGCTTGCCCACGAAACAGATCGGAACTTTGGCAAGATGCGCCATCCTGGCGAGCTCCACTGATCGTTTGCGTTCTGTGATGGTGCCGGTGGTGATTAGATAGGGATTCTGGCGAGTTCCATGGCCCGCCTGCAGAAACGTCTCGCTCAGGCCGAGCGGAACGATGCCGATTTGCGCGCGTCCGACCCCATAAACCGTATTGAGCACACGGGCTTCCGCTTCAAGACCCACGATGTTCATGTTGCATTTCCGGTAGCAATCCCAAGTCAATTGCCCGCGGATGCTTCCCCATGGCGGAATCCCTGGCATTTTCAAAAGCGAGGACACCATGAATCCCTGCAAGGCGAGCTGCCGGGAGCTGCGGTTGCAGGTGGCGGTGAAGAGAGTTGTGCTAACGACAGGCAAGCATTTTGCTTGTGCGAACCGGATGTAACCCGAATTCGGCACGCCGAAGAAGTGAACTAGGTCGGCGGACTGTTTGCCGTCCCACCATCGGGCAAACTCCACTTCCACCCCGTTTTCACGAAGGCCGGATACGGTCTGCATCACCTGGGTTTCAGCACCACCGTGTGCCAAGAAGAAGGGGGGGCCGGAGGAATCAATCAGAATCTTCATGGACGGGTTCCTAAGTATGCTGAGGGGAAGTGGGAGGTTAGCCGACCTGTTGGAAAGCGCGATTGTGACCTACCTGGAGAATCTCGCGGAATGCCCCAGAGCCGACCGAGTTTGCAATTTTTGAAGGACAGGGGAATTCACCAGTTGCGAAGAGCGGCGGACAACATCCGTTATAGAGGCCTGAATCGTCTAGTATAATAATCCCGCCAGCCTTGATGTTCGCAGCACAGTTTTTCCAATCTTCGACCACGACTTCGTAATCGTGGTTGCCGGCAATGTAAATCATGTCCCAGCAGGCGGACCGGATGGTTTCGAGCGCGGTCGGATCGGTGGAAAGGGCCTTCACGAGTTGCGGTTGAGGAATGTCGAAGCGGGCGACGTTGATTTTGATATCCTCAAGCCAATTATGGCAATGTCCATAAGCTGTGACGGAGGAGGCATCCCCGACCCGTTCAAAGGGTCCGATTCCGGCATTATTGCCTTGGATTCCGTGGTCGCGTTGCAACATGCCGACCAAACTCAAAACTTGGCCTAGGTACACTCCGATTTCCAGGAAATTCACGGGTTTGAAACGAGCCACCAAATGGCTCCACATGACGTGGAACGCGTCTTCTCCAAAGCCACGCTGTTCGCGACTGAAATAGAGCCGATGCGCCTTGAGATGGGCGGGCATACGCAGGTCATAAAATGCGACGCAAGAATGGTAAAATCCGGTCGGATCCTGAATGCTCGACTCAAGCGCGAAGTTGGACAAGTCGAGTGGGCACGCACCTGTTCCGGCCTTGCTGCTTGATAATTTGGCAAATCGTTGAATAATTCCCAGCTTGGCGAGTATACGATGGATGAAACTCTTTTTCATTGGATGGTGTATTGTGATTGGTGACCGGTCGTTGATGATCAATGAGGCTTACATCCCCGGCGCTCTGAGCCGCGTTCACAGAGTCTGATGTCTTTGCAACGCTCCCCGAAACCTGCTTTTAATTGTTTCGCAGGTGTCCAATAGGTGACCGTCTCCGCGACATGGTTTGCTTTTACGGACCATCCGAGAATCCACTGCCGGTGCCGAAAGCGCGGCGTGGCGTAGGTGACGAGGTGGACCCGCGGCGGTGCCGCGCATGTTGAATTTTGAATTTTGAATTTTGAATTCAAGCGAGGGGCGCGAGCGGGTCGCGAAGATAGGGAGGGGTTGACCGAGCTGTCGGAACCAGTTTCAGAGATTCAACAGTTTGTTGGCGGCGGCGATCAAGGTGGGATTGTGAATCGTCGCGGAGTCCCAGATGCTGGAATCGTCGGTCCTGAAATAGCTATGGGCCAAGATGTCGCGGAAGCCGGCAATGGCGCGACAGGGGATGTCAGGAGACCGCCCTGTCATTTCCTCAGGAAGATGTTTCACTGCTTCTCCGACGATTTCGAGGTTGCGGACTACTGCGTCAACCGTGCGCCGGTCGCTGATGAATGTCTCATAGTCGAAACCTTGGACGTAGGTTTGAATGGCGAGGGATGCTTCGAGGATGTTCTCAAGGCGGAGTTGAGGATCACGCGACATGAAGCAGGTCAGGTTGGATGCGTCGCATGAACCGGTCCGGGCAGGAACTGCGGGTGTGAAGGTCGACCGGCATGTAAAGTTGTTCTTCAAGAAAAAACTTGAGGTTCATGAAGCCGGTCAAAGTGGGCGGAGCGTCAAATTCCACCAGGAAATCGAGATCCTTGGCAGCCGCATTTCCTCGGGCAGCGGAGCCAAATAGCCAGAGATTGGCAACTCCTGCCGCGCGCAGGTCGCTCTCAAGGGAGCGAATGGTGCGGATGATGGATTCTGCTGAATTCATGTTGGGAGGATCAAATCAGAAACGAACGGTAGAAACAAGAGCCGAGGTATTCAGAGAGGCTCACATGGGCAGGGATGCGAAAGAGAAGCCGGAATGTCAGACCTTGCGCTTGATTGTTCTCGTTTCTTTCGCCGGTTCCCCCGGCGGTGGAGCCCTACCTCCCCAGCACTTCCCGGTAGATTTCCAGATGCCGCTCTGCGATGACCTTGGGGTGGAAGCGTTCTTGCGCGGTGATCCGCCCTGCGGCACCGAGCCGGGCGCGGGTTTCCGGCTCTTTGACGAGTCTTTCGATGCACGCTCTCACGTCCGCTGGATTATTCGGATCAAACATCAGTCCGTCCTTCTCGTGGGTGATGAGGTCCGGCACCCCGCCGACGCGCGAGGCGGCGACGGGGAGGCCGGCGGCCATGGCTTCCAGCACCACCATCGGGCAGTTGTCTTCAAACGTGGGCAGCACAAGCAAGGTGGAGCGCCCGAATTGTGCCCCCAGTTCGTCACGCCCGATGAACCCTGGCAATTCGACACCCGGGATCACGGCGGCGGCTTTGAGGAATTCCTGGACGTAGGGCGAGGAGCCGTTCGATTGTCCGGCGAAGGTGAGGGTGCATTCGCCCGCCCGCAGCAGCGGCTCGCAGGCCCGCAGCAGACCGAACGGGTTCTTGCGCTCGTCGATGGAGCCGACGAAGAGAATCCGTGGGACAGCCTGCGGCTCGGGCGTGATTTCAAAGAAGCGCCGGTCCACCGCATTTGGCAGCAGCCAGGTGCGCGGGGTCAGGTCTTTGACCAGATCCTCCGTGTAGCGCGAGATGGCGACCACTCCGCCGGTCCGTTTGAGGCAGTAGCCCTCCAAGAACGCGGCGAGTTTGTAATAGGGCCGGCCGCGGTTTTCCCCACGGGCGGCGTGGACCCTCATGTTGCCATGGATGGTCAGCACGTTGGGATAAGCGGATAGGACAGCACTCAGCGCGCAATCGCGCTCGGTGCCCTGGCCGTGGACGATGTCGGGCTTGATTTCCCTCAGTAGTTTGCGGGTTGCCAGCACACAGCCGGCAAAAAAAGTCCGCCCCCAGCCCAGCTTGGGCACATGCGGTTGATGGAACCAGATGTTGGGTGCCAGTTTCTCCGGGCTGGCGGTTTTCTGGCTGGCGCATGAAATGACATGGACCTCCACGCCGGGCATTTTGGTGAATCCATCCAGAAGTCCTGTCGGTGCCGTGCCGAAATAGGGGTTCCCAAGATCGTAACGCTTGTGCTGGTTCCGGTTGTCGGTAGTGAGTTGCACGATCTTCATTGAAACAGTATCAAGATGATATATATCTGGAATTTGAACTTCCCGGATCTCATGAGCCCTTGCGGGTTGCGATCACCACCAGATCGAGCAGTTTGACGATATCCTTGCTTCTGCCCCTTGCTTCCGCCCTGAGATGGGGCCAGATCTCGTCCAGATATTCCGGATCGGCTATTCTAATGGGAATAATCTTCAAATCGGTGAAGCCGTATTTCTCCATCGAGGAGAGAAACTCATCCGCGAAGTGGCCGACGGCCCGTTGATATTTCAGGAAGATCAGGTCGAAAAGCCATTTAGGGAAGGTCTGGAAGTCGAGCGGCGGCATGGGATCTTCGAATAAGCCATGTCCACTGAGGTCGAATTTGTGCACCATGACTCCGCCGGGGCGCACGACCTCGCCACAGTAGGAGAAGAATCCTTCCAGATCCTCGACATGTTCCAAGACATCAAACGAGTAGAGGAAATCGACCTTCTGCGGAAGGCGGATGTTTTCCAAAAGCCCCTGGTGATAGGTTGCCTTTTTCGGGTTGAGTCTCAAGGGTTCTCCATCGTCGAGTAAGCTGCCCTGGTTCGGGAGGCCATCCTGTCCAACGAGCGCATCTAGCGCCTTTTGATTCTCTACGGACAATTCCAAGGGCAGGAATTCCACCAGATGCACGTGCTTGGCACCCAGTCCGAGCATCATGTCGGCTGCCGCAAAACAATCACCGCAGCCGATCTCGCTGATCACCGCGTCTTTGAGTGATGCTGGATCGGGAATGTGGGCCAGCAAGGTCTTGCAGATCCGGGTGTAGCGCTCCACGGCATGTGAAATACCCTGGTGCATGACCCGGTTGGTCGGCCGCCGTTTGATGTTGTGTTTCAGCTTGAATGCCGTCAAGTGGCCGAAGAATCCGGTCTTGATGGCCGCTCTGTAGTGCGTGAATTGAGTCATGGAAGAAAATAGTTATCGATGTATATTAACTCTTATTTTTGAGAACCTCTTGATATGCCGAAGCGTATCTTTCACACATTGATGACCGTGTCATACCAAGTTTATCAATTCCGGCTTTCGCCAGGCTCCCCATCTTAACTCTTAGCTCAGAGTTCATCATCAGTGTTTCTAATTGCAGTGTCAGATCGGACTCATTGCTACGCTGAAATAGCAATCCGCTACCTGGGACGGCTAGTAGTTCACGATGGGCGGGAATATTGGATGCTACGATCGGGCAGCCATAAGACATGGCTTCTTGCAGCGCAAGACCCAGACTCTCAATGTCAGAACAATGGGCGTAGATGCCACAAGATCTCATCGCTGGTCCCGGATCAGGTAAGGAACCAAGGAAGTGAATCTTTTCCTTGTGCGGGGATATTTTGATCAAGTCCGCAATCTCCGCGAGGCATCCGTCATTGGTATCATGTCCGGCCAAGTGTAATTCCCATTCGGGGAAAGTTGCTGCAATCTCAAGAAATGCCTTAACCAGTAAGTCCTGGCGTTTGACATGCGAAATGTAGCCCACATTCAAAATGACGTTTCTTCGTGGAATCTCGTTCGTGCCAACAGGATTTATCTTGGAGTGGTAGATTTGGAGAAATTTTTTTCTGAATGGAAACCAGACGCGGCGCATGGTGCGTAGGTTAAATTTTGAGACCTGGATCTCATAGGCGGTATTTTGCAATTGATTGAATTTTCCGAGCCACGCGAACGGAAACCATACGGATTTTTCCAAGAGTGACTGGGTGAATCCACCGTATCCACCAAGCGGAGAAACGACGGCATGATTTGTCCAAATGCTGGGAATTCCCTTTTTACGCAGTTGTCGAGGTAGCGACATTCCTAAGAATCGATTCCCGAAGTTGTAGAAGGTTGTTTGGAAATGGGTCAACTCGATTCCAAGTGCAAATACCTCCAAAGTGATTTTTTTCGCATAATTTAGATATTCAAAACCCGGAGATTTTGACGGGGGATTCCATTCAATATGGTCGGTAATGTATTCCCCAATTCTGTGCGTCGCGAAAAAATCCAGAGGATCGCTTGATAGTAGATAAATCTGATAGTCCTTTGAAAATTCTTCAATAAGAGCTTGAACCAAAACGCTTACTCCTCCTGGAATAGACAGTGGTGGATCGACCACATAGAGCAATTTGGGCTTGGACATGGGTTGGTTCACGTTTTAACTAGACTTTTGAAATGATGCTGTTTATGCCGCGTGAATCCGCGATTTCGTCTTTTCCCAAGTTTGGCAACAAAAATGGAAGATTTCTGATCGCAGCTTCGAATCTATTCCAAAAATCCAGATCAGCGGTATGACAATGACGACAAAAATGAAGCCGCCAATGCTGAGTTGCTGGACAGCGTCGAGTTTTGTGAATGATGGAATGCGAGTGCTTGTGAAAAAGATGCCTGTGAGCACCAGGATTGTGGCTGGACGCACTACCCAATATGCAATTTCATATCGTGGGATATCAAAAAAGCATGATGTGCGATTGACTCCGTAAGCTCCTGTAAGAAAAATATTGCAGACCAGGGCGGCGATGAGTAGTCCAGTGAGTCCGGCCAGAGGAACCAAAAAGAAGCATAATGTGACGAAAGCCAGCCCTTCAATCAGATAGACGTATTTCATGCCGCGGAGCTGTTTGGTGAGTCCGGTGAGTCCGGTGTGGCAGCGCGTCACGGCGGTGCTGAACAGCACGCAGGCTAGCAGGTAATTGTTCCATGGATTCCAAGTGACTTTTCCCGAGGTCCAGATTTCAATGAAAGCCCCGTTCATCAGTGCGATTCCGGCGCTCGCCGCCACGGCCATCACGGCTGAAATAGCAACCAAGTCCTTGAAGCGCTTTTGCAATTGGCCGGCTTCCTTGCGCACGATCATTTCCGCCAGTCCACCAGCGGAGGAGTCCAGCACCCTCGCGACGAATTGCTGGGCCATGCTGAAGATCTTGGTGGCGACCGACCAGGTAGCGGCGGCTTCCATGCCGAGCAGGCGGCTGACCAAGATGACCTGGCTGGCCGAGGCGAGCTGAGCCCCGAGGTTCATCAGGAACAAGCCGCCGCCGAAGTGAAAGAGCTCGCGGAAGAGCCGCGGGTCATAGCGTCCCCGGTGCTCGCGAGGCGGATAAAAGCCCTGCCGCCGGCAAAAGAGATAAATAGAGAACGAACTCAGAAAGGTGCCCACCACAGATGAAACCGTCAGGCTGTAAACGTGCCAACCCAGGTGGAAGCCGATCCAGAGCACGGCGAAGTTGCTGACCAGGCTGAGGCTGCTGGAAAGGTTGCTCAAGTCGAGGCGTTGGTGGCACCACAGCGGCGAGCCCAGAGCGCCGAGCGACAGCCTCAAACCGCTCAACACGGCTTGGGCCGCCATCAGGATGGCGAAAGGTTGGTGCAGGCGGGCGGGCAGGTCCAGCAAGGGCGGGGCAAACCACGCCAAGGTCAGCCCCATCAGGGCCACCAGCACGCCCTGGATGGCAAAGACCCGGCCACCGGTGCGCAGGATGCTGCCGTAGATCCCGTCCTCCATCTGGTCCTTGTGATCGGACAGCGAGCGGGCCACCGAGCCGGTCATGCCGAACTCCAGCAACATCAGATAGCCGGAGAGCTGGGTGACCAAGGCCCAGAGACCGAACTCCTCCTTGTCCAGATAGTGAAGGGCCAGCGGAATCGAGGCGAGCGTGTAGAGGATGTTGACACCGATGGCCGCGTAGCTGGACAGCAGGCCGGTGACAAATCGCTTGGAGCGGGACATGAAGAGGAGTTTCGGAAGCCGGAGGGCGGAGTTTCGGGAAGAGGAAGATGAAGAGGAGTTTCGGAAGCCGGAGGGCGGAGTGCGGAGTGCGGAAAGAGGAAGATGAAGAGTTATGCGTTGGTTTTTTCGTTGAAACTCCGAAACTCCGAAACTCCGGTCTCCGGTCTCAGAAACTCCGGCTCAGAAACAGAACGTTTCGTGTTTGTTGATCATGCTGCCGAGTTGGCGGCCGATGGTCGCAGCTTGGGTCTGAAGTTTTCCCGCGCTTTCAGGATCGATGTATTCACATGCTTCGGCGGATGCCAGCCAGTGGAGGGTTTCTTGCAGTTCTCCGTCCGAGTCGGTGAGTTTGGAAACAAAGTGTGCCGGATAGCGTCTCTTGGACCACGCTTCCGTGATGTTTGGGCCGACGGAACGGGATGAACGACGGATTTGGTCGATCAACGAATAGGTTTCGCTTTTGGGCCAAGTCTTGGAGGATTCAAAAATCGACTGCTGTAACGCAAACGCATTCTGATAAACCTCAAGATCACGCAATGAGTTGATTTGCATTGGTGTTCTTATCTGAAACTCCGTCCTCCGTCCTCCGAAACTCAAGCCTCCCGCTGGCGCGACACCATCCGCTCTTCCCTCAGCCGCGCGTGATTTCCTGACTGAAGCACAAACGGAAGTCGGCTGCGTTTCACATAGGCGGGCAGCGGGAGATTGTTTTCCAGTAGGCGGATCATGCCCACCGCTAGCAAGAATGTGGCCGCATTGGTTTTGAAGTCGCCAAAGATGAAAACGAAAAACAGCGGAGCAAAGACCAGTGGAATACTGGCGAACATGGCAAGCGGTAGCCATTCGGTCCCGCGACAGCGAATGATCTGGCGGTGGGCATGGACCGCCAGCCGGATTTGGGCGAGCAGGAAAAAGATCAGGCCTATGTAGCCGATGACCCGGATGGTGGAGACCGGGCCGCTGTGGTAGTCGCCGTTGGCAAGAATGATTTCCCGGTGGGTCTCAAAACCG
Source organism: uncultured Verrucomicrobiota bacterium (assembly GCA_937867415.1). GTDB lineage: Bacteria > Verrucomicrobiota > Verrucomicrobiia > Verrucomicrobiales > Akkermansiaceae > Luteolibacter. Next base: position 38 of record CALMKO010000237.1, on the reverse strand, counting down.
GAGATGCCGGCGCGGGCACCCTTGCGGCTATTCATTTG
>CALMKO010000236.1 GCA_937867415.1 uncultured Verrucomicrobiota bacterium | reverse complement strand
ATGAACAAAGAGGGAACCGACTCTTCACCCACACCAGCGGTCATAGACACGCCGCTACAAGCTTTCCCCTTCGCCAACCGCCCCAGACCGCTCCGGCTGGCGGCAGAAGACATCCCAGAGCGACTCGCCGCACCCGTCGGTGGCCGCCTTTGAGAAAATTCCGGCGGGAACATCAGGACATGGCAACTCAGGGCCTGGTGGTGATCTCCGACCAGTCGTCAGTGCGGAACGGAGTGGCCGGCAATCCGGCGGAATTGACAAGATTCACCACGGGGCTGTTAGAAAATGCAAAACGCGCCGCCATCGGCGCTGACACGGCAGCGGAGGAAAGCCTCAGGGTTTTCCCCTCGATCACGGCGTGGGCCGGGTGAAAGCAGCGGTCCGCTCCAGCGATGGTGAAACTCTTGGGTGCCTGGCCGTCTGAGGTGGTCAGGCCCGTGGCATGGTCGAAATGAATGACCAACCCGCCGGCGCGGATTTCCTGTTTTTGATAGACCGGACCATCGGCTTCGATGGATTTCCCATAGCTCCCGGCGAGCGCCTGAAGGGCGAGTCTGCGGCCGACGGCCTGCTTGTTTCGCGGGTGGATATCGAGCGCATCGCCCACGTCGATGGCAGTCGCCATGCCCGTATCCGGTAGCTGCAGGGCAGCGGCCTGAGCCTCGCGCAGCAGCGGCCAACCGTCTTGCGAGGGCAGCTCGGAAACGGGTCCGAAGTTGGCCAACTGCACAAAGTTGAAGGGAAAATACCCTTGCCGGAAATGCACCCGCCAATCCGAGATCAGCAGGGGGAACTTGACCGCGTAGCCTGCGGGGTCGCCTGTGTTCGACTCTCCTTGGTACCAAATCACCCCCTTGATCGGCGATCCGAGCAGCGGCTGGATCATGCCGTTAAACAACGCGGAAGGAATGTCCGCCATGGGTAGCCAGCGGGTGAGCGGCGGCTCAAGTCCATCCGAGAATTTCCATCCGCCGGCGAGCGAGACCCGGAACACCCCGTCCGCCGTGGAAAGGAAAGCATCTTCGGCATTGCCGATGAAACGCGGCACGCCCCAGTAGTTACCGAGCCGGACGGCGATCAGGTTATCCCCCGCTTGGAACGCACCTGCTGGCAGCTCGATTCGGCAGTCCTTACCCTTGACGTCCGCCACCTGTTTTCCATTCACATGGACCATGGCCATGGCATCGGGCCGCGCCAGGGAAAGAATCAAAGGCGAGGCCGCTTGTTCCGCAGTGAGCGTGAGCGTGCGCCGCCACCAACGGAGGCAGTTCTGGTGCGGCGGATCCGCAAGCAACTCGGCAGCAGTCCAGCCGGAATCATCAAAACCGGGCTTCAGCACACCTGCCGCCACCGCCTCAAACGACGTATCCACCTGCTCCATCAAGCGCTGGATGTTGCGTTCATTTTCCTCGATGTGCTTCGTCCAACTGCCGTACTTCGCGTTGAGCTGATCCAGCATTTCCTGTTTCGGATTGGGAAAGCGCCGCATCGCCTGCGGACTCATCCAAGCCTCCACGGGCGAGCCGCCGACCGCGCTGTTGATGATGCCGATGGGGATGCCGGTCTCCTTGAAAATCTCCCGGGCGAAAAACCAGGCGACCGCCGAGCAATCGCCGATGGTTCCGGGCGAGGCGACACGCCAGATTCCATCGGTTAGATCAACCTCCGCGACATCCGACAACCGCTTGGAGACATTGAAAAAACGGATCTCGGGCGTCCGGGCAGCGGCGATTTCCCGCTCCATCTCCAGCACGCCGCCACCGACTTTCCAGTCCATGTTCGACTGACCGGAAGCCAGCCACACATCGCCGAAAAGCACATCCGCCACACTCGTCGTGACACCCTCGCTCGTGGCATCGATCTGAAATGGCCCGCCTGCCGGAAACGCGGGAAACCCCGCCTGCCAGCGGCCATCCGCTCGGACCCGCGCCTGCACTGCGGTTCCGGCGATGACCACGGACACTTCGGCACCCGGATTTCCCACACCATATACCTCGAAAGGCGTGTCACGTTGCAAAACCATCTGCGCGGAAAACAGCCGGTGGAATTGCAAAGCGGCCGCTGCGGCTGGCAATACGGGTGCGCTGAGCGCGGCTGCCATGAAAATGATCAAGGTGCAACGGTGGCCTAGGGATGTCATGGCTGAAATGGCTGGTGAGTCAATGAATGAGCGTGCGAACCTCCCGCAGCAGCAAGCCAAGCTGTAGCGGCCCCCCGGAAAATGTCGCGGTCTATTTGCGGTGATTTGTGATTTTCCCATCCCAACAAGGCGTCGTGGGAGCACCACGGCATCGACTCAAAATCCGCATTTCCGGTCGCTTGGAAGATAGGGCTACCGGCACCTTACCCGCCTGAGATGATCCAGTGCGGATCTGTCTGAGTTTGAATTCCACACTCCTGCCCCGAGGCGGCCTCCTCCGTCGCCGCTTGGTCTGTGGTTCATACAGGACCCGTCATCATGCACGCGTTCACCGACGGCTCAGGGCAGAGTTTCCAATTTGAATGTCGGTTTTCCATGCTTAATTACGATTCTTGAGTGCAGGCTCAATCTGGGACACCACCACTCGGCTTGCTTTCGGTCGGTGCACCAATCAATACCCAATCCCTTCCCATGAATCTCAAAACTCTGCCCTCCACCGCACTCACCTGCGTCTTGCTCCTCGGAGCCCCCGCCCTGTCACGCGCGGATGTGCTCGTCTCGGAAAACTTCGACAGCTACGCCGATGGCAGCCTCAATGGGCAAAATGGTGGCACCGGCTTCAGCAACGCCTGGAACTCATCCGTGAATGTCGGCGGTGGGATCGTCGCCGGAAACGATCCTTCGTTCCGCAGCTTCACGGCCCACACTTTCGGAAATTCCGGAACCCGCTGGCTGTCCTTCGACTGGGGCTTTGCTTCCAAACCAACAGAAAATGGATCCTACGGCGGACTCACGTTTTACGCAGGAGGAGGCGAAAGATTCCTCATCGGCAACACCTGGCCGGGATCGGGCCATGACCTCTGGCGCATGAGTGGCTCGGGCGCGACAGCGGAACTCAATCATCCGGGCATGAAGACCGCCGTGGCTAAAATCACCCTGGGCGCGGGTTCGAGCAGCACCGTCGAGCTCTGGATCGGACCGACCGGCACCCCCGTCGATGTCAATGGTCCCGCACTGATCACGGTGACTAGCGCCAACCTCGAGGGCGTGGATGGAATCCGCATCATGGGCAGGGATTTCGGGGGCGGGTCAAACCAGGCTTTCGACAACTTGTTGATCGGCACAACCGCGGCCGACGTCGATGCCTTTTATACTCCGCCCGCCGCCATCACTGCCACATGGACCAATCCGGCCGGTGGCGACTGGAGCACAGCAGGCAATTGGCTCGACGAGCTTGCAGGCAATGGCAGCGGCAACATCGCGGACTTCAGCACTCTGAACCTCACCGCCGACACCACCGTCCATCTGGACTCTCCACGGACCATCGGCAACCTGATCTTTGGCGACACGGACACTTCGTCACCTGCCGGTTGGACCCTGGGGAACAACGCGAACGCCGGCAACATCCTCACCTTGGCCGGCACCACGCCAACTCTCACGGTGAACGCCCTCGGCGGCACCAAGACGGCGACCATCCGCGCGGTCGTCGCCGGTTCATCAGGCCTCACCAAATCCGGCCCTGGCACGCTCACCCTCACCGCCACGAACACCTACAGCGGCACCACCGCAATCAGCGCCGGCACGCTGCAAATCGGCAACGGCGGCACCACCGGCACCCTCGGCACAGGCCCGGTCTCCATCGCCAGCGTTGCCTCGCTTACGATCAACCGCAGCGATGACTACTCTCCATCTGCCGGACTAAGCATCAGCGGCGCGGGTTCCCTGCTCAAGACCGGCTCCGGCATCCTAAGCCTTTCTAGCAATAGCAACATCTACAGCGGTGGCACTACGATTTCCGGCGGCACCCTGCGTGCCGTTCGCAGCTCGCTCGGCACCGGCGCGGTGGTCGTCAACAATGGCGGCACGCTCAATCTCAATGACCAGTGGGTGCTTTGCGGCCCGAATCCCTACAACGTCACGGAATCAAACATCGGCACACTTACCATCAACGCCGGCGGCACACTGCAACTCGACGCATTGCAAGGCTTCGCCAACGGCGTGCCCAACCTCATTCTCAACGGAGGCTTGGTCACCGGCGGCCCGGATGATTTCCGCGGCGACTTGTTCCTCTGGAACGGCAACCAGCAAATCACGGCAGGCGGCGCGGCCACCTCGACAGTCGCGTCCATCATCGGCGTCACCGGCAACAACAACACGATCACCGTCAATGCCGATAGCACGCTCAACCTCACCGGCGGGATCAAAAACTCGGATTGGTATAGCAATGGCAGCTCGCCCGGCGGCTTCATCAAAGCCGGACCAGGCACGCTGAACCTCACCGGCAGCAGCAGCTACAGCGGCGACTCGGTGATTACCGGCGGCACATTGAAAATGCAGAATCCCTCGTTTTCCACCACGCCCCGCGCCTATGGGGTCGCTACGGGCGCAGTGCTCAATATCGACGGAGAAACGAATGTCGCATCCGGCACCACGACTTTCAGCGGCACCGGAACCCTGCGCATTACCGGCGGAAATCTGTCCAATCCAAATGGTCCCGGCCGCAACCTCAACTTCGCCTTGGGTAGTGGCGCGGTGCTCGACATCCAAGCGGGTGCAGGCATCGTCAACGGCGGTTGGCAGTCGATGACATGGACCAGCAATTTGGCGGACCTGAACGTGAACGGCTCACTCGACCTCTGGGACGGCCAATCGGTTTTAGCGGATGCTCTGACAGGTTCGGGCTCGATTTCGAAGACCCATGGCGGCAATTCACCCACCATGCTGACCGTGGGCCTCGATAACGGCGGTGGGACCTTCAGCGGCACAATCAGCAATGCAGCGGGTCAAATCGCTTTCACCAAAGAAGGCAGCGGAACGCAGGTGCTCACCGGCTCCAACACCTACACGGGCACCACCACCATCAACGCCGGCACCTTGCAAATCGGCGACGGCGGCACCTCCGGGACCCTCGGCTCCGGCCCGCTGACCCTCGCCAGTGGAGCCTCGCTGATCATCAACCGCGGCGACGACTACTCGCTATCTGCCGGACAAAGCATCAGCGGCACGGGCACCTTGATCAAAAACGGCAGCGGCACCCTGACGCTTCCCCGTGCCGCCACCTTCACCGGCACCCTGACGCTCAACGCCGGCACACTCAAGGCCAGCGATCACCAGGCGTTTGGCGCCAGTGGGACGACCTTCGCATTGAACGACGGCTCGATCCATCTCAACGGCTACTCCCAAACCCTCGCGGCAGTGACCGGCAGCGCATCAAGCGGCATCCAAGGCGGCACGGGCCTCATGAGCATCCTGACCCTCGGCAGCGAGAACACCTCATCATCCTACGGCGGCTCGCTGGCAGGCAACCTCGCCCTGGTCAAAGTCGGCACCGGCACCCTGACGCTCTCAGGCGCACTCACCATGAACGGCATCATCACCGTTCAAGAAGGCACGCTGGACCTCTCCACCGCCACCCTCGCTCCGGGCACCCGGATCAACGCCTCGAAATTGGCCACCGTCAAACTCCCCACCGCCCCCATCAGCAAACTTTACATCGATAACGTCAAACTCTCCCCGGGCCGCTGGGGCTCACCCGGCAGCGTCGCGGCAGGACTTGCCGACTTCGAATCCCCCGCCTTCAACGGCCCCGGCGTGGTCACCATCGCCAACACCGGCCCGTCCTGCATGGAACGCTGGAAAACCATGAAGCACGGGTTCTTCGTCCACTACGTCTGGGATGGCACCTTTGGCAGCATGAGACCCGACGGATCCAAACCCACCAGCATCAACGAGACCGCGGACAGCTTCGACGTGCCCGGCTTCGCCAATGACATGGAAGCCATGGGCGTGGAATACGTCATCTTCACCGCATGGCAAGCGAACTTCTTCCCGCTCTATCCCAGCAGTGCCATGGCCAAATACCACTCAGGCCGCACACCCAACCGCGACATGATCGGCGACATGATCACCGCCGTGCGCGCCAAGGGCATCCGTGTCCTGCTTTACACCCACCCCTACCAGCCCATCAAATACCTTGGCACCTTCCCCAATCAAGTGGCGGATCTAGAGTGGAACGACAATCTCATCAACGACGTCTATGCCGAGTTGGTGGAACGTTACGGCGACCAGATCGACGGGCTTTTTCTCGATGAAAACTTCGTGGGCGGAAATCAGGATGAATACGTCGATTACCCACGCCTCCTGGATACCATCCGTCGCCGCAACCCGGAGCTCGTCCTGATGCATAACTGGAATGAAAACATCTATATCTGCGACATGATGCACCGGGAAACTCCCGCCTTCTATTATACCGACTTAAAAGCCAACCCTGATGCAACCTGGACCACCTCGGTGCCCACCACTCAGCTCGTCGCTCCGGGTTGGGGAGCCACCGTCCCCGTCGTCCCCTCACCCAGCACCAACACCGTGACCCGTTCTGCCGCAGGGATTTTCCGCACGGCCGTCGTCGGTGCCGGCTCCTGCACCCTCGGCGGTGGCTGGATCTGGGGAGCCGGGCCTTATGCCGGCACTGGCTTCTGGCCGGAAAACTCGCAAACCTTCGTCGGTCGCTGGGAAAAAGGCGTGCTCGAAGCCATGCAAGGCGCTGCCGCCCTCATCGCGCCCGTCGCCGTCTCTATCAAGAACACCTACCCCAGCACCTCATGGCTCACCGCCCCAGAGACTTCCATCCCCGCTCTCCCCCAAGGCATCGTCGCCACCCGCTCGACGGATGACACCAAGGAATACATCCACGTCCTCAACCCGCCAGCGGGGACCAAAACGCTCCGCCTGCCACCCCCGGCCGATGGCAAGGTCTTCACCAACGCCCGCCTGCTGAAAAACAACCGGGCCGTCACGCTCGCCCGCAACGCCCGAGGCATAACCTTGACGCTCGGCGCATCCGACAACTGGGAGACCCTCGACACCGTCATCGTCATGGACGTCGCCTCGCCCGGTGCACGCTCGCTCATCAACAACAACGACCCCGCCGCCACCTACACCGGAGCATGGACCTACGGCAGCGGCCGTGCCACCACCGAATACGGCCAGGACATCCACGAAACCTCGACGAATGGAAATTTCCTCGAATTTGTATTCCAAGGCACGGAGATCGAATTGATCGGCACCTGCGCGTCCAATCGCGGCACAGCGGATGTCTATCTCGACAACGTTTTCCAACAAACCATCGATCTCTATTCCGCAAGCACCATCTACCGCAAATCGGTATTCGCCAAATCCGGCATGCCCCGCGGCACACACACCCTCAAAGTGGTGAAAACCGGCGGCACACTCCTCACCATCGATGCCTTCCAGGTCACCGAAGTCATCAACAGCAACGACCCAATCCTCAGCTACTCGGGCGCTTGGTCCAGCAAGTCATCCGCAAACGCGATCGGCGGTGAGGTCCGCGAAACCAACAACAACTTCGACACCCTGTCGTTCAACTTCGAGGGCAATGGCATCGACGCCATTGGCTCCAAGGGCGTCGGCGGCGGAACCGTCCGCTTCAGCCTCAACGACGCCTACAGCTTGTCCGTGCCGCAATCTTCGAATTTCTCGCAGAGCCAAGCCCTCGTCTTCACCAACAGCAACACCCAGACTCTGACACAGGGGTCGAATAAACTCACGGTTCTAAAGCTCCGTGGCACCTGGGCGGATGTGGATGCCTTCCGCATCTACAAGGGTTCCTCGAGCACCTCACCTGCGCTGCAGTGGGGAAACAACGGCAACGGCGGCAATGGAACCTGGAATATCGACAACTCGGCGAACTGGTATGACGGCAGCGCCAACGTCAGATGGCTGGATTTCGGCGGCAATGACTACGCCGCCATCTTCGGCGGCACGGCGGGAACGGTCACGCTCGCCTCAAGCATCAACGTCAGCCGCCTGACCTTCAACACCGCAGGCTACACCGTGTCTTCGAACGCGCTGAACTTGAATGGATATCCCGCCACCATTACCACGCCCACCGGCACCACGACGATCAACAGCGTGATTGCAGGTGCCACAAGTTGGAACAAAGCCGGGCCCGGCACGCTCAGGCTCACCAACGCAGCCAACACGAATACCGGGAATACGAGCATCAATGAGGGCACCTTGACGCTGACCGGCACCGCCAGACTCTACTCCAACCTCGGCTGGCAGAGCAGAACCGTCAGCGTCAACAACGGTGCCATCCTCGAAGTGGACCGATGGGACGGAAATGGTTCTCTCGGCCAGTTGGACTACAGTTCCGGAAATCTGGTGATCAACGGCGGAACCATTCGTTTCACCGGCAACTCCAACCAAACCGCCGAGGGCCAGGGCTTCACCATCGGCGCGGCCGGAGCCACGCTGCAATCCAACGCACCCGCGAACCAGACATGGAACATCAATCTTGATACCCGCTGGTGGGCCGGATCCTATGTCATTTCCAGCCCCTCGGGTGGCACGCTCAACCTCACCGGCACGGGCAACGGCCTGATCAGCAAAGTCATCCCCGGAAGCGGCGGCATCACCAAATCCGGAGCCGGCACCTGGTCGCTCACCAATGCCAACTCCTACACCGGCACCACCACCGTCAACGGCGGCACGCTCAGGCTCGGTAACGGCAGCTCCAACTCGTCCCTGGCAAACAGCTCGGACGTAGTCGTAACCAGCGGCGCCCTCAACCTCAACTACAGCGGCACCGACACCATCGACGAGCTCTGGCTCGGCGGCGTGCAGCAAGTCCCCGGCGTTTACAGCGCGGCCAACTCTTCCGGATTCATCACCGGCGCCGGCACCCTCACGGTGACCAACGGCCCGCCTGCTGATCCTCTCCTCGCCTGGATCGAAGCCAACTGGCCAACACTCGCGGACAAGACCCCCGGCGGCGATCCCGACAGGGACGGCATCCCCAACCTGCTCGAATACGTCCTGCAGGGCGGCAATCCTGCGGTTTCCAACGCCACCATCCTACCGACCTCCGTCGCCACCGGCACGAACTTCAGCTTCATCTACTTCCGCCGCACGGCCGCCACCGGCACCACCCAGACCTTCCAACACGGCAGCACCCTCGGCAGTTGGACGGATATCGCCATCCCCGGCGGCGCAGGGGTCGTGATTGCCGACCAAGGCGGCGGCATCGAGCGCGTGGAAATCACCGTGCCCAAGGGCTCCCACAGCGCCCTCTTCGGCCGCCTTCGTGTTCTGAAATGATCCACCCGCCCCGGACGACTCACCGCCGTCGTGGGGCGTACCCCCGGGCTGGCAGGACGGGTATTGCATTCCTGCGGCCCCTCAACCGAATGCCCACGGGACGCAATCGCCCGGCCACCGATCTCAACGCAGTGAGATTCTCACCAACGCGGCAAGCATCCCCCAGCAATCCCGCAGCGGCTTTACTTTGCCACCGCCTTTTTCCACCCAGTTCACGGGCACTTCGATCCACCCCGACCCGTCACGCGCGAGCGCGTGGATCAATTCACAATCGAAGGCCAGACCATTTTCACAAAGCCGCGTGGCAATCCGGCGATACGCCGCTCCCTCGATGACCTTCGCCCCACACTGCGGATCCTCACTCCGCAGGTTGAGAATCAGCCGGGCACTCCCTAAAAATCCGCGATGAAAAACCGCGCGCCACGGACTCTCTAACAAAACCGTGCTTTCCGTCCTTTTCCGAATACCCAGGGCGGAGGTTCCTGACGCCAGCGCCGCCTCGATCAAGCGCAGAATTTCCGCCGGGGTGACGCTGCCATCCGCATCCACGAAAGCCAGCCAGGCGGCCTCGCGATCCAAATCCCAAGCCTCCCGGATCACCGACCCTTTGCCGAAATGCTGCTTGGCGAAATGGACTTCCACGCCCGGAAAAACCTTTGCAAACTGCTTGCAGAGGTCCTGCAAAGCACCGTGCTCACCCGCGGCAGAGCCGTCATCCGCAATGATCCACCGAACCGCTAGCGGTGACGCGGCAAGCGCCTCGGCTAGCTCTCTCCCGAAAACCGCCAAACGCGCCGAGTCGTTCCAGACAGGCGTGACCAATAGGATTTTTTGCGGCAAAACGGACATGAACGATCTGGGGTTAAATTAACATTGCCGACGAAGGCTTTCTTTCATCGTATTTCGCCGCTTGGCAAGGACTTTGGTCATCATCTCCTGTTGGATCCTGGTCATCGGCACCGGGGCCTACCTGCGTTTCGATCAGCTTTCGAATCGATCCTTCCATGCCGACGAGGCCACCGGCGCACGTATCACCGCCTCGCGTCTGGAGTCCGGCACCTATCAGTTCGATCCACTCCACTATCATGGACCCACCCTCAGCGCGTTCACGGTGGGTCTCTGCAAGTTGCGGGGTGAGTCCGGCTGGCAGGAGATGACGAAGCTGACACCCCGCATGGTTACCGCCCTGGCGGGTGCCCTGCTGCTTTTTGTTCCCCTGTGGTGGCGCAGGCGTTTTGGCGATGGGCCCATGCTGCTGGCCTGCGCCGTCATGGCCACCTCCCCCTTGTTAGTCTATTTCAGCCGCATGTTCATCCATGAATCCTTGCTGGTCTTGTTCGGAATACTGGCGCTGGTTTCACTCACCCGATTTCCACGCTACGGCATTCCAGGCCTGCTGATGGGTCTGATGTTCGCCACCAAGGAAAGCTTCGCGATCAGCATCATCGCTTGGACAGCGGCGGCTTTGGGAATCGCCATGGAGCACCGCCGCAGCCTGGACCGGGCATGGCTGGTCCGCACCTGGCGGCGTTTTCGAGTCCCCCTTTGCTGCTCAGTGGTAACGGCGGCGCTGGTTTCCAGTGTTTTCTATACCAATGCTTTCAGCCATCCGCTCGGAATGGTCGATGCCGTTAAAACATTCTTTATCTATCAGACCAGCGCCGGCCACGATAAGCCATTGACCTATTATGCCCAACTTCTCACCGTCCCCTCCCAAACAGGCGGCGTTTGGTGGTTTGGCACTCCAGTGGCCTTGCTTGCCCTGTTAGGATTTGCAAACAGCTTCCGGCCACAAATCTCAGACCCTTGGGTGATCCGCTTCATTGCCTATTCCGCCCTCGTGCATTTCCTGATCTACAGCGTGATCGCCTACAAAACTCCGTGGCTCGCGTGTCTTCCGTGGGCGCACGTATGCCTGCTCGCGGGCTTTGCGCTTAGCGGTTTTTCCTCACGCGCACGCTGGATCCAATTCACCGTGACGGCTCTGGTCATCACCTGTCTTGGCAGCCAACTCCGCCAAACCCGCCACATCCGCGGCCGCTTCGCTTCCGACGAGCGCAACCCCTTCGCCTACGTGCCGACCCGCAATGACATCGAAACGCTCGCCCCCTGGCTCAAACAACTTCAACAAGTCCTACCGGAAAATGGCCTCGATCCCATCGGCGTGATCGGCACCGACTACTGGCCTCTGCCCTGGTATCTCAGATCATTCGGGAAAATCGGCTACTGGCCCACTCCACCCGCCGACCTCACCACCTTTCCGCTGGTCTTTGCCATGCCGGAAGTGGAGCCAGCCGTGGCGGCGTCTCTCCAGCACACCCATACCGCCCTGCCCCGTGGACTGCGTGCGCAAGTGGCCGTGACTTTGTTTCTGAGAAATGATATCTGGCAGCGCTGGCAAAACAAGAAACCATGATCCACCCCGACCGAAAACCACCGCATCGCTTCGCTCACGACGCCATGAACACCACCTTCCATTTCTGGATCGAGGCGGACGATGAGCACGCCGCCCGTGACATGGCTAAGGAATGCTTTGATCAGGTCGATGGCTTGGAAAAACGCCTCAGCCGCTTCATCGACGACAGCGATATCTCACAAATCAACCATTTGCCAAGCGGCGAGACACTCTACATCAGTCAAGCCTGCCACCAATGCCTGTTAGCTTCCGTGGATGCTTACGCACGAACCGGCGGCTTGTTCGACATCACCCTCGGCGCGCGCATCGCACACCATCGCACCAGCAGCACGGAAGAGGCACCGCCCTTGGTGGGAAAGCTGATCATTCATCCCGACATCGCCGCGGTGACGTGCGAGATTCCCGGGCGCGAGATCGATCTCGGCGGAATCGGCAAGGGCTTCGCACTGGACCAAGTCCGGGCAACCCTCATCGAATGGGGAGCGGAAGGCGGGCTTCTCACGGCGGGCGCAAGTTCGATGCTCGCCTTCGGTCCGAACGCATGGCCGGTTGACCTCAAGGGCAGCGGCGCCGCGACACAGATCTCCTTGCTGAACCAATCCCTGAGCGCCTCGGGGACCGGCATCCAGGGAAACCACATCCTTCACCCCGGAGGAAGCGACGCCATGCCCGGGAATCCACTCTCACGGTTATGGGTCACCGCGCACACGGCCACGCTTGCGGAAATCTGGTCCACCACCTTGATGTTGGTGGAGCCAGGCGTCATTCCGGACTTCATCGCGGGTGAGCCGACCCTCCTCGGTGTGTATGCCGACACGGGGCCCCAGATCGAGGCGTTCTTTCCCTGATCAGGTCAGCTTGGGTTCCCAACCTGCCCGGTAAACCCGCTTGAGGGTCGCTTTCACCTCGGGCATTCCACGCGCTTCCATGGCGCTCATGTTCCAGTCGATTTTCTTGCCGAGGCGAACGGCGAGGTTTCCGACAAGCACCATTTCCGTGAGCGGGCCCGCGTGTTCGGAGAAGTTGGAGATCGGCTTGGGCCCTTCACCACGCACCGCACGGCAGAGTTCTTGCGTAGGTCCTCCAATCACCCGTGCATATACTTTTTCCACGTTCTCCGGTTTTTCACGGACACCCTTCCGATAGAGGACCGGCGGAGTGCTACCGTAAGCGTCATTGATGAACAACACGCCTTCCGTGCCGACAAACACCTGACCGAAGCCTTCATTGAGCTGAAGATCGGCGGGAATCCCCGGCGGACGCACGAAGTCCTTGTCGGTATTCGGATCATCGACGCCATCCTGCCAGATCACCTTCACCGCCGCGCGTTTTCCCTTGGCGGGAAACTGATAGACAATCGTCGAGCGCTTGGGGGCCAGATGGTCGTCAAACTCGGATACCTTGCTCGCCTCAACGACAAAGTCCCCATTGAGCTGGAGAGCCCAAAACGCCGAATTCATGCTGTGGCAGCCGATATCACCCAAGGCCCCGCAGCCGTAGTCCCAGAAGCCACGCCACTTGAACGGGTGGATACCCGGATGGTAAGGGCGATCCGTCGCCACGCTGCCTTGCCACACGTCCCAGTTCAGATCCGCTGGCACGGGCTGGGCGGGGAACTCCAAACCGGGCCCCTGCGGCCAAATCGGCCGGTTCGTCCAGTAGTGGACTTCCGTGACATCACCGATCATGCCCGCTTCGATCCACTCACGGAGAACACGAGTCCCTGCCATGGTCGCACCCTGGTTCCCCATCACCGACAGCACATTCTTTTCCTTCGCATAGTCCGCCAAGGCCCGGGCCTCCCAGAGATTGTTGCACAGCGGCTTTTGCACCATGACCGGCTTGCCATGGCGGATCGCCTCCACGGCAATCGGAAAATGCATGTGGTCCGGAGTGGATACCGTCACCACGTCGATCTGATCAGCCACCGTGGCGAACATTTCGCGATAGTCGGAGAAAAACCGGGCATCAGGAAACTTCTCAATCGCCTTGCGAGCCTGGTTCTTATCCACATCGCAAAGAAAGGCGATCCGGTTGCCTGGAGAAATCTCGGTGATGTCGCTCAGCCCCTTGCCACCACAACCGACAGCGGCGACATTGAGTTGCGAGAGAACTTTCTCCTCGCCGAAAAGAAGATTGGGACCAAGTGCTGTCCCCGCAAGGGCAGCTGCGGATTTCATGAAACGACGGCGGCTTAGGTGAAACATAACGGCTTTTTTGTCATGGGTTGGCCCGGGACTGGGTCGGTTGATTTTTTGTCACGAGAGCATACACTCGAATCTCGTCCAATCATTCAGGGTTGGTAGATTTTTAGCCAGAGCCCTGGCGGGTTCTTGAATGTCGCAAGGCTTCAGCGCTTTTTCCGCAACCTCTTGCCGGTCAAGCGTGTAGCGATCAAGTTCGGACAACGTCCCTTGAGCCTCAGTTGCTCGCAGTTCGCCTCAATCTTGATCGTTTGCCGGACCGGCTTGTAACCGAGCCGCCTCGCGACACAGTCGTTGAGCAAATCCATGTGGGCGTCCTCAAATTCAAGAACCCGCCCACAGTCGATGCACACCAGGTGATTATGCGATGGCCGATCTAAAAAATTCGGGTCGTAGGTCGTCTGGTTGTCTCCCAGATCGATCTCCCGCAGCAAGTTTGCCTCGACCAGCAAGCCCAGCGTCCGGTAGACCGTCGCCCGCGATGTTTCCGAATCGATTTTGCGCGCCCGCTCGAATAGCTCGTCGGCCGTGAAATGCTCGTCCTTGGAAAACGCTGCCTTGACGATGGTGTCACGCTGCCCCGTCCGCCGCAATCCCTTGCGCCGGATGAATTCATTGAGCCTTTCCTGAATCGCATCGTCCACAAAAAGACCCTATCCCCCGAAACCCGTCACTGGAAGCCGAAACTCGCTTCCCACATGCGGCCCGATCCGCTGAAAAATCAAATCAGCCACCTACCCACGCAAACCACCCTCACCGAGACACGGGCCGATGGGTCATGAAGCCGGGCTGAATGACTTCCCCAACAAGATTCCATCAAACCCATTCATCCTTTAAACCTGCTTCTTCAGATCTCTGGCCGGCCATAGCAGGCCGGCCGCAGCGGCACCGTTTCCTCGCGGCTTCCGTGCGCCGCTCTTCCGCCTGGAGCCAAAGTCTCCCGGAATTTCTCGAAAAATTCCTCCACCAATCCCCTGGCCCCAATCCACGACTCCTCTTTGCGATCTCTGCG
>CALMKO010000235.1 GCA_937867415.1 uncultured Verrucomicrobiota bacterium | reverse complement strand
TCACTTGGTCAGTCATAGACTCGCCCCTACAACGCCTCGCATGAGCGAGCGGAAACCACCTCTTCAGTCACTTGGGCGGTCATAGACACGCCCCCTACCATGCCATGCATCTGCCGCCGGCAGTGGTAAGCCCCCCTGACGTCAGTCCGGGCATGCCTTGCCCGGTTTTCTGATCCAGCTGGCACAGGGCAGCTTCCTCATCTCCAGAGTTCTCTTCTCGGCTGGGCAGCTTGAAGTTTCCGCTTTTCAAGGATCTGTTTCTCCAGACAAGACTTCCGGTATGCCCGCTCTCAAATCCCGCCTGGTCGAAACGGCCGTCCGACCGTTTTCCGATGATGCGGAACTAAGATGCTCCGCAGCCGGCTTCTTGGAAGCCCGGGTCTCGCCTACAGCCGATGCCGAGTCGATGATCACCCGCTGGGATGAGGCGGATGCCCGAAAACGAAAACCCTTCTGGCACGTCGTTCTCTGGGCAGTGGTCGGGATGGTCTCCCTCGGGATCGGCATCTCCGTTTTCGATGAGGTTTCCCGTCTGACACCGTGGGTAAAATGGCATGCGAGCGGCTCGTTCATGACGCCGACACCGGTGAATGCAGGGCGGCGCGCGATCAGCAAGCTCAGTGACTCCGACAAGCTCCTGCTGGTGGGCGACCTTTCGAAGGAAACGAAAAGCGAACGCAAGGAGGCGCTCTGGCGGAGCGATCCCGACAGGCCCGAATACTTCGCAGACTACGCCGCAGCCTTCATCGCCGACCATGAGGAACTACCACCGGACTTCCTGAAAACCGCGCGCCGCATTGATCCTAACAATGCGTGGTTCACCTATCAGGCAGCCGCTGTCGAAGCGAAAGACGCCGTGAAGAAACAGCCCCGCAAGGGCAAGCGAGTGGCTGGGGCGTGGGTCTATGATACTCCGACCGCTTGGGACATCCTGGATCAAGCGGCGCTTGACCGCGCTCTGGACCTGCTCCGGGAAGCACGGAGCCAGCCGATGTATTCGGACTATGAAACGGATTTGCTGCGAAAACGCCTTCCGCTGCTTCCCCAAGGGAACTTCATCGATCAACTCGACTCCAGCGCCTGTCTCGGAGATGTCTCGGTGTTCCCCAGTCTCCGGCTGCGTCTCCTCGCAGACGTCCTGGCCGCGCAAGCGTGGAGTCTGGGTGAAGCCGGAGACATTCCGGGTTATCGGGAGATTTCCGGCGATGGTGATTTGTTACTGCGCAAGATGTATCACGGTGGACCGAGCACGCTTGTGAATGAACTTGTGGCCCAAGTGCTCGTTCTCACGCTCGCGGAAAATCTCGCTTTAGCCGCGGAGAAGCTCGGCCTTGAAAACGAAGCGTCCCGTTGGACCGCGGTCGCGAAATCGATGCGGGACGTCAAGGACGAGAGGGATTCCCGGAAATTTCTCATGGACGGCAAACCTGCCGACCCGACTGCGGTGACGGGCGGAATCCTGGGCGGCTCGATCGCAATGATCGCCAAACAACCGAAACACCAACCCCGCCTCACAAATGCGGATCTTGAACCGCTGCGCTTGTTTGACCATGAACTTCTTTCACGCTTATCAAGCTACCTTGTCTGGGTGGCGCTGGGTATGAGCGCCTGCCTCGTCGCCGCATACCGCTTCCGGGTTTCGGTCATGTCACGCCGTTTGGCGCAGAGGATGGAGGATTTGCTGCGCCCTTCCGACTGGGGATGGATCATTGCGGTCGGGGTTCTTCTGCCATTTGTTTTGGTGATGGTAGTCAACCGGCTGACCCCTCTGGGTGGCCGGGCGTTCGGGGTATCTGGGCTGGAAGTGCTGCTGCCCGCAGGCCATTTTCTCGGGCTTTTCCTAGTCTGGCTGACATTACCGGTGCAAGTGGTGCGCTGGAGGCTCATGAAACGGGCGGGTGGCTTCGGTTTCGCCAAACCCGCGCGCAGCGGCTGGCTGGCCGTGACTTGCGCGGCGGCGGTCGTCCCGCTGCTCGGGTGGGCGGTAATCTCAAGGGTTGGAGATGCCTGGTTGGAGGATTTCTCACGCTGGCCATGGCAGTTCCATGCCGCCGTTGGGTGCGCCGGCGTGGCGACACTTTGGATCTTGGGATCCATTTCACTCGCCATGCTGGGGCGGGCGGACCGCCATCTCAATCGGGCGACTTCGGGCTTGGTCCTGGTCAAGGCCTATGCGGTGGCCATGCTGATCACCGCGCTGGCATCCAGCGGCTTCAAAGCCTCTGAGAATTACTGGTTCGCCCGGGACTGGATGTCGAAGTTCGATGTCGCCGGCCCCGGCTGGAGCGCCATCGAATCGAAAATCTCCGCCCAAATGCGCAAGGAACTGCGGGAGACGCTGGGATATGATTGAAATGGAAACCTGAGGCTACCGCTGGCTACCCCATCCACCAATCCGTTAGACCGTGGGCTCATCAAGCAGCATCGAGAGCCGTTTGATGGCCACGCAGCGACCCGTTTCCGCATCCACCTCCACGATCACGCCGCACAATCTCACCGGTCCCTTGGCGACGGGGAAACGGGTGGGGAGGCCGGACTTGAAGCGCCAGACCACGGACTCGATGCTGCGCCCGAGCACAGACTCCTCAGGACCACACATCCCGGCATCGGTGAGATAGCCGGTGCCGCCGGGAAAAATCGTCTCATCGGCCGTTTGCACGTGGGTGTGGGTCCCCACCACGAGCGATACCGAGCCATCTAACATGCGGCCCATCGCGATTTTTTCGCTGGTCGTCTCCGCGTGCATGTCCACGACGAGGGTGGTGACGCCGTCGGCCCGGAGCCGGGCGACTTCCTTTTCGACTGCCAGATAGGGATTCTCCAGCGGTGGCTGGATGAAAGACCGGCCCTGGACCTGGATCACGCCGATCCTGCCCTTGGCGGTTTCCAGAACCACACTGCCTGCTCCGGGTGTGCCTTCCGGGTAGTTCAAGGGGCGTAGGAGCCGGGGTTCGGTAGGGAAGTAATCGACGATTTCCTGCTGGTCCCAGACGTGGTCGCCGGTCGTGATCACGGCGGCTCCCGCGCGCAGGAGATCGATGGCGATCCGCGGGGTGATTCCCCTCCCTCCTGCGGAGTTCTCACCGTTGACAATGCAGAAATCAAGGCCCTCGGCTTGTTTTAAAAGCGGCAGTTGTTCGATGACGGCCTTGCGCCCGGGTTCGCCGACCACGTCGCCAAGAAATAAGATACGGATGATAGGCATGAAATTAAGCTCCTCGGGGCGAGGTTCCACCTTCGGCCGCTTTTCGACAACCCAATTCCACAGGAACCACTTGCCAGCAGGCGCAAGGCCTACGATTCTCAGTCATGACGGATTGGGAAACACGCTATCAAGCGGGAGATACTCCTTGGGAAAAAGGCCACGCCTCACCCGCCTTGCATGAATTGCTGGAATCCGGCCCCGACTGGGGTGCGGGGCCGATTTTGGTTCCTGGCTGTGGGTTCGGCCACGATGTGCGTGCCTTGAGCGGCTTGGGGATTCCGGTTCTTGGCTTGGATTTGGCCGTTTCCGCGGTGAATCGTGCGCGTGAGTTGGCCAGTTCGGAAATGGAGGCCTATGAGCTGGGGGATTTCCTCGACCCGGAGTGGCGGGTGGGGCGGGAGTTTTCCGCCGTCTGGGAGCATACTTGTTTCTGCGCGATCCAGCCTGCGGATCGCCCTCGCTATGCGGAGGCGGTTGCAGGCTGCCTGCAAGATGGCGGGCTGCTCGCGGGGGTGTTTTTCATCACCCCCTTCGACCCCGGTGAAGAACAGGAGGGGCCGCCATTCCCGACGTCGGTGGAGGAACTGGATGCTTGGTTCTCCCCGTGGTTCGAGCGGATCCGCGGCTGGGTCCCCAGCAAGGCCTATCCAGGGCGGGAGAATCGCGAGTGGATCGGATTATTTCGCAAGATCGCGCAGGCATGAGTTGCGGGAAGACAGGAATTCATTAGGATGTCGCTGAATTTCATGATGAATCTTGTCTGGATCTCCGCGATGATCGTGTTCTTGCCTTGGTGCGCGTTCGCCCTTGAGGACCGCCCGTATGTGAACGACTTGAAGGCTCCGGAAAACCGCAAGGACTTGGAAGCGCTTCAAAATGCCGTCTCTTCCGCCCTACCCAAGGCCCGTGCGGCCACGGTCTGCATCGAAATCAAGGATGGTTCAGGCAGCGGGGTGATCATTTCCGCCGATGGTCTGATCCTGACGGCCGCACACGTCGCGACCGGCGTGAAGCAAAAAGTCACGGTGATTCTTGAAGATGGCACCCGCCTCAAGGCGGAGACCCTCGGCTTAGTGGCGGACTCGGACGCCGCCATGATTCAGATCACGGAAAAGGGCACCTATCCATTCGTGGAAATCGACCGGACGGACAGCACCCGCCTGGGTGACTGGGTCTTCGCGCTCGGACACTCCGGCGGCTATGACAAAGATCGCGGAGCGGTCCTGAGGCTCGGGCGCCTGGTGCGCATCGCCGGGACGACCTTTCAGTCCGACTGCATGCTCATCGGCGGGGATTCGGGTGGCCCCTTGTTTGACCTGACGGGAAAGTTGGTGGGGATCCACTCACGGGTGGGCCAGCAGATGCAGGTGAACATGCACGTCCCGATGGCGGAGTTTGTAAGCCACTGGGACGGGATGCGGAATGCGGAATTCATCGGCGAGGGGCCCTATGCGGAGAAGCCGAAAAAAGGCAATGGCTTCCTCGGCCTGGCCACCGAACCCGGCGCCGCAGGCGGACTCAAGGTGACCAAGGTCGGCCGCAAGAGCCCCGCCGAAGCCGCTGGCATCAAGGAGGGCGACGTGCTTTTCAAGATGAATGGAGTGGCTTTGAAAGACCGCGGACAGATGCAGGACCTCCTCGAAGAAATGTCCGCTGGAAACGAGGTGACCTTGGAGACGGAGCGCGGCGGCAAACCCAAAACATTTTCCCTAGCACTCGGTGAACGCTAACATCCTCGCCTCCTTGATCAGCCTGGTCTCGCTGCTTCCAACCCTGGCGCAGCAGAGTCTGGACTCCGCTTACCGGACCACCGGCACCGCCGTGGTCGCCGCCTTTGATCCTCAACGCCAGGTTTTGCAGCGCTCCAGCGCCGTGATCCTCAATGGCCGCCAGGAACTCTGCTATGGCATCGTCATTTCCGCCGATGGCCACATCCTTACCAAGGCCAGCGAGATCCTGGGCTCCTCCACGTGGGATGTCACGGTGGATGCCACGAAATACCCGGATGCCAAGCTCCTGATGACCGACCCCACCTGGGATGTGGCCTTGCTCAAGATCGAGGCAAAGGACCTGCAACCGGTCGTCTATGCTCCGACAAGCGACGTCCCGCCCGGCACCTGGGTCGTCGCCAATGGAGCGACCACCCGCACGACACGGCGGCTGTTAGCCGGAATCGTGAGCGCGAAGATCCGTGAGATCCCGCCCGCGGGCGGTGCTGCGCTCGGGGTGATTCTCAAGACCAAGTCGAAATCTCTCGAAATCGAGGATCTGAGCGAAAAAAGCGGTGCCAAGGAAGCTGGACTCCAGAAGGGTGACATCCTGCTCACCATCGAGGGCAGGAAGGTCAAAAAGCTCGAAGACATCGCCACGATCCTCAAGGACCGCAAGGCCGGAAGTACTGTGAAAATCGTCTATCGCCGCGGGGAGAAGGAACTCTCTGCCGATGTCCGACTCGCCTCGCGAAGCGAAATGTTCACCGACCAAATGAACCGGAATGATCAAATGAGCGGCGAGTTCTCCAACCACCGCAGTGGATTCCCCAGGGTGATGCAGCATGACATCCTGGGAGCGGCTTCCGTCGTTGGCGGCCCGTTGTTAGACCTCGACGGGCGCTGCCTCGGCATGAACATCGCAAGGGCGAACCGCGCGGAAAGTTTCGCCATCCCCGTGGAAGACCTCAAGACGCTTGCGGAGCGCATGATGGCGGAAAGCACCCGGTAGAACATTTACCAAAGGATCTGGATCACCGGCTCCCCTCGCGGTGTTGTTTAAAGATCGCCAGGGTCCGGTCCCGCTCGGTTTTGTGGTCCACGCAGGGCATCGGGTAGTCCGCCGCGATCGGGCGGCCGTCTTTCGGGGGCTCCAGGAAGCGGGCGGCAACGGTCTTGGCCAGCTCGGGAACCCACTTGCGGATGTAGTCGCCGGCAGCATCGAATTTCACCGTTTGTGACCAAGGGTTCTGGATCCGGAAGTAGGGTGCGGCATCCGCGCCCGTACCCGCCGACCATTGCCAGCCTCCGTTGTTCGATGCGATTTCCCCATCGACAAGATTTTGCATGAACCAGGATTCCCCTTGTTTCCAATCGATATGGAGATCCTTGGTGAGGAACATGGCCGTGATCATGCGCACCCGATTATGCATGAAGCCCGTGGCTTTGAGTTCACGCATTCCCGCATCGACAATCGGGAATCCGGTCCGGCCCTCTTTCCATGCGCCGAAGAGCCCGTTGGGTTCATCCCATGGCAGTCCACGCCAGTCGGCATTGAACTCCTCATCAAGCACGTTCGGGAAATGGTGGAGAATCGCAAAGTAGAACTCACGCCAGGCGAGCTCCTTGATAAACACATCGATCCCGATACGCTCCGCAAGACTTGCCGCCGCCCGCGCCTTCATCACCTCCGCATACACCGTGCGGATCGATATCAGGCCATAACGCAGATCCTGGGAAATCCGGGAAGTTCCATCTTGTGCAGGAAAATCCCGCTTGGCCGAGTAAGACTGGATTTTTCCCGCGATCGCCCGTTTCAAGCGGTCGCGCGCCGCCCGCTCGCCGGGTTCCGGAACTACGGCGCCTGCCGGGCTGAGCCCCCAGGTCGCAAGCGTCGGCAGCGGCAGGGACTCCACGTCTTCGGGAGTTTGCATCGTCCGCAGCACAGGCAGCGGCGAAGGCTTCGGCAGCTGCAGCCAGTTCCGGCTGTAGGGGGTGTAAACCCGGTATGGCTGCGCGCTTTGCGTGAGAACCTCATCGGGCCGGTGCAGCGCGACATCTGCATGGATGTGACACTCCACACCCAGTTCCTTGCAAAGCCGTACCAGCGATTTTTCGGTCGCTTGCCCGAAGGGATCGGGATCCGCGTTGACGTGCACCGCCACGGCATTGCTCTCGACAATCAGTTTTTTCAACTCTGCCAAGGCCGCCCCCTGGCGGATCACCAATCGCCCGCCGATGGCTTCCAGATTTTTTGCCAATGAGGCGATTGCGCCGCAGAGGAACTGCTGCCGACCGGGGCCAGTCCACGAGTGGGACACCTTCCAGTCACTTAAAATATAAACCGGGAGAACGCGAAGTCCGGGTTTCGCCGCGCAGTGTAGAGCGGTGTTATCCGCAATGCGCAGATCGCGGCGAAACCAATGAATCACAGAAACTTTCTTGTCCGGCATGGCTGAACATGTCGCGCGAATCAAAGACTGCGCAACTTAAGAAACCTCTGTAATTCCGGATCTTTCGAATCAAGCCGCGTCTTGGAGGATCTTTTCGCCCTTTTTGATGGTCGCTGGACTCAGCTTACCGTCAACGCGTTTGGCTCCTTCAATCAGCGTTTTCAAGTCCGCGAGCGCCTTCTCAGCCACAGCGAGGGACTTTTTGCCGCTACCGAACTTCTTGTCAGGGAAGTATTTGGTGAACGTCGTGCCGGCCCTGCTGATGCAGAGACGCCATCCTTCAAATGCTGCGGTTTCGTAAGTGAATCGCGTTAAGTTACGTTTTGATTTCATGGTTTAATTGTGGATTGCGCCAGAACCATGAAACCGACTGATAGAAAATCCAGTTGTTTTTTTACGATCCGATCCAAAAACGACCTGAATTGTCAGCAAATTTCTTACATTTCCGGAAAAAAGGCTTTGCAAGCCGCCGATGGCGGCATTTATTCCGTCCCCCGCGAGCATTCCAATCAACAGCCCTCGGTCCTCTAACGGGTCTCCTCATCGAGACTCACCGCTCGCTAGAGGGTAACCCGGCTACCAGAAAACATATGTCAGCAGTCAAACTCGCTCGTTTCGAGCTTCCCAACCGCCTCGTTCGTAACGAGGAAACCGCCACCGATACCTACGCCCAATTCGTCGCCGAACCCTTCGAGCGCGGCTATGGCCACACGATCGGCAACTCGCTCCGCCGCGTCCTCCTTTCCTCGCTGGAAGGTGCCTCCATCACCTCGGTCCGCATCGCGGGCGTCCAGCATGAGTTTTCCAGCCTTCCCGGCGTGGTGGAAGACGTCACCGACATCGTTCTCAATCTCAAAAAGGTCAAGTTCAGCCACAACGAAAAGGACCCGCGCATCCTCACCATCAAGGTGGAGAAAGAAGGCGTAGTCACCGCCGGCGACATCCTCGCCGATCACATCTATGACGTGGTCAACAAGGACCAGGTCATCTGCACTCTCGACAAGAAGGTGAAGTTCGATTGCGAATTCGAAGTCCGCGTCGGTCGCGGTTTTTCGACTGGCGACGAAAACAAACGCAAGGACCAGCCGATCGGCGTGATCGCCATCGACTCGATCTTTTCCCCGGTGACCCGTGTCAAATACTCCGTGGAGTCCACCCGCGTCGGCCAAATGACCGAGTTCGACAAGCTCATCCTCGACATCTGGACGGACGGTCGCATCACCCCACAAGACGCCCTGCTCCAAGCATCGGCCATTCTCCGTCACCACCTCGACGTCTTCGTCAACTACGATGAAAATGCCGTGGACTTCGAAGAAGCACCCGCCGAGTCCAGCGAAGAGAACGCCGCTCTCAAGAAGCTTCTCAACATGTCGGTCAACGAAATCGAACTCTCCGTTCGTGCCGCAAACTGCCTCAACAACGCGAACATCACCTCCGTCGGACAACTCGCCATGAAGTCCGAGGCAGAGATGCTCAAATACCGCAACTTCGGCAAAAAATCCCTCAATGAAATCAAGGACAAACTCGTCGAACTGGGCCTCGGCCTCGGCATGTCCTTCGAATCCTCACTCCTCTCCGGACCTGCCGCCGCATCCCGTGGCCCACGCCTCGGTGCGGAAGACGAAGCTCCGGTCGGCCTTGCCGATCTGATCGCTCAAAACCTTGACGACTAACCTTTAATACTAGAAACGGAAGCACCCGATGAGACATCGCAGCAAAACAGTTAAACTTAAACGCAACGCCTCGCACCGTAAGGCCCTGCTTGCCAACATGGCAATCAGCCTGATCGAGCACGGCCGCATCAAGACCACCCTCGGCAAGGCCAAAGCACTTCGCCCGGTCGCAGAGAAGTTGATCACCCTCGCCAAGCGCGACGATCTTCACTCACGCCGCTTGGCGATCGCCTTCCTCCGCCAGAAGGAAACCGTCCAGAAGCTCTTCACCGAGACAGCACCTGCTGCCAAGGACCGCCAAGGTGGTTACTGCCGCATCACCAAGCTCGGCGCTCGCATGAGTGACTCCGCACCGATGGCCATCATCGAGTGGGTCGATCAACCTGCCAGCGACGAAGAGGCACCTGCCGTCGAAGTCGCCGCCCAGGAAGAGGCTTCAACCCCTGCTCCTAAGAAGAAAGCTGCAAAAAAGAAGGCTTCTGAAGAAGTCGTCGATGTCGCCGCTGAGTAAGCGCAAACGCCAACCCTATCCTCAAAGCCGCCCTCGCGAAAGCGTCGGCGGCTTTTTTGGTCATGCATTCCTTCCGATAATTCCTAGCCTCGCCCCATCATCCGCGCTAGACCTCACCGCATGAGCGATTCCATTTCCGAACTCACCGCCAGAATCCAATCCTTCGTGGACGCCCGCGACTGGCGGCAGTATCACAACGCCAAAGACCTCGCAGTCGCCATCGCCGCCGAGGCGGGCGAACTCATGCAGCACTTCGTCTGGCAACAAGACTCGCAAATCGAAACCCGCCTCGAAACCAAGCGCGAGGAAATCGCCTCCGAAATCGCGGATGTCGCCATCCTCCTCTTTGAATTCGCCGACAACCTCGGCATGAAACTCGGTGAAGTCATGGAAGCGAAAATCGCCCACAACGACATCCGCTACCCGGTCGAGAAGTCCCGCGGCAACAACTTGAAATACACCGAACTGTGAGTGACGAACTCCCACGCCCTCCCCGCCGCAAGCGCTACGCCGGGAAAAATCCCCGCAAATTCGAGGATAAATACAAAGAGCACGATCCCGCCCGCTACCGCGACACCGTCGCCAAGGTGCTCGCTTCCGGCAAGACGCCGGCTGGGGCACACATCCCCATCCTCGTCGCGGAGAGCCTCGCTGCGCTGGCGCTGAAACCTGGCATGACCGGTGTGGATGCCACCCTGGGTTACGGGGGGCACTCGCTCCAGATCCTCCAGAATATCTCACCCGGAGGAAGACTCATCGGCCTGGATGTCGATCCGCTGGAACTCCCGAAAACCGAAGCTCGCATCCGCGCTTCCGGCTACGACGACTCGCGGTTCCAAGCCCACCGCTCGAACTACGCGGGCATCGCCAGAGCCATGACCGATCACCAGCTCAATGCGGTCGATTTCGTGTTTGCCGATCTCGGGTGCTCATCGATGCAGATTGATGATCCCGCACGGGGCTTCAGCTTCAAGGTCAAGGGCCCGCTCGACATGCGCATGAATCCGGACCGCGGTCTTTCCGCCGCCGATTGGCTAGCCAAGGTGAGCATGGAAAAACTCGCCGCCGCCCTCTTGCAAAACTCGGACGAACCCCGTGCCGAGACCATCGCCTCCGCCATCGCTGGCGGCCGATTCCCAAGCACCCTCGAACTTGCGCAAGCCATCCGGGAGTCAGTCCGCATCAGCGACGAGGATGAGCGTGAACGCACCGTGCGACGGGTGTTTCAAGCGGTTCGAATCGCCGTCAACGAGGAGTTCACCGCCTTGGATGCCTTTCTCCGGGCCGTTCCCACCTGCCTCAATCCGGGTGGCCGCATCGCCATCCTCACCTTCCACTCGGGCGAGGATCGCCGGGTGAAGCAAGCCTTCAAGGCTGGAGTCCTGGAGGGGATTTACGCCGCAGCGAGCGACAGCCCCATCACCGCCGCCCCTGAAGAACGCCGAATGAACCCACGCAGCACTTCCGCCAAATTACGCTGGGCCATCCGCGCCTGAACGACCCCAACGCCATGCCGTTCCGCCTCGTCAGCGACTATCAGCCCGAAGGAGATCAAGGGCAGGCCATCGCCAAACTCTCCAAATCCCTCGATGCGGGAAACATGCATCAAACTCTGTTAGGTGTCACAGGATCTGGAAAAACCTTCACGATGGCCAACCTGATCCAACACCATCAGAAGCCCACCCTGATCATGAGTCACAACAAGACTCTGGCGGCCCAGCTGTATTCCGAGTTCAAGAACTTCTTCCCCCACAACGCGGTCGAATACTTCGTCTCCTACTTCGACTACTATCAGCCGGAAGCCTACATCCCCCGCAGCGACACCTACATCGAAAAGGACTCCTCCATCAACGACGAGATCGAGCGCCTCCGCCTCAGCACCATGGGCTCGCTGCTCACCCGGGAAGACACCATCGTCGTCGCCTCCGTCTCCTGCATCTACGGCCTCGGCTCGCCTGAAGACTATGCGAACATGATGGTCCCCGTCTGGGTCGGCCAGAAGCTCACCCGCGAGGACTTCCTCAACTCACTCGTCGGAATGCTCTTCGAACGCAACGACATCGCCTTCGGCCGCGGTAAGTTCCGCGTCCGTGGCGACGTGGTCGAAGTCCACCCCGCCTACCTCGACGAGACGGCCATCCGCGTGGAATTCTTCGACGATGAAGTCGAGCGCATCACCAGTATCCACACCCTGACAGGCCACACCATCGACCGCTTGGAAAACCACACCTTTTTCCCCGCCAAGCAGTTCGTCACCCCGGGCGACAAAATGAAGCGCGCCACCCTGGAAATCCGCAAGGAGGCGGACGCGCAAGTCGCCAAGTTTGAAAAGGAAGGCAAGCTCATCGAGGCCCAACGCCTGCGGATGCGCACCGACTACGACTTGGAGATGATGGCCGAGATGGGCTTCTGCCAGGGTATTGAAAACTACTCACGCCACCTCACCGGCCGCGAACCGGGCGCGAGACCCCACACCTTGCTGGATTTCTTTCCGCGAGATTTCCTGCTATTGGTCGATGAAAGCCACGCCACCATCCCGCAAGTCGGAGGCATGTATGAGGGAGATAAAAGCCGCAAGACCGTGCTGGTTGAGCACGGTTTCCGCCTCCCCAGCGCGCTGGACAACCGCCCACTGCGCTTCGAGGAATTCATGGAAATGACAGGCCAGAGGGTTTACGTCTCCGCCACACCCGGCCCTTTTGAAATCGTCAACTCCCGCCCTGAAAACAAAACCTTCATCCCGGTGAAGTCGGAAGTAAACGGCCTCAAGGTGGCCATGTTCGATTTCAAGAAGCTCAAGGTCAAACCGAGCGGCAACGACGAGCCGTTAGAAAAGTTCGATCCCACCCGACGCGGCACGCCCTTGGTTGTCGAGCAGATCATCCGCCCCACCGGCCTGCTTGATCCCGTATTGATCCTCCGTCCGCTCAAGGGCCAGATCGACGAGACCATCGAACTCTGCCGCCAACGCGTCGAGCGCAAGGAACGCGTGCTCGTCACCACCCTCACCAAGCGCACTGCCGAAGACCTCAGCGAATACTTGCAAGGCACCGGCCTCAAAGTGAGATACCTCCACTCCGACATCGACGCCGTCGAGCGCGTGGAAATCCTCCGCCAACTCCGCGCCGCCACCTTTGACATCCTCATCGGCATCAACCTGCTCCGGGAAGGGCTCGATCTCCCGGAAGTCTCGCTCGTCTGCATTCTCGATGCGGACAAGGAAGGCTTCCTCCGCAATGAGACCTCCATGATCCAGACTGCGGGACGCGCCGCCCGCCACATCGGCGGCGAGTGCGTGCTTTTCTGCGACAAGATCACGGACTCCATCCAGGCCCTCATCGACATCACCGAATACCGCCGCACGCGCCAGCAAGCGCATAACGAAAAATACGGCATCACTCCGCAAAGCGTCAAACGCGCCCTTCAGCAAAGCCTCCAAACCCACGAAAAGGAACGCGAACAAGCGGAAAAGTTGAACAGCTCGATGGTGGCCGAGGATGTGCAAACCTACGACAAGGTCCGCGTCATCGCGGAGCTGGAGGAAGAAATGCGCGAGGCCTCGTCGCGCCTGGAATTCGAACGCGCCGCCCATCTGCGCGACCAGATCGCCGCGCTCAAGACCACCGCTCCGCCTCAGGTCACCAAGCCGGTCAAATATCCCGCCGGAAAAAAAGGTCGCGCACGCAAATGATGGGTTGAAGCCTTGACTTATTGAGCTGTTCAATATAACACACCACCCATGAACATCAACCATCCCGACAAACCCTACTTCGAAGCTTGGTTGCGCCGCACTGGGAAGCAACTTGCCATCAGCGGCCGCCTCACCCAGGCAGCCACCATCCTTGCCGCCGAGGATGGCGGTTCGGTGAAATCATGGAGCACGCGGCTCAGGGAAGTATTAAATGCCAGGGAAACCCCGTCACTCGACTTGCTAACCCGCATCGACGCCCTGCTGGCCAACCCCACCAAATGCAAGGTCCAAGAGGACCGCCAAGGGCTCTTGTTCTAAACACGGTGACCAGGCCTTGATCGTGGATTACCTTGTCATTGGCGCTGAGCAGTGGCGCTGACGATCCGTCGCGGCTTGAAAAAATGGAACTCCTGAACTTTTAGTGGGTGGGTGCAAACCGGATTTCTAGGGTGAGGCCGCCCGCAATCCAATAGGCCAGCGTAATTGGAAATTACGGAATGTCCGGCAACCGTGGTTCTGCGGCGTGCGAGTTGCAACCGGCAGTTGACCGATTCTATAGCGGCGGATGTCGTGGAGTTGTTGAAGTATCCCGGAATGACTTCCATGTGCCTCTTGAGGGTCTTGCCGGGTTTCACGGATGGCTGCATTCTTGAACGGCTGCACCGGGAGATGACCGGCTCAAGGTGTTGCTCGGCGTCCTCGCGCGACTGATCGTTCCACAGGGCGGCCAGGAACTCGCGGATCGAGAGGGCGCGGGCGATCTTGCCATGCTTGCGGCAGATTTGCTCCCGAAGTTATCGCTGCCCCTCCTTGAGATTCTCCGGGTTGCCGCGCAGCGCCCCCATCGCCCCGCATGGCAGGCCGCATCAACGGGTGTGGAACACCGCGACTCTCAGAACTTCGATCAGCGGCCAGCCAGCTTGCGTTGGGCTACTGCGAACGCTGCAAGACCCTTGCTGAAACTCTGCGGATCAACTTCGTAACGGGTCAACTCACGAGAAGCAGCCTTGCCCGGGACGGCGCGTGTCCGGAGACGGCGTGCCTCTGAATCACTTTCAGCCGGAGCCGTCACACCCACGGCGAGCGACCGGGGCGGAGCAGGCAAATCGTGTTCCGCGACTGGCACGGACTTGATGTTTTTCACGGCTTGCCGTTCTTGATTCCCGGCTGCACAAGGAGACAGCAGACCGAGAAGGAGAAACGCAACCGTGCGGGGGGACGCACATGTTTTCAT
>CALMKO010000234.1 GCA_937867415.1 uncultured Verrucomicrobiota bacterium | reverse complement strand
TGCCTTAGGTGCCTTAGGTGCCTTAGGTGCCTTAGGTGCTTTCGCTGCCTTAGGGGCCTTCGCAGCCTTAGGTGCCTTCGCTACCTTGGCTGGTGCATTTTTTGCAGTAGAAGCAGGAGCCGTATTGTCAGCAGCGGGTGCGGTTTTGCCACCGGCAGCCTTGAGCCAGCTATTGATTGTGATCGGCGAAATCTTGAACTTAGCGGAAGCTTGGCTCACGCCGCCACGGCCCTTTGTAGCGTTGGTGGTCAAGACGAAGCTTACAACTTCATCCTTCTGCGCATCGGTATAGCGAACACCTTGGGCAACCTTTTTCTTAGTAGTAGTACTCATGTCGCCGCAACCATAGAAATCCGCTTGACGCTAGCAAGCTAAATCTGAGCACCGTGAATCCGCGGGGCTTACATCAATGTTTTAACTCTGCTCTTTTCGTTGGCGCGAATGGCAGACCTTTGCGGAAAGCTTCGTGCCTTACAAGGGCTTCTCATTCACCCGTACCACAGAAGCATGATACTTCCTTACTCACCAGTTGATGTTTCACACGACACTCGAGTATGGACTTGCAATGATATCTCGCACGGCGAGGTGATCCTCCAAATCGGTCAGCCAGTAATCACTTCCGGCTTTCACCTTCGGCCGCGCAACCACACCACCGAAGCCGATGAAAATATCCACGTCCGGCTTGGTTTCAAGATCCGACACCCCATCGCCCATCATGATGCAGCGCTCGGGAAGCATGGCATTCTTCCACTCGCGGATGATCTCGTTTTTCCCGAGGTTGCGGGTGGTTGGATAACTTTCTCCGAAGCCTTTGTAAGATCCATCCGCGTGAAAATAGAGGGGAACCGCCTCGACATGATCAATCCCCAGGGAGCGGGCAAGCGGTTGGATCAAGGGCGCGAACCCCCCTGATAAAATGACAGGCAGCCATCCGGCGCTTTTTACTTCTGTCATCATTTCCACTACACCTGGAACCAGGGTTTTGATGTATAGATTGGCAATCTCCTCGCACAAGGCTTGGTCGGGGCGGATCATTTCCATACGCCTTGGAAATACTTCGTTGATGGGGACCTCACCGTTCATGGCGGCATTCGTGAGCGCGACGACCTGCGCGAAAACCTCGGGTCCCCTGGCCCGTGCCAGTTCATCGATCCCCTCAATGCTTGAAAGTGTGGAATCACAGTCGATGAAAAACAGTTTCCCGCGCGGCTTCGAGGCTGGAAGTATTGATAGCTCAGTGCCTACCTCGATCATCTCGAACAATTCGATCATCTCAGCATTGCCAAGACGGATGCATCCTTGGCTGGCCGGTTGCCCCAGGCGGTCTTCGTGATTGGTTCCATGGATGTAGATGAAACGTTCGAATGTATTGGCATTTTCAGGGTCGAGCCCCTCGATCCGGAGCACCCGGCTGAGCACCAGATCTCCTTCCACGGCCGCTCCGGGCTGCCAATAGCCCACGGGGACACGCTGCTTGAAGATGGTACCGCTTGGCTCCTCATGACCGATCTTCTCTGCGATTTGAAAGCGACCGGTCGGGGTGCGATAGCTGTCCACGGTGAAGCCCATTCCTTTGGCGGCGCTGGATATTCTAAAACAACGCAGGCAGTCGTTGCCCTCGATCACTTGGAGGGTTTGATCGTCGATGGATACTTCAAGGCGGCGTGATGAGCTCATGGTGTGGTTAGAACGAGAAGTGCGTTATGCCCGCCCATCCCATGGGAGAGCTTGTAGACTGGGCCATTGGTTTCAAGCGCTTGGCTTGGAAGAGTCATGCCTGGAGGCTCCGAGCGTCCTGGGAGGTTGGGGGGAAGCTTGCCGGTGTGGAGGAAGCGCGCGAGGATCACGCTTTCTAACAATCCACTGGCTCCGATGGTATGCCCGATGAAGGGCTTGAGCAGGTGCACGGTGGGCTTTTGACCGGGGAAAACCCGCAACAAGGTCGCTGGATCTGCCAATCCTTGGACGGCGGTGCCCGTGGCATGGGGGCAGATGGCCGCCGGCTGGCCGTGCACGAGGATTGCTTTTTCCAGCAGTTCGAAAGTCCGCCCGCCATCGGCTGGGATACCGACGGGATCGCAGGCGTCGGCGTTGCAGCCATAGTGTAGCAGGCGAGGAAAGTCACCCTCGCGGTACTCGATGGCCATGGCAGCGGCACCTTCCGCAGGAATGAATCCCGAGGTCTGTGGATGGTAAGGATTTAAATCCATGCCAGCCGCGAGGAGTCCTGACGCGGCGTAGTTATCCAAGAGCATGGGCACCAAGGGCAGGTCCACCGCCACCGCCAGGGCACGCGGGGCCAGCCCGGTTTGTACGAGCATCATCGCGATTCCAGCTGCATCCAGTCCGGCGGCGCAGCCGCTTGCCAGCACATGATTCGGTCCGGTGATGCCGAACTCGATGGTGATGGCGGATGCCGGCTCGCTGTGGATGGTGTTGCTCGCCGCCATGAGCTTGAATGGCCGACGCCCCGGCCATGGCCCGAGCCAGCCCGCCGCATTTCCCCGGCTGGTCCCCACCACCAGTGCTGCTTCGCGCAATTCATGGGAGTTCCAGCCTGCGGCGGAGATCGCCTCGCGGGCGACATGAAGCGCCGCCATGGTTGCCGGACTCCATTTGCGGTGGATCAACAACGACCTGTCGGCGATCCATGCCCCCGGGCTCCTTGCGTGGGGGCTGTCATCTCCCAGCAGCTTGCCAAGACTCTGAAACGGCAAAACGCCTGCCTGGATCGCATCGTATTGTGAATCGATACCCACGCCGAGCGCCGACAGTGCGCCGAGACCGGTGATCGAAAGGGGTGGGGTGGCCATCACAAAAGAATTCGAAGTGGTTTAAAGCGTGATTTGTGCACCGAGTTCAACGACCCGCCCCGGGGGAAGTTGGAAGTATGCGGTAGCGGGAGATGCGTTCCGAGCCATGATTGCAAACAACGACAAGCGCACACGGTCGATGAAAGTGGCATGCTTGCCCACACCATAGCTTTCCCTGCCAAGGAAGTAGGTTGTTTTGCCAGCTTGGATTTTCGCCTCGTTTTTGAGTCGTCGCTTGAGGGCTTCTGGAACGTCTGGAGTTTCCGTAAAGCCAAAACGAATGGTGACATTCTGGATACCGTTTCCAAGATCCTCGTAGTCGAGTAGATCTTCCCTAGCTGCCACTGGCTGATCGGTCGTGGTCACATGAAGGAAGATCACCCGCTCGTGAAGGACTTGATTGTGTTTCAAGTTATGCAAAAGCGCGGATGGAACCTGGGTCCCTTTGCCGCTCATATAGATGGCGGTTCCCGAGACCCGGTGGATCCTTCCGCTGCGGAGGTTCTTCAGGAGATCTTCAATCGGCAAGGAACTGGCCATGATTTTTCGATACAAACGCTGCCGCCCCCACAGCCAGATCAGCATCATCCCCATCACGATGGCTGCCACCGCCAAGGGGAGCCAGCCAGACGGATAAATTTTCAAGGTATTCGCGGTGAGGAAGGCGATCTCGACAGACAGGAATAGGAAAGTCACCAACCTAGTCTTGAAACTGGACCAGTGCCAGACAACCTTGGCGGCTGATAGGAAAAGCAGGGAGGTGATGGTCATCGTCAATGAAATGGCAATCCCATACGCTCCTGCGAGTGCTGTGGATGTTTTGAAAACAACCACGAGGAGAATGCAGGCCACTGCCAGAACCCGATTCACCGCCGGCACATAGACTTGGCCCGCAGAGTGTTCTGAAGTATAGCGGATCCGCGTCCGCGGCATCACCCCGAGCTGGACCGCCTGGGCGGTGAGCGAAAACGCCCCTGAAATCAATGCCTGACTTGCGATGATCGCTGCCGCTGTCGCGAGAAATGTGAGTGGCAGTTGCAAAGCGGTGGGTGCGAGCAAGAAAAACGGGCTGCGAATCGCCGCGGCATCCGCAGTGAGCAACGCCGCCTGCCCGAGGTAGTTGAAAACCAAAGCCGGCAATACCACCGCAAACCAGCCTACCCGGATCGGTGGCAGACCGAAGTGGCCCAGGTCCGCATAGAGAGCCTCACCACCCGTGACCGCAAGGAAAACCGCGGCCAGCAAGGGGAAGGCATGTTGCCATTCCCGAACCAAGAATGACAGCCCTTCCCATGGACTTAGCGCCCATAGAACCTCGGGATGGGTCCACAAGGCATGAATCCCTAACATGGCAAGGCTGGCAAACCATACCAACACCACCGGGCCGAAAAATCGCCCCACGGTGACCGTTCCAAACTTCTGGATGGAAAACAATCCCACCAGAATCAACACGGCAAGCGGCACGGTCCATCCCGCAAGTGCCGGAGCGCTTACCGACAGGCCTTCCACTGCGCTCAAGACGGAGATGGCGGGCGTCAACATTCCATCCGCATAAATCAATGCCGCTCCCGCCAAGCCAAAGAGCAGGATCTTTTGGGAATCCTCCCCCCCGAGCTTCCGCTGCACACCACGAACCAAGGCTGATAAG
This sequence comes from uncultured Verrucomicrobiota bacterium, assembly GCA_937867415.1. GTDB lineage: Bacteria > Verrucomicrobiota > Verrucomicrobiia > Verrucomicrobiales > Akkermansiaceae > Luteolibacter. Next base: position 10,018 of record CALMKO010000234.1, on the reverse strand, counting down.
GCGAGGATTCCGCCCTCTCCTTTGTTGTCTAGCCGGAGGATGATGAACAGATACTTGATCGAGACCACCAACACCAGCGACCACACAATCAATGATGCCGCTCCCACAAGGTTTTGGGGGCTGATCGGTGCGCCGTGATGCCCGGAAAAGCACTCGCGGAACGCATAGAGCGGACTCGTTCCAATATCTCCGAAAACAATGCCCAACGCGGCAAGCGTCGTCAGTGCCAAATGGGGTTTGCGGTTGGTGTGCCCTCCTTGAATGTCAGTCATCGTCGCGAAACAGAGTGTTCGCACACGCTTCAAACCATTTACCAAGCGCTGTGGCCAGCGAATTTCTAGGGGCGGCCCATCCGTGCAAAAAGATGGCCTGAGGCGGGACGCATTCCAAAAATCACGAGGAAAGCCAAAGGACGGCCATTTGCGCCACCAGAATCCGAAGTAGCATGGTCAAGGGATAGACATTTGCATAGGCGAGTGACGGGTAGTCGGAGTTCGTGAGTTTGTTGGCAAATGCCAATGCTGGCGGGTCCGTCATACTGCCTGCAAGGACTCCGGTGAGCGTCAGATAATTCATCTTCAGCCATTGGCGGGCGATGATTCCAATCACCAACATCGGCACGACCGTCACGCTGATCCCAAGTGCCATCCACTGAAGGCCGGTGGTGGAAAAAGCTGTTTCCACGAATTGCCCGCCCGCACCCAAGCCGACGCAGGCGAGGAAGAAAATGATGCCGAGTTCGCGAAATGCAGTATTTGCATTAATCGGCATGTGGATCACCAGGGGGCCGATTTTTCCCAGCCTGCCCATCAAGATCGCGATGATCAATGGTCCGCCCGCAAGCCCCAGCCGCAGCGGGACGGGCACGCCTGGCAGATTCCAAGGATAGAGCCCGAGGAAGATCCCGAGCGTGATACCGACAAAAATCGAGGTGAAACTGGTTTCATTCAACTGCCGGACCGAGTTTCCCAAGGCCTTGGCCGCTTGCTCGATCGCGGCCTCCTCACCGACCAGATTGAGCATGTCGCCAAACTGGAGCCGCAGGTTCGGCATGGCGGTTAGAATCATATCCTGACGGCTCACGCGGCTGACCGTCACGCCGAAGCGCTGGCTGATCTGGGTGGCGGCGATGGTTTTGCCCACCATGTCCTTGTGGGTGACGATGATCCGCTTCGCCGTGAGCGTTCCGGATTTTTTTCGCAAGTCCTCCTCCACCTCGCGCCCTACGCTCAGGCCCGCCCGATGAAGCCCCTCGCTGGAGCCCACCGCAAGCACCCGGTCCCCCAGCTGAACGATGGTTTCCGGCGTGGCGACCAAGGTCTGCTCGTCGGACTTCCTGCGGATTCTCGACACCACGATGCATTCATCACCCAGCCCAGGGATGTTCTTGATCGCCTGACCCGCCAGGTTCGAGTTCTCCACCAGGAATGTCGCCCTTCGCACCTCACTCACGCCCTCGGCCATTTTTTGTTGGAGGAGGAACAGTTCTTTCTTCGGATCGATCCGGAAGATCATGCGGATGATGACCATGGAGACGATGATTCCAAGCACCCCTGATGGATAAGCGACGGCATAGGCCATCGCCGCGAGAGTCGCTTGTCGCGCGCCGTCACCGCTTGTCGCCATCGCTTGCTGCGCCGCTCCCAGCGACGGGGTGTTGGTCGTAGCGCCGGAGAGAGTGCCTGCGATCACGCCGATGTCCCATTTCAGGAAGCACCCGATACCATAGGCGATCCCCGCGCCCGCAAGTACCACCGCCACGGCCACTCCGTTGAGCTTCAGCCCGTCCTGTTTCAACGAGTTGAAAAAGCCCGGTCCTAACTGAAGCCCGATGGTGAAGACAAAAAGAACCAGCCCGAATTCCTTCAAAAAGGCCATCAAATGTGGGTCCAGGCTCAAGCCAAAGTGCCCAAGAAGCAGTCCGCTGAAAAGCATTCCCGCGACACCCAATTTCATTCCCCTGATCTTGATACTTCCAAGGACGAGGCCCAGGATGGCGGTGAGAGAAATCACCAAAATGGGCTCAGCGTGAGGGGAGATTTTTTTGACTTCTGAAAGGAATTCGATCACGGAGAAGTCTTACGGTGATTTCAATCATCCAGCAATGCATATGCTGCTGTTGATTGTGCATCTGTGCCCGGAAAATCATTCTCAAGGAGGTTTGGGGTGGCGGGGGGATCTCCGCAATCGCGTGATTCATACAACTTGCCCAAAGCTCTGCCAAAGCTCATGGTGTTCCCGCACTTCCCCCGCAATCATGTATCTCCTCCGCACTCCCCCGGCGAAGGAACCCTTCTCTTTTCCTGGTTTTAGAAAAGAGGGCTTCCTGCACCATCAACCTTTTTGGGTCGTCCTGGCCGTGTCTGCCTGCTGGATGGTGACGGCCCTGCCCAGCTCTCTTCATGGTGGCCTGGTTTACTGGGGCACCAAAGCATTCGTCGCAAATGCGGACAGCCGAGCTCGGATGTGGACTGCCGATTTCACCCTGGTGCTGGGGGTTTTCTCGAAAGACTTCGTTCCGCTTCCAAGCAACCGCGGGCAATGGCTGGCCAACTGGACGGAACTCGGCAAGGCGGAGTTTGATGCGGACGAAGCACGCTTCGCCGGGGTTGTCGATCTATCATCAGGCATTCCCAGCCATGCCAATCCACAGGCCTACCTCTGGGCAAGGAATGGCCTGGACCTCACAAAAGGACCGGAATGGCTGTTGATGACACGACCTGACTGGCAATGGCCGACCTCCTCGCCCCCCCACAGTCCGGCGCTGACTTGGATCACCAGCAGCAGTGAGTCAATCGTCCTGGGGGCTGTCGATCTGAACGGGTATCACTTACTCACCTCCCGCGCGACCCCCATACCCATTCCTCAACAGGAGTGGTTGAAATCCCATTTCCCAACCACTCAAGCCGCAATCGATCCCGAGGCGGATCCTGATGGTGATGGGATGAGCAATCGACTTGAATACTATCTTGGTTCTAATCCTAACAGCGGCTCATCGACGGTCGCCCCGGAGATCCTGACGGCCAACGACCAGGCGGTCGTGAAACTCAAGCGCAACCCATTTGCCGATACGGAATGGATCATGGAAAGCAGCTCCGATATGGTCACATGGGTCACTTCGTCTCCCGAAGTCATGCAGGATCGCCCGGATTACCTGGAAATGAAGGTCCTCCGGGATCCTTCGGAGAAGGCCGCATTCTTTCGCTTCAACTTCAAATCCCCCCCACCTTGAACGCCTGCACCTCACTGCTCGCCGGAGTGGCGGCTCTCTTATTCCCCACCACCTTGCGTGTGGCAGCGGCACCCGGACTCGACGCTCCCCAAGCCGTGGGAGCATACCTCAACGGGGCTTTTCCAACAAGCACCCCGGGCCCCACCGGCAGCTGGGCCTTGGCAGATGCGTTTCCGAACCTCACCTTCACGGACCCGGTGAGGATGGTCAAAGATCCACTCAGCACAAGCTTCGTTTATATCGTTTGCCGCAATGGTGAGGTCTGGCGGATTCCGTTTTCCGCATCGGCCACGACCGCGCAGAAGGTGAAGGTGCTCGACCGCACCGCCAACACTTGGGGCTTTTGGGACGCAGGCATGATGTCGATCGCCTTTCATCCTGATTTCGGCATTCCGGGAAATCCAAACCGCGGCTACTTCTACGTCACCTATCAGTTTTCACCGAATCTATCTACCAATACAGGAGTGGGCTCTCCCTCCTACATGCGCCTCTCCCGGTTTACGATTCCCGACGGACAGATTGCAGCGAACCCTGCATCGGAATTCGTGATGATCCAGCAGTATGACCGGCACAACTGGCATAACGGAGGGCAGATGTTCTTCGGCCCCGATCGTTTTTTGCATCTGGTGATCGGCGATGAGGGAGATTCCAATGATTCTTTCAATGTGGCCCAGAGGATCAACAGCCGCCTGTTTTCCGGGATTCTCAGAATCGACGTGGATCAGAATCCAAGTCGTTCGCACCCGATCCGCCGCCAACCCGCCCAAATCACCCGTCCGTCGGGATGGCCTGCGAGCTTTACTCAAGGGTATGGGATTCCCAAAGATAATCCGTGGCTTGATCCTGCGGGCGGTATCCTCGAAGAGTTTTGGACCATAGGCACCCGCAGTCCCCATTCGATGTCGTTTGACAATGAGACCGGCGACATCTGGATCGCGGATGTCGGACAAGGGACGCGCGAGGAAATCACAATCGCACAAAAAGGGGGGAACCATCAATGGCCTTTCAAAGAGGGTCACGCGAACGGCCCCAAGGCGAGGCCTTCAACCTTGATCGGAACCGAGGTTCCGCCCTTGTTTGATTATCCCAGATCGATGGGCGGGTGCATCATCGGCGGAATCGTCTATCGAGGCTCATTGCACGCTGGTGCGCTGACGGGCAGGTATCTGTTTGGAGATCACAATACCAAGGCGCTTTATGCGCTCGCTCGTCGTGATTCCGGGCCGGCCACCGCAGAATACCTCACAACCGTTTTTCGAAATGGAGGCAACAAACAGGGGCTCTCAGGAATCTGCGAAGGGCCTGACAACGAGGTTTACTTCATGGAACTCGGTGCTACTGGCACGGATACAGGAAAAATCTATCGACTCATTCGCAATGGCACCCCCGTCCCTGATCCGCCCAGGTTCCTCTCGCAGACGGGGGCCTTCACCAATTTATCCACACTCACTCCCGTGGCGGGATTGATCCCGTACGAGGTGAACTCACCTTTGTGGAGCGATGGTGCCCGCAAGCAACGTTGGATTGCGGTTCCTAACAATGGAACCCACGACACCGCCTCGGAACGCGTCACCTACAGCGACCAGGGATCATGGTCGTTTCCGGTTGGAACGGTAGTCGTGAAGCATTTCACACTTCCGGTTGATGAAAGAAATCCCTTGCTGGAGAAACGCTTGGAGACCCGGTTCTTCGTTCATGGAGCGGATGGCGTCTACTATGGTGTCACCTACCGATGGAATGATGCAGATACGGATGCGGAACTGCTCCCGGGTGGAGCCACGCGGGACCTCACCGTCACCCGATCCGACGGATCGACCCGTAACCAGCGCTGGGATTTTCCGAGCCGTTCGGATTGCCGGACCTGCCATACCTCGGGTGCTGACAACGTGCTCGGGGTGCGGGCCTATCAGCTTGCCAGGGATATGCACTACCCATTGACGGGCCGCACTTCAAATCAGTTAGAGACCTGGAACGCGCTCGGCATCTTTGGAACGTCTTTCGGCAGCCGGAATCCAGGCACGGTGCCGGCTGCTGTCGATCCTCACAATCCGCATGCTTCGCTTGATTCCCGCGTGAAATCCTACCTCGCGGCAAACTGCTCCCACTGCCATCAACCGGGCGGCGTTTCCGCGAATTTCGACGCTTCGTTCAACACCCCGCTTTCCGCCCAAGGAATTGTCGAAGGAATCATCAACCGGCCTTTACAATCCCCCAGCGAACGAGTGGTCTCGCCCGACAATCTTGCAAACTCGATCATGCATTCGAGAATGGCGGTCGTGGGAGCCAGTCAGATGCCCCCCTTGGGGAAAAACCTGGTGGACCAGAAAGCGGTGGCGCTGCTCGCGGATTGGATCCGCGGAATGGATGCTGCAAACTTCGCACCCGTCGCGGTGAACTCGGCACCGGTTGCCGCCAATGACCAGCTTGCCGCAGTCCATCAGACACCGAGCCGCTTGAATGTCCTGCCGAACGATGCCGATGCGAACGCTCCTCTCGGCATCGGTGGTGTCACCATCACCACGCCGCCCAGACATGGGACACTCTCGATCAGCGGCGCGGAACGGCGGCTCGTCTACACCCACGACGGATCATCCGCACGGACCGATGCTTTCAGTTACACGGTGACCGATCCACAGGGCGCGAGATCGAACGTCGCCACGGTGACACTCACCATTCCTTTTGATTTCAGCGCGTGGTCTGCCAGTGTCCCCGGCGCAGGGACGAATCCTGCGGCAAATGCGGATGGCGATCTCGCCACGGATTTGATGGAGTTCGCCCTGGGTGGAATCCCTAACAGCGGAGCAAGCCCTGCCGCCCAGTCGATCCGGTTGGTCGAAAACAACGGCCGAGTATCCCTCGTGGTCACACGCCCTCCTGATCGCTCCGGACTGACCTATGAAGTGGAAACCAGCCCCGATCTGGTGAACTGGCAGCTTGCCCCCGCGCCTGTCGCAGGTGGCACGGATACCCTTGTTTTTGGCGACTTGCAGACGCGGCCGGACTTGTCTGCAGATGCCGGAATGGCGAGATTGCGGGTCCGCGCAGCCGGTTGGGGCAGCTCTGCGGTATCCCTGCCACTCGGTTGGCGCGGGGTCAGCTTCGGGCCCGGCTCACGGACCGCGGGGATCCCATTCCGCGAGTCACCGGTATTCTCGTCGCTGGTGATTTCGATGAATTCCCGAGTTCTGGCAGTCCATGGAAATCCCGCCCTGGCATCGAACTTCAAAGGCTATGTGGAAGTGGTGTCCGGGCTGTTCGCGGGCCGCCGCTTCGAAATCGAGGGTTCCGGAGCGGGAGAGATCAGACTCCTGCCCGGTGAGCCCCTTCCCGATCTGACAGGTTCGCAGATCGTGGTCTGCGCCCATCACACCATGGGCGGGATCTTTACCAAAGAATTGTTCCGTGGATCGACAAACCCCGCCGATGCGGACCAGCTTCAGCTGTTCGTCAATGATGGTGTGAGCGCGGGCCAGTTCCAGCTGTTCTATCTGCTCGATGCACGCCCAGGGAACCCCACCTTTCAATGGCGCGGATTCCTTCCCGGCGGCGGTGATCAAGGCTCGCGCGTCATCGCGCCCGGTCAAGGCGTGTTCGTGAAGCGCCCGGCCAACTCATCAAGCGCCCGCCTGCTTTTCACCGGGCAGATACGCGGCAACCCATTCTTCCAAACCCTTCAATCCGGAAACAACCTCGTGGCATCGCCGTTTCCGGTGACGCTGAGTCCGCGCCAGCGCGGCTTGCTGGATCCGGCTTCCGGATTCGTGGCTTCGACCAACGTCAACCTTGCCGATCAAGTGCAGCTCTACCAGAATAACAACTTCAGGATCTTCTATCTTCTCGACCACCCGACCTTGCCTGATATGTGGCGGGAGTTGATACCAAGCAGCCCCAACTATAATGATTCATTGATATTCAGTCCGGTTGAGGCAATGTTTATTCGTCGAAATCGGGCTTCCATGAGCTATCAAGTTCCGTTACCATGGAGTCCGTAATTCTTCGAATCCCCCCCGCGCATGAGAACTTCATTAAGATATTGGCTGATCGTATTTCTGACTTTCTGCGGAGCGACTCAACTTGGAATGAGTCAGAATCTCACGCCTCCCACCACCATCCAGATCGGTTGGGCGAGCAATGCCTTTGACACCAACATCAGGGCGGATGGTGTGACTACTTTTGAGGAAGCCGCCGCGACCATTCGTTTTGAGTTGGGCACCTTCTCACCAGGCTTCGATCCACGGACCGCCACACCGGAGCAATGGGTGTCGAGCTGGATCGTCTTACAGGGGACGGATTATGATCTCATCGATCAGCAGTTCATCCAGACGGCCACGCTGTCATCGAACGCCACCCCCTTCGCTGCAAACACGCGCGCCTACATCTGGGGCTACACCTCCAAGGACGTGGCACCCACAAGTGAGTGGCTGCTCGTGAGCGCGGCTTCCTGGAAATGGCCGGACCTCAATGCGGCTGCAACACCACCGGTATTCTCAATGGGGGATGCGGGACCCGCCGACGCGATCATCGGTCAGATCAATCCTTCAAATGGTGATTTTCACATGCAATTGGCTTACGTGGTGATACCGGAACCGGGTTCCGCCTTCATGGGTTTGGTGACGATTTTCGGACTGGTTTGGATGCGCCGCCGCTGAAATCGGTTGCCCGCCGCAGTTTCGCAGCGCAAACTCGCGGCCTACCATGCTTCCTCGCCCGCCTAAGAAATTTGTCCCGACGCCTTTCGATTACCACCAGGAAATCGAAATCACCATCGATGCCCTCACGAACCTAGGGGCCGGAGTGGGCCGTATCGATGGCTGGGTGGTGTTTGTTCCGTTTTCGCTGCCGGGTGAAGTCGTCAAGGCACGGGTCTTCCGGAATGACAAGAACTGCTCCCACGCTGACTTGTTGGAAGTGCTCGTCCCCTCACCCGACCGCATCCAACCGGGGTGTCCGCTTTTCGGAGAATGCGGTGGCTGCCAATACCAACATCTTTCCTACGACAAGCAGCTCGCGTGGAAGACCCGCCAAGTCGGAGAGCTGATGAAGCACATGGCGGCCATCACCTTTCCTGTGAATGACTGCCTGTCATCCGCCCAAACGTGGAACTATCGCTCCAAAATCACCCCTCATTTCGAGAAGGCCAGGGATGGAGATCTCGGGCCGATCGGGTTTCTCGCCTTCGGCCGGCGTTCCTCGTTGATCGATGTGCCGCAGTGCCCGATCGCCATGGAGACGATCAATCGCGAACTGCCGAAGATCCGGGAAGGCCTGCGGGCGCGGGCGGACTCGTTCAAGCGCGGAGCCACGGTCCTGCTACGTGCCACGGAGGACCGCGTGGAAACGGATTTCAAGGCGGTGGCCACGGAAAAAGTGGGGGATCTGAAGTTTCAATTTCTCGCGGGGGATTTTTTCCAAAACAATCCGTTCATCCTGCCAGCCTTCACCAGCTACGTCGCCAAGCAGGCGGCAGTGAAACCGGTGAGGTTCTTGGTGGATGCCTACTGCGGATCGGGATTGTTTTCTCTAACTCTCGCGAAGAGCTTCGAGCGGGTAGCCGGGGTGGAGGTATCCGAAACGTCCTGTGAGTGGGCGCGCAAAAACGCGGCGGCCAATCAGATCACCAATGCCACGTTTCTCACCGCCTCGGCGGAAGCCATCTTCGCGCAGATCAACTTTCCCGCCGCGGAAACCTCCGTGGTCATCGACCCGCCTCGCAAGGGCTGCACGCCGGAGTTCATCCAGCAGTTGGTCACGTTCGCTCCCGCCCGCGTGGTTTATGTGTCATGCGATCCTGCCACGCAGGTCCGCGATTTGAAGCAACTGAGCGAAGGCGGCTATCAGTTAGAAGATGTCCAGCCCTTCGACTTGTTTCCACACACCCGTCATCTGGAGTGCGTGATGACCCTTGTAAGGGCAGCTCGGGGTGCTTGATCCCTGCGGGCCTCCCTGCGAGATGCAGGTCATGGATGAGTCAAATGTCGTTTCGATTTCTTGAACCCTTGGGACTCAGCTTGAAATCGTTCGGAGCGGTTGGTGATTCTTGAAAAAACGCTTCCTGGAACAAGGGAATGTGGTTCATGCTCCTGCCAGCCATGGCGCTGGAGGCATTGGAATACACTTGTCCGTTTTGCGACTCCCAGGTTCGCGTGGGTAAACCCTGCCCGGGATGCGCGAAGAAACCGGTTTCCAAAAAAACGCCCGCAAGCCCCTGGGAACCGTCCGAGGATCATGGTGGTCTCGATCTACCCGCCGAGGATGACTTCGACTACCATGAATTCGTAGCGCGGGAATTTGGAAAATCCCCTCACCGACAAACCGGACTCGAATGGTATTGGTGGACGCTCGCCGTCGCTCTAATCCTGGCCATGCTCGGCAGCCTGTTTCTCACCCGTTGACCAGGAATCAATGGTGGTTGAAGGGCAAGCAGCCTCTGGCCTCGAGCTTCCGAACCTCACGGAACGTCACCGTAAGCCAGATCCACGCGACCAGCAGACGCACACCCGCGATGATCCACATCGCCGGGATGCCGCTGCCGTCGAAAAGGGCGATCACGGATGATATGATCCAAACCCATGAAACCACCAGCAGGTTCAACAACTTCATAAATACACCCACTCTCTAACGATGAGAGACAGGCAAATTGAGAGCGACAGGCTGCGCCAATCCTCCATCACCACTGCGGATCAGACGTTAAGATTTTTTTTGCAGTAAAAAAGTGTCTGTCGCGCCGCTCACTTTGAATGATTCACCTAACCACTAAAGCCCCAACTCCCGTTCCATCACTCGGAT
>CALMKO010000233.1 GCA_937867415.1 uncultured Verrucomicrobiota bacterium | reverse complement strand
GTTCGGTTGCAAAATCGACTTTTCTTGACAAGTTACCCTCCGATGCACACGGACTCACAGGCGACCGCATAAGAATGGAAAACCTGAATCACGATGAACTTGAAGGGGTCGGCAGGTTTGAAGACCTGTTGATGAGCCTTGCGATCGGATTCGTTAATGTTCCGCCCAGCGAGCTGGAGTTGGAAATCGACCGGGCGCTGCGGATGACCGGCGAGTTCACCGGGGTGGACCGGAGTTACACCTTTCTCTATGATTTCGAGCGGCAGGTCACCTCCAACACGCACGAGTGGTGCCGCGAGGGAATCGAGCCGATGCTTGAGCTTTTACAGGACGTGCCGCTTGAAGGTCTGGAGGACTGGATGGATACCCATTTAAAGGGTGAGACCATGCACGTGCCGTGGGTGGAGGATCTGCCGCCCGGGAGTGCTTTGAGAGGTATTCTGGAGCCGCAGGGAATCAAGACCCTGGTGACGATTCCTCTGGTTTATGACTCGAAGTGCATCGGCTTCGTTGGATTTGACGCCGTCAGGCAGCGCAAGTCATGGTCACCTGAAGAGTTGACCTTGCTGCGGATGCTGGCTGAGCTTTTCACCAATGCGGAAGTCGGCAAGCGCAGGGTGGAGGCGCTGGAGGCGGCCCGGCGGAAGGCGGAGTCCGCAGAACGGCTGCTGCGCCGTGCGGTGGAGGTGGGTAAGGCCGCAATCTGGCAAACCGACGAGCGGACCGAGTGTTTGCATTGCGTCTCCGGCTGGGCTGGGCTGCTGGGCGAGGAGATGGACAACACCTGGATCCCGCTTGAACAATTGTATGCGCGAATGCACCCGGATGACCGCGAACGAGTGCTCGAGCATGTCTCCTCGGTATCAGGTTCAGCGGGAAAGTCGTTGCAGGTCAGTTTCAGAATCCGCCACCGTGAAGGCAGGTGGGTCCCCGTTTTTGCACGAGGTTTTCCCGAATTTGATTCCGGCGGGCACTTGCTGCGCATTTCCGGCAGCACCGTGGATGTGACCGAGACGCTGCTGGAGGATGAGAAGGCGCGGAAGCGCTTGGAAATGGACAGCAAGCTCCTGTTGATTTCTTCTCGGTTCGTGGATGTCGAGTGTTATGACTCAGCCGTGGATTCTGCGTTGCGTGATGTGGGTGAGTTCTCGGAAGCGTGCCGGGCGCATCTGGTCATTGTGGACCGGGGTAGGCAGGTGATGAACAACACGCACGAGTGGTGCGCACCGGGAGTCCCATCCGAGCTTGAGACCAGCCAGAATCTGCCGCTTTCTCTCATTCGTGAATGGCTTCCCAGACTTGAAGAGGGGGAAGTGGTCAATTTGAGAGACATTCTTGGCGCGGAACCGCCTGCGGAGCTGATCAAGCTGCTGTGCGAGCAGGGGATTCTCTCGGCCGTCATTGTCCCGCTGATGATCGGTTGGCGGTTGGACGGTTTTTTAGGGCTAGAGTGTACCACTGGCGCGCGCGAGTGGACTGGGGAGGATATAGCGATGTTGCGTAACGTGTCGGAGATCCTCGCAGGTGCCTTGTCCCGGAATCGTGCCGAACTGGCGCTCCGCTCCAGTGAAGAACTTCACCGCAATATTCTCAACAATCTTCACGAGGCGGTGTTCATGACCGACGAGCGAGGCACGATCACTTTTGTGAATCAAAGTTGGAAGTCTGTCACCGGCATTGCCAGTGAAGCTGCCATCGGTCTCAAGCTTTCCGATCTGCTCAACCCCGTGGATCTGCGCGACGAGGAGCGCAAACTGCAATCTCTCCTTCAGGGGGAGGCGGTGGAAAAATATGTCATCCGCGTAGGTGGTTCGGAACGGGATGCCCGCTGGCTTTCCTTGCGGCGGCTTCCTTTAACGGATTCATCCGGCGCGAGTCGAGGCACGCTTGGGACGATCATGGATGTGAGCGATCAACGGGGGTGGGAAGAGGGGCTAATCTCCGCCAAAATCAAGGCGGAATCCGCCAATGAGGCGAAGACGCTCTACCTATCCAACCTCAGCCACGAACTGAGGACGCCGATGCACGGGGTGCTCGGAATGCTTGAATTGATGATGGAAAACAAGATTCCCGAAGAGCAACTGCAGTCTCATGTGGCCGTTGCACGCTCCTCGGCCATGTCACTGCTGCGCTTGCTGGATGATATCCTCGACATCGCCAAGTGTGAGCGGGGACTCATCAAGCTGGAGGAAAAGCCGGTGAATTTGAAGGAGGTCACCGAAGGGGTGGTTGGAATGTTTTCCGCCGAGTCTGCAAAGAAGTCGATCTCGCTGATCTGTGAAGCCGATACCGGGAGTGCGGCGATTTTTCTAACTGATGAGCTGAGGTTCCGCCAGATCCTTGTCAATCTTCTGAAGAACGCGATGACCTACACGATCGTGGGCTCGGTGTTGGTGCGGCTGTCGTGTCAGCAGACGTCTGCAAACTGGCGTCTGGAAGCGGGGCAGTATGTGATGCGTCTGGAGGTGGAAGATAGTGGAATCGGGATTGCTGCGCACAAGTTGCCCAGCATTTTCAAGCCTTTTGTACAGTTAGGCGAAAGTGCCCACAAGAATGAGGGAAGCGGGCTTGGCCTTGCGATCGTCCAAGAGCTCGTTGATTTGATGAAGGGGCGGATCGGTATCGAGAGCAAGGAAGGTGAGGGGACCAGGGTGTGGGTGGATCTTCCTCTCACTCCTTCGTTGCAGGGCAAGCCGGTCGTGGTATCGCAGGATGCCCGCGGCGCGTTCAAGGGGCTGCGGGTGCTGGTCGTGGAGGATAACGAGATCAATCGCATCGTCGCGCGTGAGCATTTGGAGAAGCTTGGCTGCGAAGTGCGGAGTGTGGTCAACGGGTTGGAGGCGGTCGTCGCGTGCAAGCACGAGTTTTTCGAAGTCGTGCTCATGGACTGTCTGATGCCGGTGATGGATGGTTTTCAAGCCACTGAGGGAATTCTGGCGAATCCCAAGAGCGAGCTGCTGCCGATCATCGTCGGGTGCACGGCGAATGCTTCGGATCAGACGGTGGCAATGTGTCTCGCTGTGGGAATGAGTGCGGTCATCAGCAAGCCTTACACCCGGACCCAGCTTGCTCATGAGCTGGATATGTTGCTCCCGAACTGGAGTCGCGGGGGGGCGAACCTGGAATCAGCAGTAGCGCTGACCCAGGCGGTAGCGTTGACCCAGGCGGTATTCGACCCCGAGGTGCTTCGCTCGCTCGATTTGCAGATGGGTGAGGACGGGTTGATCTCGCCGCGGTTGATTGCCATTTTCCAAGAGGAGTCGGTGCGCCAGGTGGATGCGATCCTGGCAGCGCTGGATGCCGGAGCTATTCATGAAGTGGGGCGGGCGGCTCATGCCTTGAAGGGGAGTGCTTCCGCGCTTGGGGTGAACGCCTTGGCCGAGATGTGTGCGCATCTTATGGATTGCGGAGTTTCAAACGAGCGCTGGAAGGAGATCCCCGGCGGCCCTGTCCTGATGGGAAGGCGCTTGGTGGCGGAATATGAAAGGGCTCTCGAGGCACTGGACTTTTTTTCGGTTGAAGTGAGGAATTGTGCGCAAATTGTGCATTCCGGGCTGCGGTGATTTCTTTGCGGTGTCGGGGGCTGGTTGATTAAATCATCGCCCGATGAATTCAAAAGCCACCGCTCTCGTCCTGGTGGGATATCAGAACGATTATTTCGCCAGCCACGGGATTCTCCGAGGTGTATTGGCTGAGGGGATGGTGACTTCCCTTTGCATCGACTCCACCGGCCGAGCGGCCTATGAGCGTGGCTACAGGGGGAGTATCTTGTCGGGCCGCTGTTCCGCACCCACCCGGTCTGAGCAAGACTTCTTCTGTGAACAGAATTTTCCCCTCGATGCGTGTGGGATCGACAGTCGGCAATGGATGGAAAAACGCTTGAACCCGGAGGTTCGATGAAACACCCCCTAGTGAATGAATCCCTGCGGGTCCCTGATTTACATGTCGAGGCGACGGATCACCTCACGGATGCCTTGGTGGCATCTGAGAACCGGATGCTGCGGCGTGTCGAGCTGCTGTCCGAGGTGGTTTTTGAAACGGATGATTCGGGGGCGCTGGTATTCCTCAACAAGGCATGGACTACCATCACGGGGCATCCGGTCGCGGACTGTCTAGGACGGAGGCTGCACGAGTTTGTGCTCGAAGATGACCGTTCTCGCTGCGAGCGAATCATCACCGGGGCGCTTGCGGAAGAAGGGAGCAGCCTCCGCCTGCTCGATGCTCGTGGGGGATTGATCTGGATGGAGATTTCCGTCTCCCGCACGAATGACGGCGGAGTGGTAGGCGCGCTCCACAACGCAACCCGTCGCAAGCAGTCCGAGGATGAGTTGGCAAAGTTGTCCCTGGTCGCGAGCTACACGGCCAACATGGTCATGATTGCGGATCGCGACGGATTGACCGAGTGGGTGAATCAGGCATTCATCACCCACACGGGATACACGCTCGCGGACATGCGGGGAAAAAAACCGGGGAGTATCCTCCAAGGACCGGATACCGACCGGGCGACTGTAGCTCGGATCAGTGCCCGGCTGAAGGAAGGGGTTTCCTGTTGCGAAGAGCTGATCAACTACACGCGTCAGGGTAAGCCCTACTTGATCTCGATGCAGATTACGCCGGTCCGTGGGGCGGGCGGAATGATCGAGCGTTTCATCTCGATCCAGACGGATGTCAGTGAGATGCGCAAGACAAGCCTTGAACTGGAAGAGGCCAAGAAGCGCGCCGAGTCCGCCAATGAGGCAAAGACCCAGGTTCTGGCGACGATCAGTCATGAGATGCGGACACCGCTCAATGCCATTCTCGGCTCCACCGATCTTGCGCTCGAGGCCGATGGGGATGCTGCCGTCCGGCGATCCCACCTCACGACGATCCATGAGAACGCCGGGATTCTGCTGCGATTCATCAGCGACATGCTGGATGTTTCCAAAATCGAGGCAGGGCAGTTCGATCTTCAGTTGGTATCCCTTTCTCTCCGGACCAGCCTTGAGGCCGTCCTCACGCCTCTCGGTGCGCGTGCCGCGGCGAAGGGGCTCGCGTTTGATTTGAGTTTCGACGAGTCCCTGCCGTGCTGGGTCATGGCGGACCCGGATAGACTCAGGCAAATTGTGGTGAATCTGGTCGAGAATGCGATCAAGTTTACCGACCAGGGTGGCTTGAAAGTTGAAGTTTTCCGTTTGGAAGCCGGCCCGGCCGGTGGTGCCGGATTCGGAATCCGCGTCATCGATACCGGGATCGGCATCGCGCCCGAGGACCAGAGCCGGATTTTCCTCCGCTTTGAAAGGGGCGAGGTGTCAAAGACACGCAGCAAGGGTGGTGCCGGCCTCGGACTGAGCATTGTCAAATCCCTGGTCGAAGCGCTTGGCGGAAAAATCAGTGTCAAAAGCAGTCTGGGGCAGGGGGCGGAGTTCAGCGTCGTTTTACCGCTGGTGGTGGCTCCGGATGTTGTGCCCACCCGGGACTTGCACCCTCCGCTGCGGAATCACGGCTCGGAAGTTGCGGAGGGTATCCCGTCACGGATTCTTGTTGCCGAGGATACCAACGCGAACTTTGCCATCGTGGAGATTTTTCTTCAAAAAGCGGGTCACCAGGTGATCCGCGCCGTTAATGGCAGGGATGCTGTCGCTGGTGCGAAAGAGGTGGACTTGATCCTGATGGATGTCGAAATGCCCGACATGGATGGCTTGGAGGCAACCCGCTTGATTCGCCGGGCCGAGAGTGAGGAAGGTCGTGCAGCGGTGCCGATTCTGGCGCTGACCGCTCATGCGCTCCAAGGCTACCGCGAGCGTTGTCTGGAAGCCGGCTGCACCGGCTATCTCACGAAACCGGTCCGCAGGGATCGATTGATCGAAACGGTCAGAGCCGCACTTTCGGGGCGGCGGTCATTGCCAAATCCAACTGGAATTCGCTGTTAGGGCGTTTGCCCGAAGTCATTCCCGGAACTCCATGCCCGGCTACCTTTCCAGCGGGTGGTGTCAATGAAGACCCGAACCTTGTTGACCTGTAGGAGCCTCCGTGGGATCTCCCGCGGTAATCAGGAAATGTTTGGTTTCTGATCCTTCTCCTGAATCTTTCTCGGCTTCTTTGGCAGTTCGTAGCGCTCGATCATGTTATAGATCGTCCGCAGGCTGATCTTGAGTCGCTGCGCTGCCCTCCTCCGGTTGCCTCCACAAGCATCCAAAGCGGCGATCAAACTCATTTTGGTAAGGTCTTCAATGCTTGAACCTCCGGGAGGAAGTATCGCATGCGCCGTATCAGCAGGTTGCCGTTGGAGGGGTGGGAAATCGTCCGGACCAATCAAGCCGTCGCTGGTGCGGGAGACGGCGTGTTCCAGGCAGTGGTAGAGTTCGTTGAGGTTGCCGGGCCACGAATGGTCGAGCAGCCGTTCCAAGGCCCTGCGCGTGAGGGTAGGGCGGCGGAGCTTGCGCATGACGCAGATGCGGGTGATGATATTCTCACAGAGCAGCGGAATGTCATCGGAGCGTTCGGCAAGGCTGGGAACCTGAAGCTGGTAAACCGACAAGGCATACCACAAGTCCTGTCTAAATCGTCCTTCTTTGACTTCCGTCACCAGGTCCAGCGAGGTGGAACAGATGATGCGGCAGGGAGCCAGTTTGGACTTGGGCACCAGCTGCTCGTCTTGCATGACGGATAAAAGTTGGGATTGGGCTGCTGGGTGCAGGCGATCAATATTCTCAATGTAGAGGGTTTCGCCACGGCATCTCCCCACTTTACCCCTTCGGAATTGAGGAGCTTCTTGAAGTTTAGCAAGAGGTATACCGAAGAGTTCCATCTCAATCTGGAGCGGGGAAAGTCCGGCGAGATTGATGGTGCTCATGGGCTTGTTCTTCAACTTTCCACCTTGATGGATGAGCTGGGCGAAGCGGTTCCTGCCGGTGTAGGGTTGGCCGACGAGCATCACGGGTGAAGCGGACTTGGCCGCATCGTCGGCGATCTCGATGGCTTCGCACATTTTCTTCGACTTCCAGCGCCGAAAGCCTTGAGGGGGGAGGAAATCTTCGGTCCATCCACCCGGCGTATTGTGGTAGATCTTGATGGCGAGTTTGAGGGCGGGTATCAGCTTTTCGGGCTCGAACGGCTTGATCAGGTAGTTTTCCGCGCCCGCTTTCATGGCCTGCACCGCCGAGGCGACCGTGTCCTTGGCCGTCAATACGAAACAGGGGAGATCCTTGTGGATTTTACGGCCGTAGCGCATCACTTCGATGCCGTCTCCGTCAGGTAGCGATAGGTCGATCAGCATGGCGCTGATTCGCGCTCCTTCCCTGATGAGCTCGTTCGCTTGATGAACCGTAGTACACGGAAGCGGTGAGAACCCCGCCTTTTTTAGAATCAGGCAGAGCAGCTGCGAGGTGGGCAGGTCATCTTCCACGACGACTACATTCGGTAAATTCTCTTCAGGTCGTGTGGAGGTTGGTTGTGTGGAAGGCATGGATGGTGCCGAGGGTGAAACAGCAGGGAAGGAGAGTGTACGGTGCAATGTCAGATTCTCAAGGAATAACGGGTCTATCAATCAGAAGTAATGCAAAATATGCATTAAATCTCGCGGCATTATCTCGCGTTACGTGGTGATTTGATCTGACATTGAGCCGCAGTGTTGTAGCTCATGCCCGGCCATGAAATCGCCGTGACGCGTGGCTTGCATGACTGCGGACTTTCTAGAGTGGCGACACTTTACCCCTCACCCCCTCACCCCCTCACCACACATGTTTGACGACCAGCGACCTGAGCAGGCCAGCCTCCGCGAGGCGTTCTTGGAAATTGAAAAGTTAAAAAACGAAAATGATCGTCTGCGTGGCGCTCTGGATTCCGGGAGGAGGATTCAAGGGATTCAGCCTGCGGAGGAATTGGATTACCGTTTCTTAACGGGGTTCCGACAGTTCATCGAGCGGGGTGTTTTGGCGGAGACCGTCGCTGACCTTTGCTCTTTGGCATGCGAATCAGTGCTTGTTTCCCTGGACTGCGGAGTCGGGATCATGATCCACGTTGAGGCTGGCGACCCTCAGCCACTTCTGTTTCACGCGGGGCTGGGCGTGCTGTCTGACGAAGCGCTCCCGCAAATGCGGGAATGGACCGAGCAATGTTGGAAGGCTGCTAATCAAGCGGTGGCTCGGGAATCGTTTTTCCTGCCTCCGCTGCCGATGGTTCCTCCCATCCAAGGCGGATTTCTGGTCGAGCCGGTGTTGAATGAATCCGGGGGGCGCCAAGGCCTGCTAATCGCATGGAAGATCCTGGGGACCGAGGAACCGGATTTTTCTGAAACGGTCAAAATCGGATTCAGGATCTTCGCAAGACAGTTGGAACTTCTGATGGTGAACCTCAATCAACATCTGACCATCATCGAGCAGGTTGAAACGCTCCGCATCTCAGAAGATCGTCTTTCTGTCGCACTCGCTCTCAATCATGTTGGCCTTTGGGATTGGGATTTGGTGACGGGCCACATTTATTACTCCGACCATTGGAAACGTCAGCTCGGGCTGGAATCCGAGATGCTTTCCGGTGCTCCGGATGAGTGGATCGACCGGATCCATCCTGATGACTGGGATCATGCGGTCGCGGTGGTGCATGACTGCTGCATGACGCTCGACGGTAGCTTCGAGCTAACGCTGCGAATGCGGAAAAAAGACGGGTCCTGGATTTGGATCAACAGCCGGGGCCACCATGCGGCCACGAAGGATGGCGTGGTCCGCAGGATGATCGGTATCCAGACCGATATCACAGAACCCAAGATCGTGGAGGGAGGACGACTCGGTAGGGAGAACGAGCTGGACCAGGCCCGACTCGACCGCCCGGTGGAAATCGGCGGGCGCTCGGCAAGGAGGCTGCTCCGGCTGATTGGAGAGAGTTCGGACGTTGTCGGTAATCACTCGGGCGATCTGGTGTTGAAGCCGCAAGTGGTGGATCTGAAAATGCTTTGCGAGGAGTTGAAAACCATTGAATCCGGGCGCGCCCCACAATCCGGAGTGGACCTCAGATGGGAGGTGACCCCCGAGGTTCCGCAGCGGGTTCTTGTTGATCGGTTGCGGTTGCGGCAGGTCCTGTCAAATCTGATGGTGAGTGCACTGGATTTCAACGGTCACGGTTCCGTCTCTCTGGAAGTGAGGGCGGAAAAGCCGAGTGAAAATGGCGAAGCAGTTCTGAGTTTTGAAGTGTCGGGTTCAGGCTGCGGGTTGGCCCATGAACCCATACAACCCGGGGTTACGCCGTCCAGCGACGAATTTGAGAGCAACCTGCTTCAAGAGCGGGGGATGGGCTTGAGGCTGGCGATCACCGAAGAACTCATTGCTCGGATGGGCGGAAAGCTCAGGTTTTCCAGTCGCGTGGGAAAGGGGACTGTGATGACGCTTCGTTTGTCGGTCAGGGACATGACCGAGGAAATCAGCGGCGAGGATTCGCCGGCCATTTTGGAGACCCTCGCATTTCAAGGGAAGATGCTGGTAGTCGATGATGATCCCGTCTCCGCGGAGATCGGGCGGATGATGCTTCGCACGCTCGGATTCCAGGTGGATCTGGCGAATGATGGCCGCCAGGCGTTGGCGCTGGCCAGCTCGGTTGCTTATGATCTGATTCTGATGGATCGTTGGATGCCTGTGATGGGAGGCGTCGAGACGACGCGGTGCCTGCGGGCTTCCAGCAGCGCTTTGTCCCGGCATGTCCCGATCTTCGCGCTCACCGCCAATGCGGGGGAGGCGGATGTTGCGGAATGCCGGGCTGCGGGAATGCAGGAAGTGATCATCAAGCCGCTCAACATGAATGATCTGGTTGAGAAACTCAGGCTCCATTTGGGATTTGACCCGCACCACACCGGAAAATGAAAGTTTGCGGTGGGGTGATTGCGGTGCAATCGTTGCATTCTTTACGTGAAATAATTGTTGGGAAACTATGATATGCTATCTAACATACTACCATGACCACGCCGAAAACCTTGAGAAACCGCAAGCGCTCCCTGATCGATCACGATCGTATTGAGGAGATTGGCGGCCTGGAGAATCCTGATATCCGGCGGATTCTCGATTCCTTTACCCGTGATCTCACCGGATATCTGTATCTGATGGATCAGCAACGGGCGGAAGAGAATGCGGTGGCATTGTTGGCGACCTTGCACAAGCTCGCCGGTGCTTCACGGACCTGCGGTTTTTCCGGGATCAGCCGGGTAGTCGATGCTTGGATGGCGTCACCCAAATTGTTAAGTTCCAACTTTCATACGGATTTGCAGAGCACCATCGAGGCAAGCATCGCAGAGTGGCGCTGCCTGGTCCCCTAGCAGCTCCGGATTTCAATCGATCCTGGCCTTGAGCCGGAAGAATCCATCCGAATCCTTGCTGGTGGTGGAAAGGCTGTCCCAGAAGTCGCCGGCAGCTTCCGCTTGGGTCGGCACTTCATCCCAGCGGCTCAGATCCCGGGAGAATTCCAAAGCGAGGCGCCCACCGTTCATTTCCCGCCGCCGCAGAAAACTTGCGGTCATGCCGCCCGCAGTTGCTTCCAAACGGAGAGGGGCGAATTCGTTTGCAAGTCCCTCCATGGTGAATCCCACGTCTTTGGCGCTCGCCCGAGCTTACAACGAATTGAATCGTTGGTGGCTGCTTAGCTGGCTGGTCGAGAGAGTGCCGAAAAGCTGGGTGGCGAAGATGGTACCATCGGCATCCGTGACGATGCCCACCCCGCTATGGGTGTAAGCGGGCTGGACCATCGCAGCCTTATGTTTTGGTGAGTTCTTCCAAAGCACGACCAGCTTGGCGGCGCTTTGGGAATCAGAGCCCGCCTTGGGTGCCGCGG
>CALMKO010000232.1 GCA_937867415.1 uncultured Verrucomicrobiota bacterium | reverse complement strand
AGGTATTTCTAGACAATGAAACAAAGGATTTGCCGAGCGAAACGATACCCCTGAACCGGAGTCGGAGGGGCTCTCCCTATAGCGGGTGCCAGACCTCATTGTTAACCTATCAAAACCGAAGCAACTCATGGGCAATCTCCGAAAAAATTCCCAGGCAAGTGGGCAATTCTTCAGCGAGAAGTTTCAATGAACACCACGAACAATCCACTCCGTGACGTCGTCCAACCAGCGGACGTCTTGGTTCAAGGCGGATGCGGCCATCGCCCCTTGCATGGCTGAGTAGATGAATCGGGCTTTCCGGCGCGCGGATTCCACCCCTTCACCCGTGAAATGCTGCTCTAACCAAGCGACGTTTGCTTGAGCGAACGCGGCGACTTCTGACTTCACCAGCTCAGGGAGAAGCGCGGCCTCATTTGATAAAATGCCACATAAACAAGCCCGGCCACCAGCGATGAACGCCGAGCGAAAAAGCGCGCAGTAACGCGCGATTTCATCTCTAGGCGTGGCTCCGGCTGACAGCGGCTGCCCAAGGATTGCGAGAAAATTTTCCGCGTAACGCAGCGCCACGGCAGCGGCGAGATCTTGTTTTGCCGGGAAATGGTGATGTACGGACGCGGTTTTGATGCCGACGGCGGTGGCGATTTCCCGGAAACTGCAGTCGTTGTAGCCACCACGACGAATGAATTTCTCAGCGGTATCAAGATTTGGGTGCGGGTGTCAGACATTTCTCCTACCAAGGCCAAGCTTATGGGGTCATTGATACCGAGTGGTTCACCAGCGACGCAGCGATTCCTAGTGCCACATTCGCCACAGGCACGACGAGTAATTCTGTTGAGGCCGTTCCTGAGCCACAAGGAGCTAGGAGCCTTGGCCACCGCGCTGGGACGGGCAGTTCCGCCGCCTCGTCGCTCCGCTCGTCGTCGGCTCCACCGTCCCGTCCCAGCGCGAGAGAGCATTCGGAGCTTGCAGAAGAGATCGGATTCTCCTATCGAATGCGCATCAGCCAGCCCGCTGAGATTTTAAAGATTTAACGGAAAGAAAAATTCCCCCCTTTCAATCGCGCCTGTGGGCGCACATCAAACGCTCGCCAAGAATAAAAACATTCTCGCTCTTCGTCTCATTTGTGTCCGCAGTCCCGTTCTCCGCTGACGAGATGGAGATTGATCTAAGCATCTCGGAAGGGTAATTCAACGCCATGTATTCACCGGTCAAAGATGGGATTGAAAAATCGGCCAAGTTCGTGCGCTTCACGGAGGTAAAGCCGCCGGAGTCGTTTCACGGTCTCGTGCATAGTTACTGGGAATTGAGAACGGAGGCAGTTCTTGCCGAGGATTTTCACTATCAAGTCATCCCGGACGCATGCATAAACATTCTGTTCAACCAGAAGAATCTGGACATCGCCGCAGTCACTGCCGCCCCTGCGTCGGCCATTATGCTGAATCTAGGTAAGGACTTCCATTACGTAGGGATTCAGCTTTTTCCGGGAGCCTGGCGTGGCAGCCCGAAGGATCTCTGTCGTGAACTGGTGGATCAACCTTATGCGGGAACGCTTCCTCTAGTCGAGACTAACCGAAGGCTGGCATCGTTATCATTCCAACAACAAGCAGAGAGATTAACCAGTCTCGCCGCACAACTTATGAATATTGGGCTCATCGCGAATAATCCGATTACCTCCAAAATTCTGAAAAATGTTTTTGAGATTCAAAAAGTCTCGGATATGGCGAGGCTCACCGGCTTGTCTACACGCCAGTTGCAGCGCAGCCTCAAGGATACCACAGGATTCGCCCCACATGATTTTTTGAAGATTTTGCGGTTGCAGTATTCCTTTGGTGGAGATTTCTTGACCCACTACGCCGACCAGGCCCACTTTATTCATTCCTTCCGGAGAGCGACGGGGTACACGCCGGAGGGATACAAAAAACGTTTCTGTGTCTGATTTCTACAATACTTGACTGAAAGCCTCGGCTAATATGCCGACCTATGACACATACAAATGCAGTTGGTTGGTTTGATATTTACGTGACGGATTTAGAACGTGCTCGAACGTTTTACGAGGCCGTTTTTGGGTGTAAGCTCCAAATGATCGAAGATCCGACAAGCGAGACGCAGATTATGGCCTTCCCGGCTGAGATGTCAGAATATGGCGCTTCTGGAGCTCTCGTGAAATCTCTTCACGGTCAACCGGGAGCTGGAGGCACGATGGTATACTTCAGTGTGGAAGAATGTGCGACACAGCAAGCCTTGGTTGCAAAGGCGGGTGGGAAGGTGCTTCGTCCCAAGTTCCCGATTGGTGCCTTCGGCTGGGTGACGCTTTGCCTAGATACTGAAGGAAATCCGTTCGGATTAAACTCAAGGCAATAGGTAGCGCTTGGATCAGCCGCTTTGCCCGACTGCCGTCCGTGCAGTCGGGCTTTCCTAATTCTTGATGGTTCAAGCCACACCAATCAGCCAACTCTGTTGCGCATAAAATCGCTATTTGGCAAGATCGTCATCGACGCACCACACTGCAAATGCGTTCATATAATTACCAATTTGAAGCTCCCATAGAGCGCATCAAGTATGGTCGGATGTTCTACGGTGGGGTTTTCTTACCTGACACCATCCTGTCTGCTTTGCCGCAAGCACGTGAGCGCGGATTTAGGCTTGTTGGAGAAGTTGGCGGGCTCTTCAGCGAATTTGGACTAATGGCAGTCAAAACCTGCCGATACATAGTGCTTTCGAACAGCTTTCTTGCGCAGGCAAAACTGAAGACTGGTGATGTTGTCGTGTTTCGTTTTTCCCCTGTGAATCCAGACTATGTTGAAGTTCCTGTTGAGTTGGAACAAGCGCTCGATTCCAATCATAACGCACTTAGAGTTTGGGGTAGTCTTACATCAGGCAAGAAGAGAGAATATTCATTTCGTGTTGCTTCAGCAGCTCAAGAAGCTACGCGCTTGAGAAGAGCATACCAACTCATCGAAAGCCTTATGGACTCAGCGTCACAATGCTAAGAGGTGAACCTTCAAGAAGGCGAATCGGGTAGGAACGGGGATTGAACCCGCTCCCTCCACACCACCCGGCGTGCGGATCCGCACCGGGCGGTTCCAATCAGTCGCCTGTTAGCCGGCCGCCCTTTCGGGCCGTCGGGATAACGAATGGAAACCCACTGTTGTTCGATGTTTGGCAGGCCCTGTTCTGCGAGCCATTGGTTGTTCATCGCCCTGCGAAGGAGTTCGTTCTGGCTCATCCGCCAATGGCCTTTTCTGCTCCGACTTGCTTTCTTCACTTCGTCGCGGCCGATTCCCAG
>CALMKO010000231.1 GCA_937867415.1 uncultured Verrucomicrobiota bacterium | reverse complement strand
ATGTATGCTTCCTATGCAGGTGTCCGGCTAGTGCCCCTCGGTTGAGCGCTTACGTTCGTCGCTTGCGATTCGCCTATCGATCCAGTCCTCCTGCATGGCAGCATTGATGTCGCACCAAAGACGGTGTAAAAATTCTTCGCGTGGTGTCATTTAATCTATCTCTCGTGTGATTTTGGACAGGGGGCTATTCGGCAGCTTATTCTTTACACCCCGCAATCGCTCCTTTCCCATAGCTTTTCAAATATTAATCCGTTGAAGCCATAATTTCCTTAGGCTTTCTTGAAATCTTCGTCTGATTTAGACGGAGCTGACATGCAGAAAATGTCGGTAATTGGATATCCATAAATTCTGAATAACGGGGCAAAAAAGTGATCGGCATCGAATGGCTCCGCATCCGAACTCGCCAACTTGGCAAAGCTTGTTGGGTTTATCGCCTATGCTTACCATGGGATTGTTCCAAATCAGTTTCTTTGGACTGGAGAATAAGAATAAATGTCTCCAGACTCTACTCACTCGGCGGACGCATTTCCCTGCCGGAAGGATCGCCGCTTATGAGCATTTCATGAAGACCTCCCAGTGGAGCAATCGGCAAATCTTCTTCATTAGTCTCAAACAAGCCCCACCCACCATCGAATCCCGGTTCGAAGAATTCTTTCGCCTCAAAGTAATCATCTAGATAATAACACATCGAAAACACTGCATCATAGGCAGTGATTTTGGCGAACCTTGCGACATCTTCTTTAGATATTCCAGCCGAAATCATCTTGCGCACTAGATCTGTCAAATCGCCGCAGGGCTTATCGGAAGCGGGTAATGTCGCCAAGTTGTGAACCCACGACACATCAGAATCGCTTGGAATAGATTTCCAGAGCCCTTGTATAAATGCATTTTTTATGTCCATATTAGTAAGGAAATGTACCATCCACAAGATCCCTTGCAATTTTTTGCAACTCAGTCCGAACATTTCCTGCAGCGGTCGACTGGAGACGCACGAGGAGCGCCTGAGCATAAACTTGTGTGTGAACGCCCGAATGCGTGGCTCCTAAGGATAAATCCATATGTGCATTGTTGATCGGGAGAAATGTTCCATTTGCTGCTTCATGAAAGTCGATCTGATCGTTCTGAATAATTGCTCGGCATTGGCCCCATTCTGGAAAGTTTTGCTTATCCCATGGTACGATGTGGTGTCCCGCGACATTCCCAGGACGGGAAATACCTGTCGCCTCGAGATTTTTACCAAGAACCCTACTAGGATTTCCCCCACTATAACCAAGCTGCTGATTTGCAAGATTGTCCCAAGGTGCGGCTCCGCTTGGATTCGCTAAATGGCGCTTACGAGCCTCGTTAAACACTCTAATTCGAATTTTATTGTCCAGCGCTGGCGGGAACTTCGCCAATGCGTCGGTGTAGGACTGCCATAAATTTCCGTTATTACGCTTTAGGAACCGCTCAAAAATCGAAAACGCCCGATCACATGCTCTTCCTCTGTTGTGAACCCAGACAGCCGGAGAGCCCGCGAAATAGGTGTGCCACGTTTCTACCTCAAAATTGTAAGCAGTGAAGGTTTCACCCTCCTTGGCCATTTCGATCTCCAGATTCTTCAAGCTTGCCTCGTTTCCATTGGCCAGCATGAGCTGGTCCCCCGGCAGGAGTTCTTTGGCGGGAACGAATGCACCCCTGCCGACGACCCAGAAGGGATGCTCGCCGGTTGTCGTGATTGTATGCGTTACACCGTCTTCGTTGTCTTCAGAGCGGTAGTGCAAACGGAAAAAACGATCTGGATGGGTAACAAAGACTTGGACTACTGGCTTCCAATCAAGATTGCCTTTCTCAGGATCTTTCGACCAGACGAGATCGCCTGAGCGAACGCTTTCGATAGCTTGCGAACCCGCTTTCGTGAGGATGAGCGTGCCGGCGGGGAAGCACATACTTGTTGTGGCCAGCCGCTCCATATAACCGCCTACGGAGAACAGTCCGTCGATCGCCTGCTTCCCTGGCCCAGAGTTGAAGAAGCGTATGGTCCTCAGTTCCGCAAGAAAGTTGGCCTTTGATCCCAGTTTTGCTAAATCACCGGCCTTACCAATCTTGCCGACCTTGGTCCAGGCTCCCACGAGACCAGCGATCTCGAATGCAGCGACACCCGTGTAGTAGCCCTGATCGTAAGCGGGTAGATTGTCCCAAGAAGCAATCAAATCGGGGAGAAGCTCCGCCATATACTCGAACATAATCAGGTGTGGTTCGGCCAATTCCCGCGCTCCGTCGAAGTCCCCTCTCAGCAGTGCGAGCTGAACATCGATTTCAGCACTCTTCAGTTTGATGTAAAGAGGGACCAATGTGTCGCTGACGAACGCCGTGACCTCTGCCATTTGCTTGTCCACTTCGTGTTTCCAACGGATCATCTCGCGACCTCCCTCGAACAAAACTAGAACGGTTTGATTGTTTGCAACAAAGGTGTATTTACCGATATCCCAAGCGAAGACTACCGTTCCCGAGACCATTTCCCAGCCACCCGCCATGAATCCGTGTGTCGCCCCGAGCTTAAACGCAGCTTCAGCTCCAAGACCTTGTGCAAGCATCAGCTTTTTTTGTTCCCTATCCGCAGTGATGAACTCGTTCGCGCGGTCCCGCACTGCCTGTGTTTCCCGCGCTAGGAAACTCGTCGCAGTTTTTGCAACCTCCCCCGGAGAAACGACAAACCTTTTTCCATCGGCCACTTTTTGTCCGAGGTGGAGAACTGTAGCTGCGGTTTCGACCCCGAAGCCCTTCAGACTGGATACCGAAGACAGAAGAGATTCAGGACCGCGGATCTCGATCACGTGAGCTCTCGTAGTGCCGCCCTCTGAGTCAGCGCCGGCTTGAACTTGTCCCACTTGGAAGCCGTCGCCAATAAAACCATCTGCGGCGGGATCTAAATCGTAGGCAGCGAAGATCTCCCCCTCGAAGGTCAGGCTGGCGATCGCATCTTCCTCTAGCAGCCGGAACCGATCACCCGATAGTGCGTGTGTAGGCTGATAGATTGTGATGGATCCAATCGTGTCGATCACGCCCGCTCCGAACTGCCCTTCATCGGCAAGAACCAAGACTAGCCCAGGGTGTGTGGCTGGTGCCTCGAACCTCTTGGAATCGGCTGAAGTCTCAGTTAGCACGACATTTGAGAATGTGAAGTTACTTCTCGTGGTCCAGTCCAACGTTACTTGATCGACGACCAAAGGCGATGGCTGGGAAGTGAATTGAACCGCAGCGGAGCTGAGAAGTAGGCCCAGGTTGCCGCCTTGTGCTCCTTGCACCGCTTCGACCTGGACCACGAATTCAGCCATTCCATCCAATTTTGTTAGCGGATCGACCGCTGCAAGGCGGAAGGTATTAAATCCCGTTTGTATCTCCACATCCTGCACGGTGTAGCCGTAGGTTCCTGTGAAGGGATAGGGCTTATCGTATCCGCCTGTCGTGCTTTTGGTCCCTGACACCTGGATCGAATACACCGGATCAGGGTAATCATCTCCGTTCCGATCATCAGTGTTGGCCCGCAAAGTGATTTCAGGGATAGTTCCAGTCGGCATGAAATCCGCACCTCCTCCAGTAACGTTTCCAGTAACCACGATGTCTCCCAAGATCGCCTCGCCGTTAGCGCTGGCCCTTACATTGGTGAGCGACATCGACGCATCAATGTCAGGGGATGTGTTCGAGCTGTAGGGATGGAAAGCCCGGGCGAGGCTTCCACCCGATCCCGCTTCCATGAGTGCCAACTCCATGGAAGTGAAACACACTGTATCGGCTTCTTTCCAATCTCCAGAACCTTCCTCGCCATCCAAATCTACCGAGAGCGTTAGAGCTTCACCCGCGATTTGCGAACTGGGTCGCACCGCTTCCACGTAAAGGACAACCGTGCCGTCTAACTGACGATTGCCCAAATCGCTGGGCAAAAACTCCTGATCGGGTGCTATCCAGTCTCCACCGTCCGTGATGTGCGGGACGCGACGAACTCGACTGGGCACACCGCCGTCCTTCTTCCAAAGACGGAGATTTCCAGCGGGCAGGACTGCGCTGCCTTGTCCGTTCGCGTCAAAACTCAGAGTGACGCCTGCAGGATCAGAACCAGGGTAAGTAAACTTCAAGCGCATTGAAGGCCACTTCGCCGGATCAGGAATGGCGACCACAACTGGAGTAAACGACCGGGAGTGAGGCACCACCGTAGCATCCATCACAAGTTCTGAAACACCGGGCGTGACTCCAACGAGTCCATCCGCGTAACCGGGGATACCGTCAGAATCGGTGTCGTCGTGGTTCACCCAGAGCACCTTCCCTAAGTTTTCAGTATCAGGGATTTCAGGGTCTTCCCGTCCATCTTCCGTAGCGGACCGATCTGGAAGGGCTACCTGATTGTCGTTGTCACTGTCCACGTCAACGTCGGCACTGAACAGCAGAACCCTTCGCTTCTCGACGCGTTCTTGAAAATCCGAAATGTCGTTCGCATTGTCGTTAAGGATCGGTTCGAAGGAATGGATCGTGCTAGGTTTTGGATCCCATGAATCGACAAGAACAAATGCGTGGCTAGTCTGGGGTTGGACTTTGAAGGTGTAGTCGTAGTCGGGGCCCTCCGCTGAAACGCCGGGAGCTGCTGACCGATAGCCAAGGTTGGAGGATTGCCAGTCAATTTGAAAGGTGTAGCTTTCTCCCTTTTTGAAGATGTTTTGGGTTTCCTCTTTGTATTCACCGAAACCGCCGGAGCGGAGTGTATAAATGCGGGTTTCTTGGCCGGTTTGTGGGTCGAGGCGGTAGCAGTTGAGAACATAGTCTTCACTTTCACTACCGCTTTTATCACCGATTCCTAACAGAATGCTGATTTTCTCTTCAGCCGCGATGGGGGTTCCGCCGTCGCTGCTATCGTTTGGGTTGGAGCCCTGGCCGACTTCGGCACCGTCGTTTTGGGTATCTCCGTCGGTGTTCGCGAGAGTTGGATTGGTGTTGTAGCGGTATTCGTCAAGGAGCGTGAGACCGTCTTGGTCGGTGTCGGAATTTGGATTGTTGGGGACGAGGGGGGTGAGTGAGGGTGAGTGAGTGGCTTCCCAGCCATCAGGGAGGAGGTCGCCGTCGGTGTCGGGGTTGTCGATTTTTGTGCCGAGGGTTTGCTCTTGGATGTCGGTAAGGTCGTCGCCGTCGGTATCTGAGGTGGTAGGTTGCCAGGTAAATGGGGAGCTGCTAAAGGTTCTTTCCGCAGTAGTCTGGATAGTGTCGGAGTTGTTGTCACGCCAGAGACGATTGTTTTCGGTGATGTCCCAAAGACCATCTTTGTCGATGTCTTCCCGATAGAGTGCGGTGGCTTCGGTTTGGGTGAGTGGACGATTCCAAATGCGAAGACGGTCGATGCTGCCACGGGTAGGGCTGGTTCCTTGGAAGTATCCGTTTGCGGCGGGGGACGGGCCGCTGATGCGCCCTACACTGATGCCAGAGTAGATGCTATTGATGGATATGGTTGCGGGGATATGGGTTGCTGTTCCTATGAAAATTCCATTAATATAGAGAGTTTTAACTCCATCATTATGGACAAATGTATAATGATGCCATTTTCCGTCATCGGCGGTGCCTGAGTTGCGAAGAATATTAATTCCAAGACTTGTCGTAGTGCCAGCGGTGGGCACTCCATTGAGGTGGTTGGTATAAGTATGGGTTTCGGCTCGGAGACGCTCTTGGTTGCCGGACTTTTCAAACCAGAGGCCGTTGAGCTGTTCGGCGTAGCGCCCCCATTGTGGTATATTGTTGATGATCCATGGGATTCTTTGGTGGTGACTGAATAGAGCAACGGGTGCACCATTGGCGGCTGAGATGGAGCCGGGTTCTAGCCGAGCCCAGAAGGCAGTGGTATAGACTTTGCGTGCGCCCAAAACGGCGGTCGGAAGGGATACATACCCGCCAGCATGGTTGGTGGCTTTGGAAACCATCCCTTCGGGGTGTGGAACGACACTAAAAGAAGTGGCTGGATTTGTTCCGGCTGAGTCGGGGTATTGGAATGGTGTGTATCCTGACGGTGGGTTTGTGATGATTTGATGATCCTCGAAGTTCCAGCGTCCGAGGAGTCCATTTGCGAGGGATGTTGGTAGGTTCTGGGCGTTGAGGAGTCCGGCTCCGTCTGGATCGGTAAGGGTCAGGCTTGTGAGTGGAGCAGGGTCGGTGTTGTCGGGGAAGCCGTCTAGGTCGGTATCGATGGAGAAGGGGTCCGTTTGTAACTGGGCTTCTTCGTGGTTGGTGAGGGTGTCTCCATCGGAGTCGGCATCGTTGATGGCGACTCGATAAAACATGGTAGGAGGTGAGCTGCCGTCTGGCTGGGCGATGGGAAAGGCGTTGCCCATCGGGTCAGTAGTGCCGATTCTCGGGGTGTCGTTGTCGATGGCGAGCCAACTTCCTTGGCTGAGATCGACTGAGGCGAAGAGGGTGTATTGTTTTCCTGCGAGGGTTGGCCAGGTGATGGAGACGGCGGCGGGGGTGAATAGTTCGGGTTCGCCGTTGGTGCCTGTGATATAGACGGCGGGGCTTTGGATGATTTCTGGGCGGAGGATGCCGGTGGGGGTGTTGGCATTGAATGGATCGGTGCCGGATATGGCTTCGGTGGCGTTTGTCCAATCGTCTCCGTCTGGATCTGCCAGGGGGGCGAAGTTGGTGAAGAGGGTGCCTGAGTTATAGGTTTTTTCCCACAGGTCTGAGACGCCATTCGAGTTGATGTCGATGATGGCTTGGGCTGGGCCGGATAGAAGAATGAAGAGGAAGAGGGCGCGAGACGCTCCGGGCACAGTCTGGGGCAGGATGCTCCAGCTACGGCGGATGGAAGAGGTCATTTGGCACCTCCTGACTGGGGAGCGGGTGCTTCGATGCGCCAGTAGTTGATGACGATGTCCTTGGGCTGGGGTGGGTTGGCTTTGAGCTCGGCTTCTTTTTCAAGTCGGGCGCGTTCGCGGCCTTGGTAGGCGGTGAGGAGGCGTTCGTATTCGTTGTTGTAAAGGTCGTGGAGGGATTGGATACCGATTAAGGTTTGGGGAGAGGGATTTCCTGAGACAATTTGGAAGTTGGCTTTGCCGGGTGGGAGATCGGGGAGTTTAGGGCCGTCCGGGCCGAGTTCACTTTCAAGATCGTAGCGGGTTTCGTGTTCTGAGGCGCTCCACATCATGAAAAGGCTGCGGGTGATTTCGTCGGACCCGACGTAGGAGGAAAACCCCGAGAGAAGCCCGAAGTCGGCAGAGGACCAGAAGACGATGGGTTCTCCTTGGCCCTGTGGCCAGGTGTTGACCAGAGTGACAGAGGCAGCGTCTTTGAGCTTAAAAATGGTGGCTCCTACGAAGAGGAATTCATCGGCTGGAGTGTCTTCTTGGAAATCGGCGACGCGAGCTTGGATGGCTGGATCGGTGATATCAATCGGCGGAGCAATGACGGGTGGGGGGAGCGCGATGGGGGCGATTTTCTGGAAGGTGATCTGGCGTCCGCCTTGCTGGATGGATTTGGAAGCGAGAACGTTTTCGGCAGGGACGATGAATTTGGGGAGAGGTGGCTCAGGAGGCGGTGGGGTGCCGTCCGGGATTTCACCGATGATACGGGCGGTGATTGCGGGATTTTCCTGCTGGGATGGAGCAAGCGGAATGCTGGCAATTAATGCAAAGGCAACGCAGGGGATTGATTTCATAACAAGGAATAGGTAGCGGTCATTCCTGGTGGACGGGGAGTTAGAAAGTCGCGTCAAGACGACCGCGATGGCCTTTGGCTGCACTTCCCGAAGGTAGGCAGCTTGGACATGCGCCACCGCCTCCCCGGCCTTTCGGTCGGTTTGGCGGCATCGTTACGGTCGATGCCGACCGCTTGACGTGAGGTTTCTAGAGCCTCCCCTACTGGAGTGGGCTCGACTACTTGATCTCAGCACTTAGAATATTTCAAGACTTAAAATCGTATTCGTCAACACGCGACGACACACAGATGTTCGTTTTGTCCTACCTGAGAGACAGACTGCCTCCGGTCATGAGGCCTATTGAGTCAGTTGCGCGGGACTTGCTGCATTCAATTTAGAAAGATACTTCTAACTCACGGAAATCAAACGTGCTGCTTGGGCACGGTGATCAGAAACTTGGTCTCGCTGCCGGGAACGGAGGTGACGCTGATGGTGCCGCCGTGGGCCTCGATGGCGCGTTTGACGATGGACAGGCCCAGACCGGTGCCTTTGATTTCCTGTTGGGAGTGATGTTTCTCCACCCGGAAAAAGCGGCGGAAAATGTGGGGCAGGTCCGCGC
>CALMKO010000230.1 GCA_937867415.1 uncultured Verrucomicrobiota bacterium | reverse complement strand
CACCTGTCACCTGTCACCTGTCACCTGTCACCTGTCACCTGTCACCTGTCACCTGTCACCTGCTTATCCGACACACCTCGTCATCGTCTCGTCATGCGAACAACCCATCTTCCCCCCCAACCTATGCGTGATTGGTCATCGACCTCCGAGGTCGGACGCGTCCTATGCGGCCTCTTCGCTGAAGAGCTTCTCCCCAGCACCCCACCACGAAAATTCCTAAAAAACTCCGGCCTGCTCCACGGGTCTCAACATTTTCAACAATTTGCTTGATATTGAGAATGAATCTCAGTATCAGACCCGCGCCATGCGCAAGTATCCCTATAATTTCATGTTGAAGAGGCCGGTTTTGAGATGTTTCTGGATCGCAGGCATTAGCAACTGCCTGCCAGCGATGCTGTGCGGCCAACCCACGGCAGCCAAGCCCGCGCCGGAAAAGCCGGCACCTGATGCGCAAGAGCTCGCCCCGATGGTTGTGACCGCGGAGTCCGCAAACGACCGCATCATCCAAGGGCCATTCATGCCTGAAGTCGTAGGCACCAACATCTATGCGGGGAAGAAAACCTCGGTGATGGACTTCGACTCACTGCCCCAGATCCAAACCGACAACTACCGTCAGGCCTTTGCCAAGACACCGGGTCTCCTGACCAGTGAAGTCAGCAATGCATCACTGCTTTCGCTGAACTACCGCGGCATCGGTGATCCTCATGAGACGCAGAACATGATGGTTTTGAAAAACGGGATCCCCTTTGTGCTCGATCCGCTTGGCTATTCCACCGTCTATTTCGCACCTCCCTTTGAAAGTCTGGACCGGCTTGAATTTGTCTCGGGCGGCGCGGCCCTTCTCTTCGGCGCCCAGCCCTCGGGAGCCTTGAACTACATCACCCACCAACCGGATCGCTCCTCCCCCTTCAAGGCGACGACGCAGCAACTGATGGGAAGTGACAACTTGTATTCCACCTTCAACACCGTTGAGGGAGGAAATGACAAATTCGGTTACCTTGTGAATTTCGACCACCGCTCTGGGGATTCATTCCGGTCACGCAACAGTGACTTCGAGCTCAACGGAGGAGAAATATCCCTGTTTTATGACATCGATCAAAAGCAGCGCCTCACCGCTTCCTTTGAGATGTATGAATCCGACCACGGTGAACCCGGGGGCCGCACGGTGGCCGACTACGCGGACAACACTTACGACAATCTCCTCAATCACGACCGAGTGAGACTGGATCGGACCTTCGGCTCGATCGGTTACGAACTGGGAGATGAGCAAACGAAGTGGATCACCCAAGCCTGGGCCTCCGATGTGGTCCGTTACAGCAAGCGCCAGACCGGACAAGGCTTCGGCACGGTCACAGGAAACCAACTCGACATCAATGAGCACACGTATTATACTCTTGGTTTGGACAGCCGGCTGCGCATGGACTATGATCTGGGCGGCGAGGTTTCCACATTCACTGCGGGACTCACGGCCATGGACATCCGCGCACCCATCTTTCTTGAGCGCACGACTGCCAACGATCTCACCTCGGATCGTGGAGACCAGCTCCGCTTCGACGCCTTGCGCAATTCCAGATACGCCGCGCTTTTCGCGGAGAATCTCTTCCGCTTCAACCGCTTCACCATTACTCCTGCGATCCGCCTTGAGTATAACGAACAGGAAATGGATGAGAAGGTGAATATCGCCAAGCCGCCTGCGAATTTAATCCAGGACCAGCGCTCGGAAATCGTGCCATTGGGGGGCCTTGGTGCCACCTTTGAAACCACCAACGATACCGAAATCTATGGAAACATCTCTTCCTCCTACAAACCACCCACCTACACCGACGCCTTTCCGTTAGGCGGAGCCGACACCATCAGCGACACCCTGGACGCAGGCCAGGTCGTCAACGCCGAGATCGGCTTCCGGGGCCGCCCCACCTCATGGTCATCGTTTGATGCCAGCGTTTTCCACATCGACTACGACAACCGCTTCGGCCGGGTTGGATCAAATATCCAAAACGTCGGACGCTCGATCAACGAGGGCTTCAGCTTGAGTGGCGAGATCGACCTCTATGACCTCATCCATGGAAAATCCGACATCTCCCTGAACTGGTATACCGCTTACCAGTATCTTGACGCCGAATTCACCTCCGGTCCTCTTACCGGAAGAACACCGCAATACGCCCCCGACCACATGCTGCGGACCGGCTTGGTTTTCCAGAAAGAAAACGAATGGAAATTCGCCGCCATGCTGACCCACCTCTCCGACCACTGGGCGGATGATGCCAATACGGTGAATGCCAATGCGGACTGGAGCATCCCCGCCTACACCGTGCTCGACTTGACCGCAGAGTTCAAGGTCTGGGATGGCAGCGTCGGAGGGGTTGACTCCAAGGCGTGGCTGCTCTGCGGGATGAACAACGCGCTTGACGAACGCTACTTCAGCCGCGTCCGCGCGAACGGCATCGACCCGGCCAACGGCAGGAACTACTACTTCGGGATGCGCGCCGAGTTCTAACCGATTCCCCCGCCCCACCCAGGCACGGCTCCTGAGATGGTTTTCCAGAGCCGTGCCCAGCCACCAAAAATGTGATCACAAAGTGCATCTCCTTCAGCGATTTCGATAGAAGCCCGGCGGTTTGCCGAGCTTCGACTTGAACAAGCGGGAAAAATAATAAACCGACTCAAATCCCAACTGATCCGCCACTTCCTGAATGCTCTTCTTGGCAAGGAGCTGGCGCGCGCGGTTCATCTTCATCTCGATGAAATAATCCCCCGGCGCACGCCCCGTCACGGCCTTGAAAAGCCGCCGGAATGTCGAATAACTGATTCCCAATTCCCGGGCTAACATCTGGAGATCCAGCCTGCCCTCCAAGGACTCCCGCATCCGCACCAAGGTTTGCTTCACCAACACCACCCCGTCCGTGGCCCCGCGGACAGGCGGCACCTTGAGCAAGCTGAGAATCCGCGCGACGATCTCCACCGAGCGCAGCCCGATGATGGGCTCAAAGCCGGGAGCCTCCTCCTCGATGGCATCCGCGATGTCCAGAAAACATCGCAGCAAAGGCTCATTCAAGCCCACCTGCATCACCGGTGCCGACGGGTGAAACCCGGAGCGCCGGATGGCATCGCCCATAAGCCCCCCCTCGCACTCCACCCAGTATTCATCCCAGCCCGTCTCTGGGTCAGGGCGATAGCGGTGCCACACCTCTGGAAAGATCAGAAAAACCGCCCCCGCTTGAATCTCGATTTCCCCAGATATCTCCGATTCGAACACGCCGCTGCCCGCCGTGATATAAACCCACGTGTAAGCCGCCAAACGACGCCCCGCTTCCCAGGAAAACGCATGATCCTCCGGATGCCCGGGCGGCGGATACGACGCATGTGGCTCAACAGGGCCATATCCGGCATCCAGCACCCGCACCCCCCAATCCGCCTCAGCAGGCAGTTGCGGTAGATAGCGGTAAAAATTCCGGCGCGAACTCATGGTCTTAGGGCATGGTCAAATCGTGAGGCGGAATGATCAGATCGTGCATGGCAAAAATCAAGACATCCCCGCACAGTCGCGCACTCAAATCTCAAATCTCAAATCTCAAATC
>CALMKO010000229.1 GCA_937867415.1 uncultured Verrucomicrobiota bacterium | reverse complement strand
GTGAGAAGGGAGATGAATACCACGGTCGTGCCGATGAAGATGATGGTGTCATAGAGATTGCCCACCGGCGGGCGTTCCATGATGATGCAGCGCTTGGCGATGGCGATGATGCAAAGGCCAAGGCCGATGGCGGTGAAGGCAAGGGTGGTCCATGAGAGCGCGGTGGCGAGTTTGGATTTCCCGAGCGTCCACATTCCGAGTGCGGTGAGGGTGGCGATGATGAAGCAGGCGAGTGCGTTGAGAAACCAGTTTTTCTGATAGTAACTGGCCTCCATGGCGACGTGTTTGTATTCCCCGCGGGCCTCGGCGCGTTTGGCGAGGCCATCGCGCACGCGGGTGAGTTCGTCGCGGAAGGTTGGTTCATCCACGGTGATCGAGCGAGCCAGGCTTTCGAGGGATTTGATGTCGGCGATGGCGAGGTCGGATCGGTTCTCCTTGTCGGCCAGGGCGTTGGCCATGGCATTGCCGGCGCTGAGCCAGATGGCGTCGTTCGGATCGGCGGGCGGGAGCATGAAGAGCCCGAACTTGGCGAAGTTCGCGGCGTCGAAAAACT
The DNA here is from genome assembly GCA_937867415.1 of uncultured Verrucomicrobiota bacterium. Lineage (GTDB taxonomy): Bacteria > Verrucomicrobiota > Verrucomicrobiia > Verrucomicrobiales > Akkermansiaceae > Luteolibacter. Next base: position 3,027 of record CALMKO010000229.1, on the reverse strand, counting down.
GCTGGAGCAGGCCCTCGAGTCGGCGGTCCATGGCCTGGCCGTGGGCCTTGGATTGGGCGATTTGTTTACGGATTTCCGGGGCGATGGTCATCAGCGCGCTGATGTCAGTGCGTTGGTCCGGGGCACCGTCCTTGCCGGTGCCGTGGAGGGTCACTCCGAAGCGGGCGAAGCCGAAGTAGCCTAACAGGCTTTCGTAGGTGCGGAGGTTGTAGGCGAGGTCGATGGTCTGGCTCTGGACGGGGTCGCGCTTGGCCTTTTCGATGGCTTCGTAGGACTTGGCGAGTTCGATGAGTTTTTCGCGGGCGGGTTCGATGTCGGTGTAGCAATAACGGTCGCGCTTGCCACGGGGTTTGAGGCCGATGGCCTCCAGCACGTTTGAGTTGTCGATCCGGAAGGTGGGGAGTTTCACCGCCAGCTGGGGCCGGAAAAGCGTGTCCATGAGCCAGGCCGTGGGGAGGAGGGTGTGGCTTTTTCCACTGGAGTCCAGCACCTCCATTTTGCGGGCTCCGTGGAGGCCTAACATGGTGAACCCGGCGAAAGTGGAGAGTGGCTTGATGCGTCCGCCGCCTTGGATGGGGATGGTCTCGGCGATTTTCAGGGTTTCCTTGGGCCATGGGGAGTAGCCCTCGATGGTGCGCGCCTCGCCTTTGGGGGTGTTGTCGATGACGAGGTTGACGAAAACCAGCGTGAGAATGCCCAGGACGAGGATCGCGGCGATCCAGCGGCCGATTTTGGAGGATGAGTTAGACATGGCGTTTCTTGCGTGAGCCTGCGGAGAGGAAGGAGATCAACTTGACCAGGAAGGTGACCGCCATGCCGAAGGCGACGATCCAGAGGCTGTATTCCGGCCACTTGTCAGCCGGGTTGCGGACGATTTCAAAGACCGAGTACATTTTTTGCCCGGGACCTGCGCCGGGCGGGCCGTAGCTGGCTTGGAAAAACGTCAGTCCTTCGTAGCGCATGGGTTCGTTCATTTGGATGGTAACCTTGGCCTCGCCACCATTTTCCTGGCGTGTCACCTTGCTGATGAATTTGGCGGGTTGCATGGTGCCGGGGTGGAAGTCGGCGGTGAACTCGTCGAGCTTGACGGTGAAAGGCATGGGCCAGAGGCGCTTCCGCATGTCGATGGTGAAGATCCGGTCGCCGACGCGGTGCGAGTAGGGGTGGAAGCTGGCTCCGGCAAGGATGAAAGGAGCCTCGCGGGTGCCGTCGCGGTTGACGATGCGGGCGTAGCATCCGGCGGTGTAGCGTTCGGCCTCCTCGGCCTTGGCGAGCTTGGGTTTCTCCATGAGGAAGTAGCCATCGGCCACGAACTGGCCGCGGTCCGGGGCGCGCTCGGCGGCGGAGACGGGAACGGTGTTCTTCAGGTAGTAGGTGAGTTCCAGATCGAAGGGCATTTCCGGCAGGCGGAAAGTGCGGAGCTTGGCGTCGGTAAGGTCGGAGATGTCCTTGCCGCGGATGACATGGATTTTTTGGGGTTTGCCGGCGATGATTTCGGTGACCTCGACCACGTATTCGAAGTAATCTTCCGCCGCGTTGCTGGATTCCCCTTCACCGATGGCCATGTTCCCGCGCTCGGAGAAGTGGTGGGCGACGCCGCCGCCGAGCAGCATGAAAATGATGCCGAAGTGTGAGATGAGATTTCCGACGTGGTTCCAGCCCTTGCGGATGCGGACGACGCCGCCGAGGATGAGGTTGAGGAGGAGCACCGCGCAGACCCAGTAGCCGCCGGGCAGCGGGAGGGGGACGATTTTGCCGTTGAGTTCCGGGAGTAGGAAGAGTGATTTCCAGTCGAAGTATTTGGTGAGGGTCGGGTAGAGGCCGTTGTCGATTTGTTCCAAGGTCGCGAACCAGGTGAGCAGGCCAAGCAGGAGCATGGTGATGGTGGCGAGGCCGAAGCCCGAGAGCACGTCGAATAGCCTCCCGGCGAGGGGGCGAGTCGGCTTGGGGGTGCTGGGTGAGTCTGAAATTTCCATGATGGCTGGGACGAGACGGGATACGGGGCTTGAGTCGGGGATTATTCAGCCATGCGGAGGCTTTGGATGAAGCGGTCGAGCGCGGGTCGAGCGGCTGCGACGTCCTCCTTGGGGCCGACCATTTTCACGGTGAGGATCTGGCCATTGATGGGAGCGACGACACCGGCGAGGGCGGAACCGGGCTTGGGTGGGGAGCCCATGCCGCCCTCGTAGGTTCCCTCTGCGACCACGAAAACGCCTGGAGCGCCCGCAAGGGAGACGGTCGGGAGCTTGGCCATGGCGGCGTCATCGGCTGCGGCAGCCCCGAACTGTTTGAGCCAGCGGTTGACGTTGTCGAGCACGGTGCCTTGGGAAAGTGAGACCCAGACCTCGCCGTTGCCCGTGCTTCCGAAGCGGTAGTTCAGAATCCGCATCTGCGTCGGAGGAAGGACCAGCCAACCTTCGGGCGTCTCGCCCTTGACCGGACTCGGTTTCGCGTCGCGGAAGCGCTCGTCGCTGGTGGCGAACAGTTTCGGGGAGGTGTCCCGGGTGGACGGCTGCCGGGTCTCGGTCACGGTGATTTCCTTTTTTTCATCGCAGGAGAAAAGCAGCAAAGCACTGGATGCGAGGCAGCAGGCAGGAAATTTCATGCGGGGGGAGTAGTCCCGCGCCTTGCGTCGCGCAAGTGGAAACAAGGTTGCTTTGTGTAACCGTTTGTTCATTTGAGTCTGTCTGGCGGGCAGCGAGTTTGCCCGGGGTGCCCTTGATTTTGGCGTTGGGTATCCAGCGGATGCGCCCTAGTATCCCGCCGTGACTGATCAAGAAATGGGTGACCGCTGGCAGACCGACGGGAAGTTTTTCCGCTCTGGGACGCGGCGTGTCTGGATGAAAGCGGTGACGTATGGGCCATTTCCGGGTGGGATGCCGGAGTCGTTGGACTTGGATTTTTCACAAATCGCCGCGGCGGGGTTCAATGTGGTGCGGCTTTATGAATTGCCGGATCATCGCCTGCTCAATGCGGCGGAGGACCATGGTCTCAAGGTGTTCGGCGGGCTGAAGTGGCAGCAGGGTT
>CALMKO010000228.1 GCA_937867415.1 uncultured Verrucomicrobiota bacterium | reverse complement strand
ATTTCCGCCTGTCTGCGGGCCTGGAAGAGCGCTTGATGAAGCAAGAAGATGACTGAATTCCGCGTTGGCAAGCTTTCCATTAGGTTTCGAAGACAACGCACCATCTGCCCCAGCTCATGCAACGCAATCCGGCCCGGACGATCATTCCAGTCGTTTCGCAGCGAGTTTGGGGAGTTGGGGCTATTGGAAAAGGATGCTGCCTACACAGCGCTGAAGGCTTCATCGCAACGCCTATTGGAAGAGGATGCGCTACGGCGCTTGACTGTGTCCGGGCCAACTCCAAAGGCAGCGGGCAAGTGTCTCAGGCGGCTTTCGCGTTTCCTGCCGCAATCCGTTGGTGATCGTGGTGGTCGTTCTTGGGGCGTTTAATTCGCCACTGGCGGAGTTCGGGCTGGCTGCGTCATGTCGCTGATGGTGATCCACGGCGTGTTGCTTCACTACGGTAAGGAAGCTCGGGAAGGTGCGCCGAAAAGGAGGCTCAAGGCGATGCCCTACGTAACTGCTACGGTCATCCGTGCTGGATTGGAACAGGACATTGCCCTACGCCTGTTGGAGCCAAGCGATGTGTTGAAACTGTCCGCGGGCGACATCCTTATTGACAAGGTCTGACAAGATCGAAGTTTGCCAACATGTTCAGCGTGCTCGGTGCGCTCGCATTTTCGCCCTTCTTACCAATGGCCCCTGAATCTGCTACGCTTCATCAGCTGCCATTGGGAAAGGGCTATATTTCGTTCAGAAGTTTATAGACGAATCTTTACACTCCGAAGAATCGCAGGGTGGTGGTTTCTGATCATATTCTTCCGAGTAAGAGCAGTATAATCAGGATGATTACAATCAAGCCCAAACCGCCGCTCGGGTAGTATCCCCAACTCCGGCTGTGCGGCCAGGTAGGAAGTGAGCCGATCAACATCAGGACGAGGATAATAAGTAGGATGGTTCCGATTGACATAATATTGCTGTTTGTGTGATATGGACGACATGGTTTCAACACACTGGTGTTGATTGATGTCCCCTATTGGGTATGGCGTCCGTCTTTGGGGATAGCCCACTCTAACTCGGATCCTCTAGGATTCCATGGGGTGAAACCCTACTCCACAGAAGCGGATCAAAGGATTAAATCCAACGGGATAAGTATTCGGCAGTAATGTAGGGTTGTATTGGCGCGTTGCTTGGTTAGTGTTTTGTCACAGTATGTTCAAGACTCAGGAATTGGTGATTTGGCTCTGTTTATTACACTTTGTTTTCGCTCAGGGAGTGGATCCGCTCCAAGGAAGAAACATCAACGGAAAGCCCGCGATCATCGCGACTGTGGATTTGGTGCACTTCGATTCATTGCCCGCTGATCGTCAAAAATTGATCCAAGTCGCAATCGGCGTGGCTACCGAGTTTCCATGGCTACCCTACACAGCCCGGGGCACTGTGCCTACGGATGGCGGGTTCGACTGCTCGGGTGCGATGTATTTTGTGATGCGCCGTGCTGGCCTTGATCCGCCACGGACTTCAGCCGCTCAGCTTCAATGGGTAAAACAGAATAGCAGGTTCCATGAAGTGCCGCCCGACGCTTCTGATCTCGCTCATCCGGGCTTCAAACTCCTGCGGCCGGGAGATCTGTTATTCTGGGGTAGGCCAGCTTTCGAGGCAGCTGGAACCAAGGCCGAAATCACCCATGTTGCTATGTTTTTGGGCTACGAAAAGAAAGACAACCTGGCCGTGATGATCAATTCCACCGATGGCAGATCGTACAGGGGCATTAAAGCGAATGGCTTTGGCGTCTATGATTTCCGATTACCGTATGCCGGTTCAAAAATTGCATTTATCGGTTACGGCTGTCCGCCTGGAATCCGATCGATGGACTGAATTTGATTTGCATAAGCTGCTACCCGTTCGATGGCATCAGCCATGGTGGTGACAGTTTCGTTCGCGCCGGATTCTCGCAGGCTGGTGACTATATCGGGAGCCAACGGAGACCGCGCCCACAAGCCGATGATGATTGTCAATTCCGGGAAAATAGCCCTAAGTTTTGAGCAGAGATGCCGCGCATGTATCAGCGTGGTCGGTGTTACTGCCGAGATGCAGACTACGTCGGCTTTAGTCTTCCCGAGCAAGGCCGCCAAGTCTGCCAATGGCATCTTAGTAGCCGCTGTGATGGCGGTGTAACCTTGATGATATAACAGTTGCACGAGCATGTCTCCGGCTAGTTCATCGCCCGGTGCCCTCACGGGAATACAACAGACGCGGAAATCTCTAGAATCTGATGCCGCTGAATCCGGTGCAAGCGCATCAAGTATATCCAGCAAGCCCTGCTCGATGTAGTTCAGTTGTTCGGCATCAAGGAAACCCAGACGATGGTCGGTGGTGGCCGCCGCGATCACCGGTATGAGAACATTGTCAAACAATGCAACCGGTGGATTGGTTTTTAGATAATGATCGACTAGCTCCATTTCATCATGTTCGCCAACCCGTATCAACCGTTGGTAACAATCTTCCGCGGGGGTTAATGCCTCCTCATCGCTGAGCGCGATGCTGATAAACGCAAGTTTTGGAATGTGACGGCCCATCACCACAAGGCAAACTGTCAGTGGGGTTGCTAGCACGAGTCCAACTGGTCCCCACAACCAGGTCCATGCCAATGCGGCAACGACTAATGCGATGGGGCTCACGCCGGTGCTGGAGCCATAGAGCCAGGGTTCCATCACATTGTTGCTGATCAATTCAAGCACAATGAAGAGCCCGACAGTCAGCAGCAGCGCCATCCACCCGGGCGATGAAGCGATCGACAAGAGGATCGGGAATGTGGCAGCAAGCCACGGGCCGACATACGGAATGAATCGCAACACAGTAGCGAGCGCCCCCCACAGGATTGCGTTGGGCACTCCTATGAAATACAAGCCGATTGCCACGGCAATCCCATAGGTCGCGTTAACTACGATCTGCATCAGGAGGTATTTTGAGACCCTGGTGCCTGCGTCGTCCATGGCTCGCGTTGTCGAAGTGATGCGTCCCTGGCCAATCAAGCGTATGATCCTGTTTCGCAGCTCCTGCCGTTGTAGGAGCATGAAAACCAACAGCAGTAAAACAAGCGCCGCTGTTCCAAGCGGCCCGAGCAACGGAGCCAGCACCAACTGCATGATTTCTATGGTCCTGTGATTGCCGTTGACGATTTTCACGTGTGTCACATCGTTTTCAGCTTCCGGTGTGTTCTCGGACCCGAGAAACGTGCCGTTCAGGGGTCCGGCCGGGAGTTCTTGCTTTATCTCTTCGATGGTCGCCGAAAGTTTCGCCAGGGGACCCTGACTCGGCATTTTGACTGAACGGAGTTTGGTTTGAATGTTTTGCTTATAGCTTGGAAGCTTGTTTGCTAGATCAACGGCCTGACGGGTCAGCACCCAGGCCACGGCCCCGGTGGCGGCGAACATCATTGCCACCACCAGTAATATCGCGGCGATCCGTCCGAACCAGCGCTGAAGTCGGTTCACGAGTGGAGCAAGCATGAACGTCAACAGCGCCGATAGCGCCAGTGGTATCAAAATTTCGCGACCAATATACAGCGAACTAATGATGAAGACGCTGAGCAGTAGATTGGAAATCGT
>CALMKO010000227.1 GCA_937867415.1 uncultured Verrucomicrobiota bacterium | reverse complement strand
CTAGCAGCCTGTCGAGCTTTTGGGATTTTTGATAATGTCTATATGTGGACCTGGTCGGGGCTTGCGCCACCATGGGTGGCGGTCTCGGCTTTTTGCACCCACCTCGAAATTAAGCGGTTGTTTTAATTTCGTTCCGGCGATGTGATGCCTTTCGCCGGTTTCATATGGGTCATCCAGATAAAATTAACTGTTAGATTGTTCATTCTTCAATTTGAACCGAGCGATGTTTGGACAGACCTGCCAGCTACCGCGAAATGATCGATCAAGCCGATCCTGGGCCTCATGCGACCGCTGGTTTCTTGACTTGGCTGATGTGATAGAGTCGCTTGATGTTGTAGGCGAGCCGCACAAGGGTCCATTCGAGATCCACTTTGACAAGGCCCCGAAGATGAAAGCGACGAAAGCCGAGGGTTTCCTTGATGATGCCAAAGACGGGTTCGACCGTTTCTTTGCGCAAACCATATAACTTTTTCCCGGCTGAAGTATTAGTACGCCATGCCATCTCTTCCGCAATCTCCGCTCCTGCGGGTGGTGCTGGCGGATCTGCTTGAACTTCAAGCTCGGCAATGGTTCTGCCGTGTTTTTTCCGGCCCGTGGCTGCAAGAACTTGAGGGCCGTCACCGGTTTCCACTTGGACGATGGCGGCAGCGCTGTAGTAGCCACTGTCAACGAGGGTCGTGCCGATTTTTCCGGCTGCGGAGCTGATGGAACCGAGCACGGGGATGAGTTGTTGTTTGTCGTTTGGGGCATCGGTGACGTATCCGCCAACAATCAGGCGGCTTTCTACTTCTACGGCAGCTTGGGCGTTGTAACACTGTTGGAAACCTCCTCCGGTTTTCATGATCCGACTTTCGGGATCGGTGAAGTTGTATTGATCCTTCGAACTGGGTTCCTGTTTGGGTGGCGCGGGTGCCTTGCCTCGTGGTTTGTGGCCGGTTTCGCTTTGTTTGCGCTCGCGGTCTTCGAGCTTTTGTCGATAGACTTCTGTTTCCTGACGGCTCCGTTCGGCGGCACGGGCTTCGATGATGGCGGTGGCTTGCTTTAGCTTTTCGATGCGCTCTTCGCGGCGGGCAATCTCGGCGGGGATGCTCAGTCCGTCTTGGAGTGGGGCGCTGTCGGCGTCTTCGGCTTTGGCGAGCAGTTCGGCGATCTGGTCTTCGAGGAGCTTCATTTGTTCGATGGCGTGACCGTGGCTGACGGCTCCGTGTTTGCTGGCGTTGGCTAGGATTTTAGTGCCATCGATGGCGACAGTGATGTTGCCAACCTTGAGGATTTGAGTGAGTGCGGCGCATTGGAGGATACGGTGGAAAGCGTTCTCCAAGAGTTCTTTGTTCTCGCGGCGGAAGGTGCAGATGGAGTCGTGGTCCGGGTGGGTGTCGCCGGTAAGAAAACGCACGGCCAGGTTTTCGTAGGTGAGGTTTTCGATTTTGCGGCTCGAAAATGTGCCAGTGGCGTAGCTGTAAATGAGCAGGCCGAGCATCATGGAAGGCGGATATTGGGCGCTGCCGGTGCCGCGGTGGTTGATTTTGGCCGAGGTGAGATCGAGCAACTTCAAGGCATCGATCACGAAATGCACGATGTGATCGGCGGGCACCCAGTCTCGAAGATCTGGAGGCAAAAGCATCGGGGTGTCATGATCCACGGAAACGAAACGAACTGCCATGCGCGGACTGTGATCGAGGATCGGCAGATTTTGAAGCTTCTTCTAAGTCCGACAGGCTGCTAGGGGAATCGATTCTTAATTCCGCGAATTTAACCACAGATTTCACGGATTTAACCGATTAAGATTCCTGCATAGAGGTTTCGGAACCGTTTCCACAACCTTTTCATCATCTGCGTCAATCCTGTTAATCTGTGGTAATAGAAGCCTCAACGCAACCGACAAACTGCGGATTCTCGGATCGTCGCGGGTCTCTGTGCCGGCCTCTCGCTTGGAATCCACTTCTACTCAGGCAACTCCCGCTCGGAGCGATTTCATGGCGTTTTATGTTACGTTCGGGCGGTCATGCGGAAATACCCAATGCACTGTCATGTATGCCTACGAAACTGGACCCGCTCCCGTCCAGTCTCCTTTTACCCATTCCCATCTGCCCTGAAAACCAAATCTCCAGCCACTTGCCCATTGAAGACAAGAAAAACCCGACTCCATTGTATCCCATGAAATCAAAGATCTCCACCACAATGTGGGCCGTATCCTGTCTGGTCATCATCAGACTGGCGGCTTTCGCACAGGCTGGCTCCATCACGTGGAGCAATGCCGCCAACAACTTCAACTCCGGATCGAACTGGACAGACGGCGTCGCCCCCGGGGCTGAAAATGTAGCCTCCTTCTCTGTCACTGCGGCAGTTCAGCCGCAGTTGACCGCAAGCACCACCATCCAAGGCCTTTCCTTTACCGGCACTGGCTACACTCTCAGCTCCAACAGCGGCGCGAACAAACTCACCCTCACCAACGCAACAGGATTCATCGCGGGAAGCAGCAACGCCACCATCAGCGCGAATCTTGAGCTGGGTGCTGCTACCGGAGCCACCCAGTCGGCCACACATAGCGGGACGACGACGATCTCCGGAAACATCACGGAAGCCAATTCTGGCATTGGCCTAGCGCTGAACGGTGGGGCAAACGGGGTGTTGCTCCTTTCCGGAACCAACACCTTCACGGGAGATGTGAGAATCCAAGGAACGGTTCGTGTGGATGGCGTCACCAAGACCCTGGGCAATCAAGGCAGCACGACCAGCGTGATGGGCGGCGGCACGACGGTGTTTCTTGGAAACTCTACTTCCGCTGGCACATTGGACTATCGCGGTGGCGGCGAAACCACCAATCGCATTTTCTCTTTAGCAGGAACGACAGGCGGCGGAACCATCCAAGCTAACGGGAACCCCGCCCTGTTGAAGCTCACTTCAAATCTGGAAATCTCGGGCATAGGCGACAAAGTGTTTGAACTGGGCGGAGGTTCGACTGTGCGCAACGAGTTTGCCGGGGGCATTGGCGATGGGGCGGGTTCGGTGGTGTCATTGAGAAAAAACGGCGCGTCCGGTGTGTGGGTCGTTTCGAATCCTAACAACACCTTCAGCGGCAATGTCTCCATCGTTGGAGGTTTTTTGAATGTAACCCGCATTGGCAATCAGGGGAGCACGACGAGCAATCTAGGATCAGGAACACGGATCGACTTCAACCATGCCCCTTCCACGGGGGGATTGCGGTACGAAGGCACCGGCGAGACCACGGATCGGATCATCAACCTTGCGGGAACCACCAATGGCGGTCAGATCATCAACAATGTCACGGGCGGTGGGAACTTGATCTTCACTTCCGCCCTGACGACTACGGGCAACGGTGACAAAACCGTGGTGTTCAGCGGCTCGGGAAATGGCGAATTCCAAGGAAACATCGTGGATAGTCCCGGCTTCAGGACTCTTGTTGCCAAGACTGGATCCGGCACTTGGAGTCTCACGGGGAACAAGACCTACAGTGGCAGCACTTCGATCACCTCCAGCAGCGTGCTCTCCGTGGACAGCCTCGCCGATGGCGGCTCGCCAAGCAGCATCGGCCAATCCTCGAACGCGGCGTCGAATCTGGTGTTCGACAACAATCTCGCCACCACGCTGCGATACACCGGCTCTGGGTCGAGCACGGATCGCCTCTTTAGCATTCGGGGAACTGGCGCTGCGGTTCTGGAGGCCAACGGAACGGGCCCGGTGCTTTTCACCAACACCGGTGCCGTCGCCTACACCGGAACGGCAAATGGCAACCGCTCCATCACGCTCTCCGGCACCAACACGGGAGCGAACACCTTGGCGGCTTCAATTGCTGACAACGGCAGTGGCCTCGTATCTGTCAACAAGTCCGGCCCGGGCACCTGGGTCTTGACCCATCCTGACAACACCTACACGGGAAATACGGCCGTCACCGGAGGCACGCTGCGGGTCAGCGGCTCGATAAGTAATTCCGCAGTCACCGTAAGCGGCACCGGAACGATCCTCGCCAGTGGAGCCACCGGCACCATTGGCAAAGGCGTCACCATTTCCAACTCCGCGATCCTTGCCCCCGGTGGCCTCGGCTCGGTAGGCGTGGCTACCGTGGGCACCAACGGGCTCAATCTGAATGCCGGATCCGTCTTTGACTGGGACCTCACGTCCAGTTCGACCAGTTCGGGATTCGACACCCTGTCCGTGGCTGGTGCCATCAATGTCAGCTCGACCAACACCATCTTCCGCGTTGTTCTGAGTGGCAGCGCGCTTGCCGGGATTCAGGATTCCGCCAATACGTTCTGGAACACGCCGAACGGCATTCGAAGCTGGAGCCTGAGTAGTATCTTCGGCAAGGCCATCAACAGCGGCACCTTCGCCAGTGTCCAGACCGGTACCGATGTGTCGGAATTCGGCAGCTTCAGCATCAGCGGTTCCACCCTCACCTGGACCGCCGTCCCCGATCCTAACAGCGTGCCGGTGACTGCCAATGCCGGGAGCGATATCCAGTTGAATGCTCCGACGATGACGGCGATCCTGAATGGCAGCATCACGGGGGGGACGGCGCAGTGGAGTCAGGTGTCCGGGCCGGGAACGGTCGTTTTTGCCAATGCCAGTTCGGCGGTCACGACCGCCCAATTCCCGCAGCTTGGCACCTATGTAATTCGCCTGACCACCACCGGACAGAACGCGGTCGCCGTCAGCGATGAGGTTACGGTGAACCTTGTGGACCCGACGGTCGTTACGCCGCTCGAAGCACAAACGGTCGCCCGCCTCAAGGCCTGGGGCGAGCTGAAGGAAGGCAATGATCCCGTCAAGGGCCGACCGCTTCCCTTGGCCGCCAGTTGGGCGGCCGGGGCCAGTCACTATTCGCGAATCTATGCTGAGGGGAGAGATATTGGTCATCCCGTGCATGATTCTTTCGTCCTTGATCCGCTTCTTGGCCCCGGCCC
>CALMKO010000226.1 GCA_937867415.1 uncultured Verrucomicrobiota bacterium | reverse complement strand
AGACAGAAGCAGCCAGGGAGAGTCAGCCCTGGCGGTTGAAGATTTGAGGAAGGCGGAGTCTCGGCTGGAAGAGTTGGCTAAGGACTGATGGACGCCATCACTTCCGAGTATCTTGACCGGTGCGGCGATGGAGTTGTCGAAATTGTCGCAGGTAGAAAAAGCGTTGAAGAAGTCCGCCGTGAGTTGTGGCGCTGGTTCGAAGTGGTCGGGATTGATAGGACACACGATAAAGACGGCTTGGATCCGGGTTGCGTAAGGCGCGATCACATGGAGCTCCGCAACCCGATAGATGCAATCCAGAACTGTGCCCGGTGGGTGAGGGGCAGGCTGGTAGGCGGAGCGTTCCCGGCGGCTGAGCTGGTCTTTGTTAAAGGCGAGGAGGAATACGGGAACATGGTTAGAGATCGCTGGCACATGGTTGCAAAGGGATGCACTGCGATTCTCAGCGGGTCGCGCATGATAGCCCCAAAGGATGATCCGATCTGGGAGATGTTTGGAGATTTCTCCCGACCATGGGGACCGTTTTTCAAACAGGAATTGTCCGGAGGAAGATTGATGATGATGACCCGAGCAGTTAGCAGGCGGGAGTCCATGGAACTTGGAATCTGGGAGCGTGGAATGAGCTTGGTTCCGTTGTCATCGGCCATTGCGGAGAAGCACGGAAGCCCCCATTACTTGGCTGAGGCATGGCGGCTGGACAATGAATTCACCTTGCCTGGGGAAGCCCAGCCAATGGTGATGTCCCGGGAGTTATGGGCCGACGTTGGATGAAACCCGAAAACGTTTCGGGTTTTCCGAAAACTCCCAACGGTTGGGAGTTTCTGCAAATCCGCCGCAGTTGTCTCGGATCTATGCGGCGGTGAGGGATGGGGGTAAATGCTGAAATTCTGAAAGCTGAAAAGCTGAAATGAATTCCAAGCCATCCCCATCCCTATGAAACCGCTCGCCTTATCCATCCGACTGATTTTGCCTGCCCTTACTGCGTGCCTGCTGCCTTCGTGCGGCGGGGAGTATCCGCTGACAGGGTCGATCAGCTACCGCGATGCAGAGAGCGGAGCGAAGGCCGGTCTCGTATTCGCGCCTGGTGAGCCGGTGCGCGGAAGCGTGAAGTTGCCGGTCTATAATCCGGAGACAGGCCAGGTCATCGGTCAAGTGGACTTGGTGAGCGGGAAGTGATCTACCGGGGATGCGGAGCGGCCGATGAGATTCCGGTGCGCGTCGAGACACCTCCCGGATTTTTTGCACATCGAACACCCACATGCTGACCATCCTCATCATCCTGTTTGTGCTCCTCGCCCAGTGCGTGATCATTGCGGTGGCCGTGTCCGTGCTGTGCGGGGAGGAGCGGAAGCTCAAAGACGAGGCGGCCGCGCAAGAGCCGGACCTGCTGCGTGACATCGAGC
>CALMKO010000225.1 GCA_937867415.1 uncultured Verrucomicrobiota bacterium | reverse complement strand
GTTTACGGGAACGACAATCAAGCACCTCACGGGCATTGCCCTAAGTCGATTCGAGTTCCCGCTTCCCACCCTACCGGAACAACAAGAAATCGTCCGCCGAGTCGAAGACCTGTTCGCCTTCGCCGACCGGATCGAAGCCCGCCTCGCCACCACGCAAAAGACCGTCGAGCGCCTCACCCCCGCCACCCTCGCCAAAGCCTTCCACGGCGAACTCGTCCCCCAAGACCCCAACGACGAACCGGCTGGTATCATGTTGGAACGACTCAAAGAGGGAATGTCAAAATCAACTCAGAAAGTCAGAGTCAATGTTGGTCGGACCGCCAAGATTCCCAGAGCATTAAAAAAACACACATTTATGAGTAAAAGTAGATTTGATGAAGACGTTAAGGGCAAACCTTACCTTGCGGGATTAATCGGAGGTCCTCAATACGCAGAAACGGCCGAGCAACTCTTCCAGCGAGCGCAGCTATCCATGGTGGATTTCTACAAGCAGCTTTCTTGGGAAGTTGAACAAGGAATGATCAAAGAAAACGGCGAAGAATTGGAGGGCGTGTAATGAGATTAGATCGAGTTTACATCGATGGATTTAAGAACCTCAAGGAGGCAGAGTGCCGCTTCGATGAGGCTCACCTGACGACGGTAATTATCGGTCAGAACGGAGCTGGCAAATCGAACCTAATCGAAGCAATTGTTGAGGTCTTTCGCTCTGCCGATCTCAACCGCGGAGCACCGCGTTTCAGATATGAAGTGGAGTATCAGCTCCACAAAGCGCGGATAATCCTGTCCAATCTGACTGGCAAGCCGACGGTGACATGCAACGGGAAGAAATTGTCGCGCAAAGAATTTGACGAAAATAAGGAGGCATATTTTCCCGATCTAGTATTTGGATACTATTCTGGGGCGAGTCGCCGTCTGGAGCAGTTGTTCGATAGTCACCAGAGGCGCTATTATGACGCAATAAAACTCAACGAAAACCCAATCGAGTGTCAGGAAGCAAGGGTTGCTCGCCGGCTTTTCTACTGTCGCCCTATCCACGGTATTTTTGCACTTCTATCATGCTTTGCTTACCCGACTCCTAGCGTTCTCAAGTTACTCAAAGAAAAGCTAGGCGTCACCGCTTTCAATTCTGCTTTGGCGATCTTCCGTGAGCCGTGGTATGCAAAGAGCACCAAGCGGATACCAAAAAAGCGACAGGGTCTGTTTAATGAGAACCCAAACATGGCGCGGGCGCTGTGGGGAGCCAAGGGTCCAGCAGGCCAATGTGCGCGTGCTATTCGCGATCTGGCCTTTCATCCAATAGCCGTTAAGGACAAGCCTATCGACGACTACCGTGATAAAGGTGGTGAGGAAGAGCAACTTGGTGCCTTCATTCGGTCATTGGAGACTCTCAAGGCGTTGGCAAAAAAATACAAGAATGATGCCGAATTCTTTGCCGCACTAGAAGCTACAGATATTTCCGATCTAGTCCGTGATCTTCACCTCTGGGTGAACCGGACCAACGATGAAACTGGCGATGTGAGTTTTTCCGATCTATCCGACGGTGAGAGGCAACTACTGATGGTGATGGGGCTCATCCGAATCTCGCGAGGCAAGCGAGCTTTGTTCCTCTTAGACGAGCCGGATACTCATCTAAATCCTCATTGGCAGCATAGCTATCTCGATCTCATTAATGAATGGACCGAAGTGGCCTCGACGGAATCGAAATGTCATATCATAATGACTTCTCACAATCCATTAACTATAGCCGCACTCAAGAAAGAAGAGGTTCGCGTAATGGCGGCTGACGCAAGCGGCAAGGTAAATATTGGCCCGCCATACACCTGTCTCTTATACACATCTGACGCTGCCGACGATCT
>CALMKO010000224.1 GCA_937867415.1 uncultured Verrucomicrobiota bacterium | reverse complement strand
AGTTCCGCCTGATCGTACTTCTCCTAACATCTCGGGATGAGTGGTGGTTGCGGCGGGCAAACGACCTGACGCTTCGCCAAAAGATGCGTGATGGCAAAGGAATGGTGGAACTGACGCGGCAGATTGTGGAAGAGTGCGAGAAGATTGAAGAAAGCCGTAGCGGACCTATTGTTAGACGTCTGAACAAAGAGCGTGTGGTGGCTCCGATACCTTGGGCAGTGAGATTCCGGAACGTGGGCGTCTTGGCCGTTGCGATCACCATGGTGGCTGCGGGTATCCGGCTGACCGAGGTTTCCATGGCGCTGTGGAATCCACTCTATCAGCCGGAAAGAATGAGCGCGGCCCGCCGCTTTGAATGCTTCCTGGCCATTCAAGAAGCTACGCCATTTCTTGGAATTGAGCGCAAAGCTCTGGGTGTCTTTATCGATCAGCTCTACGCGTTTTCCTCGTTGGAGTCGCGAGAGTATTGGGCTTCGGCGTATTACCGGCGGATTTTGGCTGGAACAGGCGGCGTGAAGCATGATCCTGTGGTGGCCCTGCAGTTGGCAACAGTGGCGGGATGGACGGGAAATGAACGGGATGCAATGGAGTTTCATGATCGCGCGATTCTCCTTCAATCCCTGCATGAGCGGGTCTTCATGGCACACTATTTCAAAGCGGAATATTTGCATGATCTGATGCTATCCTCGGACGCCGAGGGTTTGAGCGAGCGTTCACGTCAATATGCCGTGCTTGCGCTGGAACAATTCCAGATGAGCCTCAAGTTGTCTAGTCACGGAGGCGTTCATCACCGTCGGCGGCAGGAACTCATGGCCGTATGTGAGAAAGCCTGTTCCGACGGGGTGGCTGGGCCCGCGCGACTGAAGTAGCGCAAGAATTACATGAACCGCTGTCCTTTTCGCACCTCGCGCATTGTGCTCAATTTCCTCTCCTGCACCATTTTCAACACTATTCCTCAGCTTTCGGCTACCAAGTCGCCAGGGCTTTTAATTTCGCACTTCCGTCAAGAAATTGAGACTCTATGAGCGAAGTCCGCCGCTTGGAAAACCTGAATTGAGTATGCATCGACTTTCGTCAAAACGCGCTCTCCGAGCGCTCCGTGTGGCCGCTCTCAGCCTGGTGGCATGCATGATAGGAACTCTTGCAATGCTATCAGGAATCGCGTTTTCATCACTCACAAATAATTGGGAGGTTTTGATTCTTACGCTTCAAGGCGGGGCCATTCCGTTGCTTGCATACCTTCTTTATAAAATGTTATCTGGTGGAGTGCGCTGCCCTTTATGTCATGGCGGTGTGATTTCAAAAAATCTTTGCTCGAAGCACCGGCAGGCAAAGCGACTTTTCGGAAGTTACAGGCTCAGGGTTGCCTTTGGGGTGCTGTTTTTGAATTATTTCCGCTGTCCGTGTTGCGGGGAGCTAGCGGAAGTTCGCGCGCGGGTCCGGAACCACTCGCAACAACCCCGCCGACAAAGATTTTGAAGCGGTTTCGTCAAGCGAATCGCGGGCAAGCGTAGCCCTTGGCCGCAAGGTATTTGGTTTGAGTCTCGGCAGCCCTTTTCGTTGCTGGTTAAGAGGTAGTGCCAATCAAAAAGGGGAGTGAAATGCTCGACTAAGTTCGTGAAAGCGAAGTCCACTGCCATGGACGGCGAGGGGACTGTGCCCCCCTGAGTGTTCGAAATACGGCTTGCTCAAGGCCCGGGGACTGGGCCGTCGGGCACGGTCGCATCGACACCCGCACGGCGGCCATCACCGCCATTACCCCGGTGACCGGTGGACTGCCATTCGCACGCAGTGCCGTGGTGGTGCGGCGCGACGGGAAGCTCAGAAACACCTCAGAAACGCAGGTAAAGATTCATGTCCGGCACTCTCAAAGCAGCCTCGGCCCTGGCGAGAGCCAACGCATCCCCGCCGCCGTTCGATCCGGCCACCGGCTCTTTCAACGGCCATCACCGGGAAAGCAATTTCCAAGCAATCCTATTACTCCTTGATTGCGGTCTTTCA
>CALMKO010000223.1 GCA_937867415.1 uncultured Verrucomicrobiota bacterium | reverse complement strand
TTCCTCCGTCATTCCCTCGCCGCGCTGCTCACACTCGCCGCATCGTCCGCATTCGCCGATACTGTCTCCTCGTCTGCTGATGTGCGCGTTATTTCATTCAACCTAAATAGCAATGATGTGGAGGCTCTTTCCCTCTACAACGAGAGCAGCGGCACCAATACTCAGCGCACCTTTCTCAATTTCGACCTCAGCAGCTACAGCGGAAACAGCATCACCACGGATGCGACGATGACGCTGACGGCTGGAGTTTTCGGCAATTTCCTGACGGGCGTGAGCTTGGGGACCGCCAACAGCGCATGGACTCAGGCCGGGATCACCTGGAGCAACCAGCCCAGCCTCACCCCGATCGCAGGCGCGACAAACCCCGACGGGACTTTTGGTTCCGGCCCCGTCACGTGGACCATCCCCTAGTATATGGTCGAGAAAATGGCCACCACCGGATCCGGTTACAACAACGGTCTGGGAATCACCAGCGGCGTCGGTTCCACCCAGCACTTTCTGGCGACGGGGAGCACTCCCTCAACCCCTCCCACTCTGACCTTTTCCGCCGTCACCGCCGGCAGCGGCACTTGGACCGGCGGCGATGGTAATTGGACCGACTCGGCCAACTGGGCGGGCAGCACGGTGGCCGAGGGCATCGGCCAGTCGGCGACCATCGACGGCGGCGCTGCCGTGAACATCACCATGGACGCCAACCGCTCGGTCGGTGCGCTTTCCTTCTCGGGTGCCGACCACACCCTCAGCAGCGGCAGCGGCAAGCTCGCCCTCAACGTGACTTCCGGCTCGCCGACGATCTCCGTCGAAGCCTCGCGAACCGCCACCATCGGAGCCACCGTGGTCGGCATCGACGGCCTTGCCAAATCCGGTGACGGAAATCTGACGCTTACCGGAGCGAACACCTTTACCGGCACGACGACGATCTCCGGCGGCACGGTGCAGGTCGGCAATGGCGGCAGCACGGGTTCCCTCGGTTCTAGTGCGGTCGTGAACAACGCAACCCTCGTTTACAATTTAGACAGCAACGGCACCGTCTCGCTGCCCTCCGGGGCCAACATTTCCGGCAGTGGCAATCTGAGCGCGACAGGAGGCGTGATCCAATTCAAGGGTGATATCACCCAAGGTGGCGCGCTTAGCTTCACCCAGGCGGGTGGCAGCGGCTATTACAAGGGACTCGAAGTGGCCACCAGCACGACGTTGACCGGTTCTTCCATCACCCTGTCGGGCGATGTGGGCAAAAAGGAGGCCGGAAGCTACACTCTCGCATTGGACACGAGTGCTTCCAATGGAACGATCTCTTTGAACATCTCCTTGGGCCGCAACTTCGTATGGTATAATCTATCTTCATTCTCGGCCAATGCCGGAACCGGCGCGATCAACATCACGGGCGGCAGTGGAACGGGCTGGGCGGGCACGCCGGTCACGCTCACCGGGGCCGTCAACATGACCGGCAACGTGAGTTCCGACGCGGCGGTCACCATCGACTCCAACACCACGACCACCGGCAATATTTCCGCCGCCTTCTCAGGGGGAATGTCTCTCACCAAATCCGGCAGCGGAACGCTGGCCCTCACCGGAGCGAACAGCTACGGCGGCAACACCACCGTCAACGAAGGCACGCTCACACTCGGCGACGGCACTAACAACTCCGGCCTCGCCGACACCGCTGACGTGATCGTCGCCTCCGATGCGACTCTTCAGCTCAACTACCTCGCGGGAAATACGGACACCATTGACGAACTCACGCTTGGTGGCGTACCGATGCCTTCCGGCACCTATGGCGCGGGCACCTACTCGGGCGTTACCATCACCGGCACCGGCTTCCTCTTCGTGCAAAACGGTCCGCCCGCCGATCCCTTCGCCAATTGGATGGCCACCAACTACCCGGGCATCCTCCCCCCGGATAACGAACCCGGTGCGGACCCCGACAAGGACGGCATCGCCAACCTCGTCGAATACGTCCTGCAAGGTGGCGATCCATCGGTTTCCACCACCAGCATCCTGCCGACTTTGGATGCCTCCGGAGCGAATTTCATCTTCACCTACTTCCGCCGTACCGCCGCTACCGGCACCACCGAGACTTTCGAATACGGAAGCACCCTAAGCGGCTGGGCGGATGTGCCCGTCACTAACGGAGGCATCGTTGCCATCACCTCTCCCGAGGCGGGAATCGAGCAAGTCGTCATCACCGTGCTGAAAGGGGCCAACACCAAACTCTTCGGCCGCCTCCAAGTGGTGAAGTAATTATCAGACCACTCCCCTTCGAAACTCCTTTCCGGATATTAACAGCAACCCAGAACAACACATGAAATCAAAACCTTTGAAATACGCCGCCGCCATCGCGTCTCTGGCCTTGGCTGCATCCTCCAGTCAGGCCGCCATCATATTGGTGGCGGAATACCATCTTGGTGAGGCTGGCAGCCTCGGTGCCAGCAACAGTTCCTTGTTTGACTCAGCAACAGGTGGCACGCCGTCGGGTGCTCAAGACATGGACGGCACCAATGGAAACACCAGTGGCACCTCGGTCGGCACCGTGGGTGTCTCTGCTCCGGGGTCAACGGCCTACCTTGACACCTCCACCTCCACAGGTGCCGGGTGGTATTCTAATACAAGTAGTATGACGACACTGCCGACGGACAATTTCGCCTTCGGCATTTACGCGCGGACTGCAACCCTCCAGTCGAGAGACATCTTCATTTTGGGTGCCAGTAACGGTGCTTTCAAGCTCAGCATGGACAGTAACGGCTGGGGGGCCAGCTCGCACAATGCTGCTTGGATTGGCAATGCGAATGGAACCAGTGGTTCCTTCACCGCCAACGCCTGGGTTCATCTGGCCTTGGTCCGTACTAGCGGAGCTACCGCATTCTACATCGATGGAGTCCAGCAAGGATCAACTTACGCCGGAGCCCCGGTGCATGACACACCTCACATCAGCGTCATTCCTGGTGGAGGAATTTTCTTCAGTGGTAATCTCGACGAAGCGCGGATCGTGACTTTTGATGCGGCAGACGCCGGAGTCGGTAACATCAACGTGCTCAACACGCTGCAAGCCGTCCCAGAGCCCAGCTCCGCGCTTCTCGGCGGCATCGGCATGCTCTGCCTCCTGCGCCGTCGCCGCGCGTGAACGCGGCGTCGGTGTTTCGGAGAGAGAGAAAGGCCCCATGTTGTAGCGCCGCTCTTTCACTCTTCCTCCGCAGTGATCACTGCTCACTCAGCTCTGTTTGAATGTTGGATGGAAGAGATAAAGCCACCCAGCAGGCGTGTTTCTTTGATTGGTTCGTTTCGAATTTCATGCCCAACATTCGGCATGAAATCCACACCCCGCTCGCTACTCGCCTTCGTCATCTCCGCCTTTACACTCTGCCAGCCGCTTCACGGCCAGACGTCGGTCCGGGGAGCGTTGCTGCCGGAGCACAACCCGTCCCACAAGTTCCAGCCATTCTCCGAAGAACGCTGGGACGCGAGTTCCTTCGCCCCGAAGGATGCCGCGAAGTGGTGGCAGGACGCGCGCTTCGGGATGTTCATCCACTTCGGCGTCGCCAGCCTCAAGGGCGTTGAACTCGGCTGGGGCAGACAATCGAAAATCAGCCCCGACGGAGGTGTCGGCCCGGTTCCGGATGAAATTTACGACAACCTTTTCAAGGAGTTTTCCATCGGGAAATTCGACGCCACCAAGTGGGTGGATCTGGCCAAGCAGGCTGGCATGAAATACATCGTCGTGATCACCAAACACCACGACGGCTTCCACATGTGGGACACCGCGTTTTCGGATTACAAAATCACCAACAGCCCCTTCGGCCGGGATTACCTCAAGGAGATCGTCGCTGCCGCAAACGCAGCAAAGATGCCCATCGGCTTCTATTTCGCCCAGCGCGAATGGTATCATCCGCAATATGACCCGCGCGGGGTCATGCCAGGGCGCGATCACAAGAAATACCTCGATTACCAATTCAATGTCGTCCGCGAGTTACTGACGAAATACGGCAAGATCGACATCCTCTGGCTCGACGCTGCGTGGTGGGGCGGCATGTTCAAGGAAGAGGACTGGGATTCCGAGCGGCTCTACCGCATGGCCCGCGAGTTGCAGCCACATATCCTCATCAACAACCGCGCTTCCATCCCAGGGGATTTCGACACACCCGAGCAGCACGTCGGTGGCTTCCAATCGCATCGTCCCTGGGAATCCTGCGTTACGCTGACCGGCAGTTGGGGATACAATCCGGATTCCCCGGTCAAGACGCCCAAGGAAGTCATCGAGCTGCTCATCCAGTGCGTCACCGGCGACGGCAACCTGATGCTCAACGTCGGCCCGATGCCCACCGGCGAGGTTGCGCCGCGCGAGATCGAAGTCCTCAAGGTCGTGGGGGACTGGATGGGCAAATACGGCGGAAGCATTTACCAAACCCGTGGCGGCCCGCTGCGCAACGCCGCCTGGGGTGGCACAACCCATCGGGGTGCTTCGGTGTTCGTCCACGTCCTCAATGCGCCCGGCGAAACGCTGAACTTGCAGCCGATCGAGGGGAAAATCCTCTCCGCCAAGGCACTCACCGGCGGCGAGGTGAAGTTTGAGCAAAGCGCAGCAGGCATCTCGCTGACCCTCGCGGAAAAAGATCGTAACCCCTTGAACTCGGTGATCGAGCTGAAACTGGATCGCCCGGTAGCCTCAACAGCGCCCGCCCCAGGGAGCGCTTCGATCTTCGATGGTCCCGGCTACGGTAAGATGATTTCCGCTGCGGCTACCATTCAAACGAGCTCTACTGAAGCCAGCAAGGACGCAGCCTTCGCCATCCATACTCAAAGCGAAGCCAGCCCGTGGGCCGTCATCGACCTTGGTGCCCGCCGCAACGTCAAAGGCGTGCGCATCACCAACCCACCTGGCAGCACCGAGGCCAAGGGGCTGGAATTGCTGATCTCCCAGGATCAGGAAAAATGGACCTCCATCAGGAAAGCCGACTCAGCTGCCGCAGTGTGGGATGTGCCAGTCACCCAATTCACCGCCGGAGCCCACATTCCTGGTGTGTCGGCAAGGTATATCAAGCTCCAGCTCCACCCTGCGAGCAGCGCGCCCCTGTGCATCAAGCAGGTGGAGGTCTTCGGCGAGGTGTCCGAACCCTGAATCCCGTCGGTAAGCTTGGCAGCCAGCACCCGTTCTCCCGGGTGGTGATCACAATTCGCACGATGTCGGGAGAATCGTCAGGCGTTCTGTTTTTCATGTCGGGTTTTCCGGTCAGAATACGATTCTAGCGGCGTAGGTGCGATGATTGGCGCTGCCGTTCCCGCAGAATCCTCATCACTTCCTACGGAAAAGAATCCGATCATGAAACACTCCCAGCGCCTGTTCCTGTCTCTTGTCAGCCTGCTGCTGGTATCCGCCTGCTCGCTCCAAGCCGCCAGTCTGGACGACTACAACGTCGTCTGGGATTCGCCGAGCGCGGACTCCGCAGGCTCAATGCCGCTCGGCAACGGGGAAATCGCGCTGAATGCCTGGGTGGAACCGTCCGGCGATCTGTTATTCTACATCGCCCGCACCGATGCATGGAGCGGCAGTCTCGAAAATCCGCATCATGGTGCTTACGGCCTGCTCAAGGTCGGCCGCGTCAGGGTCTCGCTTTCTCCCAACCCCTTCGCCAATGCCACGGGCTTCCGCCAGGAACTCAAACTCCGCGACGGCGCGATCGAGACGAGCGCCGGACC
>CALMKO010000222.1 GCA_937867415.1 uncultured Verrucomicrobiota bacterium | reverse complement strand
CTTCAGTCACATCGGCGGTCATAGACACGCCGCTACAGGCTTTCCATTCGCCTACCGCGCCTGGGTTGCTTGCATCATCATTACTCCCGGCCATTCGCCTTTTCAGGCGCGACCTCTTCGCCGTCCTCGTAAGTCCGCCGGAGGATCACGTTCCCCTCCTCGTTCAACTGGATGGCTTCGCCGTGGAGGTTGCCATTCCGGTAGGGGGCGCGGAAGCTGGGTTTTCCATTTTCATGAAATCCCTCGCCCATGCCATGCATCACGTGGTTTTCAAACGGGATTCTCCGTAATTCCTTGTCTCCCTTGAGTGCCAACCAAAGCCACTTGCCGTCGCCTTCGTACTTCAGAACCGTGTCATCATCGTCGGCGTATGCTCCCATGGGTGGTTCCAGGATCACCAAGGGCTTTTTGCTGCCTTCCATGAAGTAATACATCCGCCCTACTTCCTTTCCATCCTGATAGAAAATGGATAGGTTTTTCATCCCCACGCTGCGCATGAAGCTGCCTTTTTCCGGCGGGCGAAGTTTTCCAAAGTTACTCGCATGGGTGCGCACTCGTTGAACACGTGCTTCCGGGTCATTCGCGTCGGTCTCGAAGGCGAAGTAGTCATAGAAATGCTGTGTCAGGTTCTCTTCTTTTTCATCACGAGCGTCACCTGCGCGTGTATGCACCCGGTCATGCTCGGCCTGGGTGATGGTGCAGTCCGGCTCGCCGTGGCGTGCGCGCACCTCCGCCATCTTGGGCGATTTTATGCAAGGTGGGCACGCGATCTCGGAGGTGATGAAAAATCCTCCCCGGAGCCGCGAGGTTGAGCGGATGCTAAAAAACACATTGTCGATGCGGCTGCGCGCATCCGCCGGGTCAAACAACTCTGGATCCAGCATCGCACGGCCGCCGCGTGAATTGAGAAACTTCACCTGATCCTCCGCTGCCGCCCGTTTGAGTTGAAGTGCGCCTTCGATCAAGACGGAATCCCATTCTTTCTGATCTTCGGGCAATGCTGCAAAGGCCAGCACGGCGCGGAGTTCACGATTCTGGCTGGGCCTGTTTTCATGCTTTCGGAACCAGAGGATGTATTCCCTGCCGGGTTGGAAATAGTCTCCGTCGAGTGATTGGAAGGTGCGCTGGCGGTCGGTTTCCCCAGCGCTATCCAAATCCTGATAGAGGCAGTCTGCATCGATCCAATTCCGGAAGCCTCGCCCGAAATCCCCCTGCACGGGGATGATGTACCAGTGCGCCCATTCGGCGGGGCAATTGAAATACCAGATGAAATCCCTCCCTTCGAGCTCCTTGGGGGCGGTGAATCGTAGTCCGTCATAGACCTCGCCTTCGGCGCTTTCCGAGACGGAATCGCCAAGCTGGATCCGCACGGTGAGGGGCTCATTTCCACGCGTGTTCTCGATGGATTGGTAGGCGGTCAGATCCACCCGCACTGCTCTGGCCATGGCATCTTTCGCGGTTTGTTCTTTGTCTGCAGGCTCCTCCTGTGCCAGGCACGCAAGCGGCCCGGTTATCAAGAGAATCGCGGGGAGGATGGATTTGGAAAACTGCATGAATGGCGGTTTTGAACTGTTAGTGAATGAAGATCATGCGGTCAGAGGCAGGGAATCGTTCAGTCTGGTTTTAGAACAAACTGGCAGTGAACCCAAAAATGCCTTGGCGCCTATGGGCGAGATCGTGAAGTAATCGTTAACATGAAGCAAGCGGGAAAGGCTCAAACCGAGACCACTCAAGTCCTTGCTGATGCCGCCAAGGCGCCATCAGCAAGGTGCTTTCCCGCAATCGAACCAAATGTGGCTGGCGACCGTCCCATGCCCAGGGCTCTCGAAGAGCGGAGGAACACGAGCTGCCAATCGTGCTTGTTTTAAAACTTTCTCAATACCGTGTCGGTGCACAGCCGTTCATCGGAGTTCGGGTGATCCAGGGTATAGTGGAGGCCTCGTGATTCCTTGCGGCGCGTGGCACACTCGACGATCAGGCGCGCGACGGTAACGAGGTTGCGGAGTTCGAGGATGTCCGAGTTCACTCGGTGGCCCCAGTAGAATTCACGCACTTCCTTTTTCAGGTTGCGCAGGCGGGCGCTGGCACGCCGCAGGCGGTTGTCGGTGCGGACGATGGAAACATAATCCCACATCAGGCGGCGGATCTCGTCCCAGTTGTGATAGATGACCACCAGCTCGTCCGGCTCTGCGGTGTCGCCATATTCCCAAGCGGGTATCTCTGGAGGGGAGGTGAAGGATTTTCCTAACGGATAGATCTTGAGCATTTCATCCAAGGCGCGGCGTGCGACGACATTTCCTTCAAGCAGGGAGTTGGATGCGAGGCGGTTCGCGCCGTGCAAGCCGGTGCAGCCGACTTCACCCACGGCGAAGAGCCCGCGAAGGGTGGATTTTCCATTCACATCGGTCAGGACCCCGCCGCATTGATAGTGGGCGGCCGGCACGACGGGGATGGGCTGCACTTCGCAGTCGAGGCCGAACTTCATCAGGGTTTCATAAATATAAGGGAAGCGCTCCTTCATGAAGCCCTTCGGCTTGTGGGTGACGTCCAGATAGACGCAGGCCGCACCGGTGCGCTTGATTTCCCGGTCGATCGCGCGTGCCACGATGTCACGAGGTGCCAGCGACCCGCGCGGGTCGATTTTTTTGGTGAAATCCTCGCCCTTGCTATTGATGAGGATGCCGCCCTCGCCGCGGACCGCCTCGCTGACGAGGAACGACCGCGCTTCCGGGCCGGTGGCCCCGGGGTTGTAGAAACACGTCGGGTGGAATTGGATGAACTCCATGTTGGCGATCGATGCGCCAGCCCTCCAGCCCAGAGCGACGCCGTCTCCCGTCGCCGAGTCCGGATTGGTGGTGTAGAGATAGACTTTGCCACAACCGCCCGCCGCCAGAATGATGCGATCCGAGCGGAAGATGTGAACCTCGTTGGTCTTGGTTTGTAAAACGTAGGCTCCGATGACGCGATCATCCACCGTCGCGCCAAGCTTCGAGGTGGTGATGAGATCGATGGCGAAGTGGTTTTCGAGCAAGGTGAGGTTCGGAGTGTTTCTCGCGGTCTCGATCAGTCCGCGCGCGATTTCCAGCCCGGTGGTGTCGCGTGCGTGAAGAATCCGGCGGTGGGAGTGTCCACCTTCTTTGCCGAGTTGGAAGTGGCTGTTTTCCCGGTCAAACGAAACGCCGTAGCTCACAAGGTCTTCGATCGCCGCCGCCCCATCCTGCACGATGGTCCGCACGGCGGACTCCTTGCAGAGGCCCGCCCCTGCATCCAGGGTGTCCAGGACATGGCTTTCTCCCGAGTCGCCCTCGTCCCTTTGCCCCTCGGGCAGCACGGAGGCGATCCCGCCTTGCGCCCATGCGGTGTTGGACTCGAAGGCGTCGCCCTTGGTCAAAACGACCACCGATCCATGCTTGGCCGCACGGATGGCAAAGGAAAGGCCGGCGATGCCTGCGCCGATCACCAGAAAGTCTGCTGTCATGTGCCGCCAGCATGAACCGGGATTCGCGGGGGAAAAGGGAAATTTCTGATTCACATCACTTGACCGCCGCCGCCCAACACGCCACGCATCGGCATGAGCTTTTTCATCACCGGCACCGATACGGCGGTCGGCAAGACCTACGTGACGCGCCTGATCCTCGAAGCATTGCGAAGTGCCGGCCTCGATGCCGTGGGTTACAAGCCGGTCGCTTGCGGGGATCGCGACGACGCCACCATCCTCGCCGAGGCCTCCGGCGGTATCGCGATCGAGGCGGTCAATCCGGTTTATCTCAAGACTCCCGTAGCGCCGTATGTCGCAGGAATGTTGGAAAATCGCGAGGTGGACCCGGCGGTGCTGATCGATGGATTCCGCCAACTTTCCTCCACGCACGGGAAGGTCATCGTGGAAGGGGCCGGCGGCTGGGAGGTTCCCATTACGGCTGATTATCGCATCTCGGATCTGGCGGCTGATCTGAAGTTGCCGGTGGTCGTGGTGGCGGGAAACCGGCTCGGGGTCATCAATCACATTTTACTGACGATTCAGGCGATTCAAGCGCGAGGCCTGACTTGTGCCGGGATCATCCTGAATCAATTGGAGGATGAAATGGACACCGCCATGATCACCAACAAGGGCGTCATCGAGAATCTTGCGGGCGTTCCCTTGCTGGATCATTTGATCTATGGTCAGGATTTCCTCGAAGCGGATGCGTTCTTGAAAATCTGAAAAAACCCATTCATTTTTCGATCCATGAATGAGGTCATCCGCATCCGCCCGCTCGGCCGGGAAGACCTCACTGCTGCTGCCCAGCTTCTGGCGCTTCTCAATAGCGAGACTCCGCCGCCGCTGATCGTGGAGCGCCTCGAAACGCTGCTCCACGACCACGGTCACTACCAACTCATCGGCGCGTTTGCGAATGGCGTGCTCGTCGGTGTGGCGGGCGCGTGGATCGCCACCAAAATCTGGTGCGGACGCTATTTGGAAATCGATAACCTCGTCGTCGCAGACAACCAACGCTCGTCAGGCGTCGGCAGCCAGCTGATCGCCCATTTGGAAGCGCTCGGCCGGGAGCTCGACTGCAAGGTCCTCGTGCTGGACAGCTACACGGCCAACACACCGTCCCACCGACTGTATCACCGGCTTGGATTCGAGATCTGGGGATTTCATTTCATCAAGCCGCTCGGCGATTGGAAGGGCTCCTGAGCGGGGCGCTTCCCCATGAGAAATTTCATTTGCTGCAAGGGGTGCAATCAGTATGCTCCAGGCAAGTTCATGATCCGCCTTGCCACTTTTCTTTTTTTGCTGGGATTGGCCAGCGCCACGCTCTCCGCGCAGACACCATCTCTGCCTTCCGACGTCTATCGGTCGGTGCTTCGCATCGAGGTGGCCACGCAAGTGCCAGACTACCAAACGCCCTGGAACTCAGGCCGCTTTAGCGGGGGCATCGGCACCGGATTCCTGATCGGGAAAAACCGCATTCTGACCAATGCCCACGTGGTATCCAACGCCCGGCGTGTCTTGATCACCGTCTATGGCAGCCCCAAAAAATATCCTGCCAAGGTGGTGTTCATCGCCCATGACTGCGATTTGGCGCTGCTCGAAGTGGATGATTTCAAGGATTTTGAAGCTTTTCCCACCTTCGAGTTCGGCGAGGTGCCGAGTTTGGAATCCCAGGTCCGGGTGATCGGCTACCCGGTCGGTGGTGACCGCTTGTCCGTCACCCGCGGCGTGGTTTCCCGCATCGATTTCCAGCCTTACTCGCACTCGCGCGCGGACTCCCACCTCGTCGTGCAGATCGACGCTGCCATCAACCCCGGAAACAGCGGCGGGCCCGTGGTCCAGGACGGCAAGGTCGTCGGGGTGGCCTTTCAAGGACTCCGCCAGGCCGACAACACCGGCTACATCATTCCTACTCCTGTTGTGCGCCGCTTCCTTAAGGACGTCGAGGATGGCTCCTACGACCAGTATGTCGATCTCGGAATCTCGGAGTTCCCGCTTCACAATCCCGCCATGCGCACGGCGCTTGGACTTCCCAATGATGGCAACGGCGTGCTCGTCACCAACGTGATCCCCACCAGCGCAAGCGATGGCATCCTCAAGCCGGGGGACATCCTCATGTCGCTCGATGGCAAACCGGTGGACAGCGCCGGCATGATCACCATCGACGGTGAAAACGTGAACCTCAACGAGATCGTGGAACGCAAATACGCCGGGGACAAGGTCGC
>CALMKO010000221.1 GCA_937867415.1 uncultured Verrucomicrobiota bacterium | reverse complement strand
CCACTGCTCCCGCCCGCTGAGACCTGAAGCCGCGCCCACCCGCCGCCTCGAAGCCCGCGAGGGCGGCAGCGCCGCCGAGCCCGCCCCCTCCGTCAACACTCAGTGAATCACGTCAGCAAGATCATCGCCGGCCGGCCCAGCCTCCCGTGGCATCAAGATGCACGCTGGGCTGTTTGCGTTGACGTGCTCCGCAAGCAACACAGGGTGCAACCAAGATTTTCACCCTCGCTCTGTTCGCGCAATGACTGGCTTGGGAAGGCCATCACGTCATCTCATCCAGAGTCACTTCCCTCAGAAGGGAATGGTGGCGACCCCTCGTTTTCGCCATGTTCCGGGCGTCATGCCCGTCCGGACGGAGAAGTTTCGGTAGAAATTCGCGAGATTTTCGAATCCGCAAGCGTAGGCGATGGAGATGACTTTTTCGTCGGTTGTGACGAGCAAGCTTTTGGCCCGCTCGATTCGCGCTTGGTTGAGCAGGTCGGTCGGAGTGCACCGGTAGAACATGCGACAGGTCCGGGCAAGATGCTCCGCAGAGCGTCCGCTTCGCTTCTGCCAATACCGGATGGATTCGGAAACGGTGTCGGAGGCCGCTTGCATCTCGCTTCTCCATTCCTCCAGCCAAACTGGCGGCGCCGGATTGGAGCGCCCGGTCTTCGATTCAAACAATGCCACCACGCGAAGGAGGGCTTCAATGAGATCGTCCGGAGCCCGGGTATCGCGGCCGGCGAGCTGCTCGAACATTGATCGGACACCATGGAGCAACGTCGGATGGAGCTGCACATGCCCCTCGGGAGCTCCGTTGCGGAACCAACCCTGAGGAACGGATGCCCCCATCAACCGATGAAACTGCCTCCACCACGTCGGCGACATGGCCACATTCAGAATGGCGAGTTCTTGGGAGGGTTGGATCGTGAAGTGATGGACATCACTGGGTTGGATGACAACGAGATGGCCTGGCGCCAAATTGACCTTTTCGCGATTGATGTGGTGCACTCCTGATCCGGTCGCCACCAAGAAGATTTCATAAAAGTCATGCGTGTGCCGCACCGAAGCAGGCTGGGCGGCTGACAACTGCGTCAACGCGACATGCGGACGATGCGGGGGCGTCACGAGGTTTCGGAAAAGCAGCTTCTTCATCAATACAGTATATCTCTTTGTCAATGGCTTGGAAGAACCGTTGGCGCTCCCGACCTAAGGTGGCGGCGTCATGAATACACAGACCATTCCAACCTCCAATCCAAGGCTCACCCCGCAAGAGGTGGCCCAGTTCGAAAGCGAAGGCTATCTCATCATCAACAAACCGGTCCTGAGTCAGGACAAGTTCGACGCCCTCAAGGCCTTTTTTGAAAAGATCTTGGGTGACCTGCCGTCCAACGAACGTCCCGAGGCAATGGATGTTCCCCACTTCATGCATCCGGAGTTGCTGAAATGGGCGCTGGACGAGAACATCCTGAACCTGATCGAACCCATCGTCGGCCCCGACATCGCACTCTTCTCGAGCCACTTCATCTGCAAGCCGAAAGGAAATGGCAAGCGGGTGCCATGGCATGAGGACTCCGCCTACTGGAAGGGACTGGTCGAGCCCATGCAGGTGGCGACCATCTGGTTCGCTATCGACCCGTCAACCAAGGTCAACGGCTGCATGAAGGTGATCCCGCGCTCCCACGAGGGGCCGAAGAAGGGATTCTCCGACTACGATCCTGTCGACATGACCCACAGCGTGTTCGGGTCGGAGATCAAGAAAGAACAACGCGAGGACCACCGGCAGGTTTACATCGAGCTTCAGCCCAATGAATGCTCGATCCACGATGCCCGCATCATGCACGGGAGCGAGCCGAACACCTCGCAAATCCGCCGCTGCGGCTGGACCCTTCGCTTTGCCAGCACCGCCTGCAAGTTCAACGAGGAAATGTTTGCGGGTGCCCACCAGGTCTATCTTGCCAAAGGTCAGGACCTCGGCGGCAACCGCTACGCCGATCCCACCCGCACCTATCCCGAAGTGATGAAAAAGCGCGGAGCGATGAGTCGCTATAAGAGTTCCCATTGATTCCAAGTCGCGGCGCACATCCCCTGGGTGTGCGCCGCACCCATCTCTGAAGTCGTGAAAACCTTGTTCGCCAAAGCGTGTTGGGAAGTTTACAGCCGCCCGCTCGACTGGTTCGTCGACCAAGCGGCAACCAATGGCTGGTCGGCCACAGAGATTTACCTGAAAGACCGACCGGAACCGATGGCGGAAATCCGCCGCCTCCACCGTGAAGCCAACCTGTCCCTCATCGCCCAAATCATCACCGCCGGAGATACGCCGGAACAGCACCTTACCTCACTCCATGAACGCTACCATCACGCCCTTGTATCCGAACCGCTCTTCATCAACTGCCACACCGGCCGCGACCTCTTTTCCTTCGATGACAACCGCCGGTTGTTTGAGGCAGCGGTCGAACTGTCGTTGCGGGCAGGCGTGCCCCTGCTTCACGAAACGCACCGCGGCCGCGCCCTCTTCACCGCACCCCTTTGC
Organism: uncultured Verrucomicrobiota bacterium; assembly: GCA_937867415.1. Lineage (GTDB taxonomy): Bacteria > Verrucomicrobiota > Verrucomicrobiia > Verrucomicrobiales > Akkermansiaceae > Luteolibacter. Next base: position 3,189 of record CALMKO010000221.1, on the reverse strand, counting down.
CTTGCCTATCTCCGAGCCGTCCCGGGTCTGCGCCTGACGGCAGACTTCTCCCATCTATTCTGCGTCCACGAAAGCAACCTCGCCGACCAAACAGAGGCGGTGGATGCCATCATTGCCGCCGCCGATCACATCCATGGCCGTGTCGGGTTTTCCGAAGGTCCCCAACTCGCCAATCCGCGCAACCCAGCCTACCGCGAATGGGTGGATTTGAGCATCGGCTTGTGGACCCGAATTCGCCAGCGCATGGCCGCCGAGGGCCGCGCGTTCATGACGCTGACTCCGGAGTTCGGCCCCCCGCTCTATGCCCCTCTCAGGGGCCTCTCAGACCAACCCGAGTCCGATCCGTGGCAAAGCAATCATTGGATGCGGGACGTCATCCTTCGCTGCCCGATGATCCCGGGCATCAACGATCAGGAAGAACATCTTGCCGCCATCGCGCAGTTTGAAACGCGTTACCCATCGATTCAGGCGATTGAGATCCTCCCGTGGCACACCATGGGAAACTCAAAATACGCCAAGCTCGGTCGCCCCGCGGCGCCGCAACTCCCCGCCGAGAATGTGCCGGAGTTCACCAAGGACTCCTACCGGGACTTCTTCGCCCAAAAAGGTTGCCGCAAAGTGAGCATTTGCTGATCACTCCGAATACAGCGTCTGAAGATGCCGTAACCGCGCTTGTTGAGGTGCTCCGGCGTCATGGCCGAGCGGTGTTCACCCCGAGGGTTCCATCGGCGCGGTGACGCACCGCCTTGATGAGCGTCTCCGCCCCCATTGCCCCTGGCGCATCTCGTGGATCCAGTACGCATCGTAACGCGCATCGGCCAACTCCGTCAAAAAAAGTCACGCCACGTTACCATAACATTCCGCCAAGGTTGTCCACGCAGGGAAAGCTTCTGAAGGTTCATAGAAACCGTGAATACACGGCATGCAAAACCAACCCACCACCAGAATGTCCACAGATAGCAAAAACCTAGTCGCGAAACCCACCCTCAAGCCCCACTACGACAACTTCATCAACGGCCAATGGACGCCGCCATCCACCGGCCAATACTTCGAAGTGACTTCGCCCGTCGATGGCAAGATCATGTCCAAGGCCGCGCACTCCGCGAAAATGGACATCGAGATGGCCGTCGATGCCGCCCACGCCGCCTTCCAGACCTGGGGGAAAACTTCCGCCACCGAGCGCAGCATCATCCTGAACAAAATCGCCGACCGTATGGAGGCGAATCTCGAACACCTCGCCGCCGTCGAGACCATGGACAATGGCAAGGCTGTCCGCGAAACCCTGGCCGCAGACCTGCCGCTCGCCATCGATCATTTCCGATACTTCGCCGGCGTCATCCGTGCCGAAGAAGGAAGTGTGGCAGAACTTGATCAGGACACGGTGTCGATGATCATCCACGAACCCATCGGAGTGGTCGCGCAGATCATTCCGTGGAATTTCCCCATCCTCATGGCGACATGGAAGCTCGCCCCGGCGCTCGCGGCTGGAAACTGTGTCGTTCTCAAACCTGCCGAGAGCACTCCGATCTCCATCATGGTTCTGATGGAACTCATCCAGGACCTGCTGCCACCCGGCGTCGTCAACATCGTCAACGGCTTCGGAGCCGAGCTGGGGCGCACCCTCGTCACCAACCCAAAAGTATCCAAAGCCGCCTTCACCGGATCCACCGCCACCGGACGCATGGTGATGCAATATGCCACCGAAAACATCATCCCCGTCACCCTCGAACTCGGCGGCAAATCTCCTAACATCTTCTTTCCCTCCGTCATGGATGCTGACGACGAGTTCCTCGACAAGGCCATCGAAGGAGCCGTCCTGTTTGCCCTCAATCAAGGCGAAGTCTGCACCTGCCCGTCGCGCCTGCTGATCCATGAATCCATCTACGACAAATTCATCGAAAAAGTCATCGCCCGCACCAAGGCGATCAAAGTGGGCAACCCGCTGGACCGAACCGTCATGATGGGCGCGCAAGCATCCCAGATCCAGAAAGACAAAATCCTATCCTACATCAAACTCGGCAAGGAAGAAGGCGCGGAAGTCCTCTGTGGCGGCGACGTCAACCACCTCGGCGGTGAACTTGAAGGAGGCTTCTACATTCAACCCACCTTGTTCAAAGGACATAACAAAATGCGCATTTTCCAGGAGGAAATCTTCGGCCCCGTCCTTGCCGTCACAACCTTCAAGACCACCGAGGAAGCCATCGAAATCGCCAACGATACCCTCTACGGACTCGGTGCAGGTGTCTGGACACGCGATGCGCATGAGCTCTACACCGTTCCCCGCGCCATCCAGGCCGGGCGCGTCTGGGTCAATCAATACCACGCCTATCCGGCGGGCGCTCCCTTCGGCGGTTACAAACAATCCGGTATCGGCCGCGAAAACCACAAGATGATGCTCGCTCACTACCGCCAGGCGAAGAACCTCTTGATTTCCTATAACAAGAAGCCCCTCGGATTCTTTTGATTTCCAGTTAACACAAAATAGCTTCAGCCGCAGATTCGCTCACTGAAGCTGAATCTGCGGCTGTCCCTTCCAAGCTCATGCAAAAGCTCCCTCGTCTCGCGGCCACGGATAGCGCCCTCGATCTCATCACCCGGCTCGAAGAGAAGTTCGGTGCTCTCATGTTTTATCAGGCTGGTGGCTGTTGCGAAGGCACCCAGCCCCAATGTTTTGAAAAAGGGGGCTTCTATCTTCGTCTCGGAGACGTCTGCATCGGCCGCATCCGGGATCACGAGTTCTGGATCGACAAGGACCTCTACGAATACTGGAAAACCGCCCACTTCACCCTCGACGTCGCCGACGGCTTCGGTCCCGGAGGTTTCTCGTTGGAAACGCCTTTGGGGAAAACCTTCAGGATCCACTACCGTCTCTTCACCGGGGACGAAATTCCACAACTCGAAGACGTGAAAGTGAATGAGTGAGGAATGAGATATGACATCATTGGCGTCATTGACCTAACCATCAATTCAATCAACGGCGTCAGCACCGTCAGCACACCCACCCCAAAGGAAAATACCACCCATGTTCGGCATTCACGACTTCGGCCTTTTTTTGCTCACCGGCATTCTACTGAATCTCACGCCGGGACCGGACACGCTTTATATCGTGGGGCGAAGCGTCGCTCAGGGTCGTGCGGCGGGCGTGGCGTCGGTGCTCGGCATTTCCACCGGGTCACTCGTCCACACGCT
>CALMKO010000220.1 GCA_937867415.1 uncultured Verrucomicrobiota bacterium | reverse complement strand
CCGCCACCTTGTTCACAAGCAGCTCTGCCGGCGGGGCGGCTGGAGCGGGCGCGGTGGCTCCCGGTGGCGACGCGGCCGGGCGACGGAAAAAATGCAAGCCCCCGAGAACCGCCAGAATCAACAAGACCTCCAGCACCGGAAATCTCCGCTTGCTGGTGGTGGTTCCTTGTTTCTCGATGATCACCTGTTTCGACTGCATGCTCATGGTTGACTCCTTTGCAAATCTCAATTCCAGCCAACCATACGACGGCTTGCATGGCTTTCATACACCCCGGTTGCCTCCGTGCAAAGCTGGATCGACAGCCGGAGGAGTTCGGCACAGCGCAAGGAAAAGCGGAAATTTCGGGATTGCCAAACCTGGGGATCCAGAGATAGTTAGGTCATCTTGATTAAAGAGATTAAAGATTCGCTGCCACGACTTGGCATTGTGTGTGCTGGCGACGGGGCAGCATCATGCTATCTAACACCCGTCAAAACACCCAGCATCCCCAGCCATCACGATGATTCATCGCACCGAGGAAGGTCAGTCCGCATTGCTTGAAAAAAAATCCGAGTCCACGATCAACCCCCGAAAGAAGCGCTCGGGTGGGGATTCTCCGAAACCAACGGATCTAGGGCTCACGGCCCCGACGCAAGAGGCGAAGAACTACGTGTTGGATACCAACGTCCTCCTTCACGACCCTGCGGCGCTGGAGCGCTTCAAGGAAAACCATCTTTGCATTCTGGTCGATGTTCTGGCGGAGCTCGATAAGTTCAAATCCGAGCAGACCGAGCGGGGTGCCAACGCGCGCCGAGTCCACCGCCGCCTTACCGAACAATTCTCGACGGCGGATAAAGTCACCCGGGGCGTGGATACCGAGGGTGGTGGCACGGTGCGCTTGGTCATTTACGACCCTGCGAGCTGCCCGAAGAATTCTGATACCTTGGATCGCTTCCACCGCGTCTTTCCAGACCGTGAGCGGGTCGATCACCGCATCCTCGCCGCCTGTTTGTTGCTGATGCAGTATAACGATGCTCCCGTCGTGCTGGTGACCAAGGACATCAACATGCAGCTCAAGGCCCGCGCGGTGGGGATTGATTGCCAGGATTACCTGAATGACAAGGTGGATGCCCGCGAGGTCTCCAACTACGAGGTGTGCCGGATCGAGGTGGATCCCAGCGAGCTCCACCGCTTTGCAAGCACCGGTGAGCTGCCCATTTCCGAGGAGCGCATCACCGGCGTGGCCATCAACGAATACGTGTTGCTCGGAGCAGGAGAGAAACAAACGATCCCAGCCCGGTTGGCGGCAGACGGCCGCTTCGTGCGGCTCAATATCCCGGAGGTTCTCAAAATTCCCGATGGCCAGTCGCTCAAGCCTCTGAATCTCGGGCAGCGTTGCCTGATCGATGCCTTGCTCAACCCGGACATCTCTCTGGTCACCTGCTACGGCCACGCCGGAACGGGCAAGACGCTCGTCGCCGTGGCGGCGGGATTGCATGAAATGTTCAACCGTAAATACAACGGGATCACCGTCAGCCGCCCGGTCGTCGCCATGGGCGACCAGCTCGGATTCCTACCCGGCTCGCTCGATGAGAAGATGCGTCCTTGGCTGCAGCCGATCCACGACGCACTTGATCTGCTCATGCGTCCTACGACTCCACTCGGCCCGCGCCGTAAGCAGCAAAAAACCAGTGGTGCCGGCGGCGCACCCGCCACCATCAAGAAGCCCTATGAATTGCTCATGGAGCAGGGGATTCTGGAAATCGAGGCGCTCTGCTACATCCGTGGCCGCTCGATTCCGAACCGCTTCTTCATCCTCGATGAGGCTCAACAACTCACCCCGCAGGAGGCGAAAACCATCGTCACCCGCATGTCGCGTGACTCCAAGCTCGTGCTCGTGGGCGACCCCGCGCAGATTGACAATCCCTATGTGGACAGCCGAAGCAACGGCCTCGTCTATACCCGCAACCGCTTGAAGGGCCAGCCTTTCGTGGCCCATGTCGCGCTGAACCGCGGCGAGCGCTCGGAACTTGCGGAAGCGGGTGCCCACTTGATGTAAGTGTTGCTTGAATTTCATGCCGTGCTGCTTGTTCATAGATTCATAGTTTAATGATCTTGTAGGGTGGGGTGTTTTTAATACTGTGGTGTCGTTCCGTGTCCCCCGACATGGATGTTCCCCCC
>CALMKO010000219.1 GCA_937867415.1 uncultured Verrucomicrobiota bacterium | reverse complement strand
GCGCGGCCTTGGAGGTCCACTCGATCTGCGGTGACAAACTCCGCGCCCGCGAGTGGCTGGAAAACACCGTCGATCACATAGCCTGAAAACAAGGCGGGGCCTGAAATGATCAGGGCTTGGTCCGCTCCGGTTCGGCCCGTCCAAATCGGCAACAGCGGAAGCGGTGAGGATTGGTAGGGCTGGTCGAGCAGATCGAGCGGCTGAGTCGCGATTTGCGAGCCCGCTTCGGTCATCCCATAACTTGCAAGGATCGGCCAACCGAGATCGCGGGCCGCCTGGCCAGTCGCCGGATCCAAGTGTCCACCACCTACGACGATGGCGCGGAGCGTGGTCGGCGCCGTCAGCGCGGCGCGGACCAGATCATGCACCTGGGTGGGCACCAATGAGGTGTGGGAGACCTCGCCGTCCGCCAGCCAGCGGGCGAATGCCGCCGCCTCCCAGCGCAGGGAAAATGCATCGAGCGCACATCCCGCCTGGTAGGCACGTGCAGCCACGCCGAAGCCGCCGACGTGGTGGAGTGGCAGGGCGAGGCCCCAGCGTGAGGCGCAGGTCACTCCCAAGTGCTGGTTCACTGCCGCCGCCGAGGTCAGCAAGGCCCGCTTGGAAAGCGCGACCGACTTGGGTGCGCCCGAGCTGCCCGAGGTTTCAAATAACACGTGTCCTAACAGTGCGGGATGTTCTGGAATGCTCCCACGCCCGACCGGCTGTGATTGCTCCCAAAACTCGGAACTTGTTAGTAAAGACGCGTCCATGGCAAGGCGGCGAGCAGGTCATTGAAGCCGAGTCCCGTGCCGCCGGGGGCCTTGAATGTCGGCGACCAGGGGCCCAGCTCTTCGGTGAATTCATCCGGCTCGAAAAGGTGATGGGTTTGCAATCCGCAGAGTCCGACCAGGCCGGGAAACTGCAATTCAAGCCGGGCGGCCTCCCATGCGGCGAAGGCCTGGCCGAGCGGGTGATCCATGTAGCTGGTCAGGATCACCCGTTGCTGGAAGGCCAGTGCGGCTTCCCCTAACAAAAATGGTTCATCCACCGCCGGCTTGATCACCATGAACTGGGCCGCGGCCGATTGTGGGGATGCTTCCCGGTCCACCGCGAGTTTCACCCCGGTCGTTTTCCGCAGCGCGGGCCAGGCGGTGTCCGAGTAGGGACAAGGATCTTCCGCAAAGTCGATGGCGGCGCGGGTCTTCTCGGAGAGTCCTCGCAGAAAGTCCGCCGCTTCGCCGGGGCTCAGGGATTCGTTGAAATCCAAGCGCCAGCGGAGAGCGGAAAATTCGGTGGCCATGGATTCGAGAAATGTGGACTCGGCGGCGAGATCGCGCCCGGCCTTGAGCTTCACAGCGGTGAACCCGGCATCCACCGCACGGGCGACTTCGGCGGCATCCGCCTTGGCAAGCGTGGCATGGCTGAGCGGCACTTCCATTTCCTCAAACAAAGATTCCTCATACCCCCGCGCGGCGCGGTCATACTCGGCGCAGCGCAGCGCACGGCGGACGATCGGCCAGCGGCGGGCTCCGGCGAGATCGCTTAGACACTTCTCCAAGGGTGGATCGCCGAGCTCGGCCCACGGGTGGATGCAGCCGTAGCCGCCGTCCACCTGGATCAGGGCCCCTTCGAAAACGCTGCGGTTCGAGATCGAGTTCAAAAACCCGCGGGCCTTGAGGCGGTAGCGCGAGATCAGCGGTTTTTGTTCTACTAACAAATTCATGGGACTGGATCTAAAACTCACAGTGCCCGGGTGTCCTTGCAAAGGGAATCACGTCGCGGATGTTCGCCATGCCCGTCACAAACATCAACAAGCGCTCGAACCCAAGCCCGAAGCCGGCATGGGGGACGCTGCCGTAGCGGCGGAGGTCGATATACCAATCGTAAGCCTCCGGATCGAGGCCGTGTTTGGCAAAATTTTCCAACAGAATGTCCAGCCGTTCCTCGCGCTGGCTGCCGCCGATGATCTCGCCGATGCCCGGGACCAGCACATCCATGGCGGTGACGGTTTTCTGGTCGTCATTGAGCCGCATGTAGAAGGGTTTGATTTCCTTGGGGTAGTTATAGACGGTGACCGGTTGTTTGAAATGCTCTTCCGTGAGCCAGCGCTCGTGTTCCGATTGCAGGTTGAGTCCGTATTCGACCGGGAATTCGAACGTTTTGCCGCTGGCCAGGAGCAGTTCAACTGCGGCGGTATAGGTGATGCGCTCGAAGGGGCGGCTGGCGACGAACTCGAGCCGCTCGCGCAGGCCCTTGTCCACGAATTTTTCAAAAATCGCGAGATCGCCCTCGTTGTGTTCGAGGGCTTCCCGGACGAGAAACTTGACCAGGGCTTCGGCGAGATCCATGTCGCCCTCCAAGTCACAAAAGGCGACCTCCGGCTCGATCATCCAGAACTCCGCCGCGTGGCGCGAGGTGTTGGAATTCTCCGCCCGGAACGTGGGACCGAAGGTGTAGATGTTCGAAAGGGCGCAGGCGAAGGTCTCACCTTCCAGTTGGCCGCTGACGGTGAGAAAGGCTTTTTTTCCGAAGAAGTCCTCCGTGGTCTTCGAGATGCGATCCTCCGGCAAGGTGGTGACCCGGAACATCTCGCCCGCGCCTTCGCAATCGCTGGCGGTGATGATGGGGGTGTGGACATAGATGAAGTCCCGTTCCTGGAAAAAGCGATGCACGGCATAGGCCATGCGGCTGCGCATCCGGAAGACCGCTCCGTAGAGATTGGTGCGGGGCCGGAGATGGGCGATGCTGCGGAGGAACTCCGTGCTATGGCCTTTTTTCTGAAGCGGATAGTTTTCGGGGACCTCGCCGAGCAGCTTCAGGGAACTGGCCTGCATCTCCCAAGTTTGTCCGGCGGCTGGCGAGGGAATCAATTTCCCATGAACCTCGATGGAGGCTCCGGTGAGCATTTTGGAAATCGATTCGTAGCCGGGGATGCCGGCGTCCGCGACGATCTGGAGATTGCCAAGGCAGCTTCCGTCATTGAGTTCCAAAAACGAAAACGCCTTGGAATCGCGGCGGGTTCTCACCCAGCCGGCGACATGGAGTTCATCCGTAGGCTCGCTGCGCTTGAGGACGTGTTTGATCAGTGACCGCATGGCGCATCGATAGGACCGGGCGGCTCGCTTGTCAAAGCTGGAGCCGTCCCCTGCTCAAGCTTTGGTGAAGCTCAGGCCCGGATCGCCATCAGGAGCTCCGATCAGCACGAATTTCATGGTGCTCTCGCTTTCAAGAGTGACCGATGAAATCATCTGCGAGCCATCCGAGGAGAGCACGAGCAGTCCCTTGTCATCAAGCCCGTAAGTGCCTTTGAGATCGGTGGTTTTTCCCTCAACGGTATAGGACCAGCTGTAGTTGCCGTCCTTTTCCATTTTGAAGGTGATCTTGCCTTCCTGGCCGCGGTCGCTTACCCAGGTTCCGACGAGTTTTTCCGAAGGGATTGGTGTCGGTTGCACGGATGGCGGGGGTGTTTCCCCTCCGGCGTCAGGGAGGGAGCTCTTGGTGAGATCGCGAAGCTGGCGGGCGATGGAATCCGCCGGTTGGAGCTTGGTGGTGCGCTCGAATTGTTCGTAAGCCTTGTCCATGAAGCCGCAGACCATGTAGTGGTAGCCCAGCAGGAAGCGGCCTTCCGCGCTGTCCGGCTTGCCTTTGACGTAGGCCTCGAGTTTGCGGAGTTGTGAGCTGTAGGTGGCGGAGTCGCCGTAGAAGGCGATCATGGTATCCCAGCCCCAGCCGGGACCGGATGCGAGCACAGCATTGAGCACGCCGGTGGAGTCCGCGTATTTGCCGAGCGCGAACATGATCAGAGCTCGGTATTCATGCAGCGTGACATCTCCCGGGGTGTAGCCGAGCGCTTCATCCACAGCGGTGGCGGCGGTGACGTAGTCGCCCTTTTTGAAGGCCGTGCGCGAGCGTTCGACCGCATCGGCGGACTTGGTTTCCGCGATCTCCGTTTGTTGTTCATTACCGGGCGGATTTGCGGCAGCGCTGACCGAGAGCGGTTGGGTATAGACGACGGTGGTGTTCTGAACGGGCGGCGCGGGATAGGGGTTCCGGTAGGAGTGGTAGCCCATGTCATAGATCATGTTACCAAGACTCCACACCGCGATGCCCCACATGAAACCCGAGGCGAAGTTGTTATCGTTATAATACCAGTGGCTGTGATAATAATGACTGTTCCAGCCGTAGTTCCAGTGGCCGTAGTGCCATGGATAACAGGTGCTCGCGCCCCACCATGGACGCGCGCCCCAGTAGTTCGGGCGGTAGGAGAAGTTGTTATTCTGATAGAAGTTGTTGTTTACATTGACATTGATGTTGTTGTTATTCCCCCACACTCCCCGGTTGCCGCCCCAGCGGTTGTTGTCCCAGTTGCGATTGGCCGCGGGAAGGGTCGCGGGGCGGTTGAGACCCAGGTTCTGTCCGCCCACGTTGACCTTGTCGATGTGGACGTTGTTGATGTTGTTGATGTTGCCGACACTCGGGCGGTTGATGTTGGCGATGTTCGTGTTACCGATGTTGCCGATGTTCGTATTCCCGATGTTTCCGACATTGGGACGGTTGGCTCCACCGTAGTTAGGGCGGTCCTTGCCGGGGCGGTTTGGGTAGGTGACCATTCCCGGGAGGGTCGAAGGGCGGGTGACATTCGGGCGATTTTCGAGAGGTCGTTGTGATTCGGCGGGGAGTGTTTGAGGACGGTTGAAGTCCGGCCTTTGCTCGGGACGTGCGGCGGGACGGTTCGTTTCCGAGCTGCCCCCGGGCAAGGGATTCGGGCGCGCTTCAGGACGGCTTGTGGGACGCTCGGGCGCGGGGCGGGTGGTCGGGCGCTGGACGGACGGGCGCGAGGTCGGCGCGGGAGCGGGTTTCGCCGCGGGGCGTGCCTCTGCGGGGCGGCTTGTCGGGCGGGCAGCAGGCTTGGCGGCAGGGCGTGGAGCAGGGCGGGATTGTGGGCGGCTGATTTTGGTGCCGGTTCCCGGGCTGCGGCTGGGTGCGGAGGCTTTGCTGGCCTTGTTTCCGCCACCGCTTCTTGATCGACCCTCTCCACGGGCGTCAACGGTTTGGGCAAGGAGCGAGAATCCGACGAAAAAAGCGAAAAGAGAGATGCAGTGTTTCATGATTCAGTGATGGTTTTGGGCTTACTGGGCGTCTGCGGCAGGAGCTTCTTTGGCTTCGAGGTCGGCATCGGGTTCCGGGGCCTGGCGAACGATCCTGAAACTTACATCCGGCTGGAGTTCATCGTTGATCAGGCGGTCTTTCCCGGCCCAGATGAAGGTGTCTTTCCCTTCAAACGTAAGAGTCTGGTTGGCACTCATGGCTTCACCATCGGCCGTGGTGCCTTCCGTGCGGATTTGCCATCCTGACTCGGTGGGAGTCCAGTCGGCAGTGGCAAATCCGCCACTGTCGTCGAAGGTCCAGCAGGTGATGATCTCGCGGCCGGCGTCCCATGCGAAGCGGAAGTGGGTGGTCAGGGGCTCGGAGTCGGGCTTGGTGACGAGCATCTCGCCGGTGATGAAGTTACCCGTGGTGTCCCAGCCGAAGGCAAGATCCACCCGGAGGCCGTCTTTTTGTCCGGTCCAGTCGCCCTTGAGGCCTTGGATGAGCTCGGAGAGATGGCCGGCCGCGGTGGTCACGTCCTTGAGGCTGCGGGTGCTGGCAATCTGCCACACGCCCGCTTGGTTTTTCTGGAGGACCGCCGTGTAGGTCGATGATCGGGTTGGAAAGTCCACTCCGGGGGAGGTAAAATGCCAGGTGCCGTCCTCGATGGCGAGGTTCTCGCTGACCAGCCGGACAGAATCCACCTCGATGGCGATGGAGGGGGCATCAGCGGCGGCGAAGATCGCTTCATACTTGGCCTGGATCTCACTCCTGCCGGTGGTGACTTCCTGGGCTGCGGCATCGCTGATTTCACCTTTCTCAAGGAACATGGCCGCGATGTCGGCCGCGTTTTTCGAGTTATAAGCGACGATGAAATCGGCGGCGGTTTTTTCAAGACCTGCGATCTCAGGGGAGGATTCCTGAGCCAGGAGGGCCTGTTGCGATGCAAGCGCGAACACCGCGCCGAGTGTGAGGTGGGAAAATCTTTTCATTTTTTGCGTGGCTCCTCTTTACGGGGTCGTGAAACCAACAGCAAGGACGCAATCTGAAAAAATGAAGGTGCCTCCGGTGAGTAAGCTGCGTATTGACGTGCCGCAGTGAGTCCGCCACGCTGCGGGCATGCACACAGCGCCACACGTCGGAATCATCATGGGAAGCACATCGGATTGGCCGACCATGGAGCACGCGGCCCGGACCTTGCGTGACTTCGGGGTGGCGTGGGAGGCGGAGGTGGTGAGTGCCCATAGGACGCCCGACAAGCTGGTTTCCTACGCCCACGCCGCTCGTGACCGGGGGCTGCAATGCATCATCGCCGGCGCGGGTGGTGCCGCACATTTACCGGGGATGACGGCCGCGATGACGGATATCCCGGTGTTGGGTGTGCCGGTGGAATCCAAGGCGCTGCAAGGGGTGGACTCGCTATTGTCGATCGTCCAGATGCCCGCAGGCATCCCGACCGCCACGTTCGCGATCGGTAAGGCCGGGGCGATCAATGCCGCTCTTTTTGCCGTGGCGATGCTGGCGAACCACGATGCCGGCCTGGCCGCAAAGCTTGCCCATTTCCGTAAAAACCAAAGTGCTGCGGTGAAGTCCGCCGCCTTGCCTCCTTTGGATCCCATTGATTGATTTCATGTCTTCATCTCTTCCTATTCACTCGCCGCACTGTGTCGTGGGCGTCATTGGTGGTGGCCAGCTTGGCCGTATGATCGCGCTGGCGGCCCGCCGTTTGGGGGTGCGTACGGTCATTTGGACGGGCGGCCTGGAAGCGCCGGCGGTGGAGTGTGCGGATGAGGTCATCGACCTCCCGTTCGATGATGCCCAGGCCTTGCAAGACTTTTGCAGCAGGGTGACGGTTTCCACGGTGGAGTTTGAAAACATTCCGCGTGAGACCTTGGAGGCGGTGGCTCGGAGTACCGGACTGCATCCGTCACCGAGCGCCATCGCCATTTGTCAGAACCGCGAACGTGAGAAGAATTTCCTGCGTGAGATGCAGATTCCCCACACGCCGTTCGCGGTGGTCGCGAGCGCGGCGGACCTGGCAGTGGCGATGAGGGAGCTGGGCGGGCCCGGCGTCCTGAAAACGGCGGATTTCGGCTATGATGGCAAGGGCCAGATCAAGCTGGAAGGTCATGAAGATCCGGCGGAGGTGTGGGCGAAGTTCGATGCTCCCCGCGCGGTGCTGGAGGCTTGGGTTCCTTTTGAAAAAGAGCTCTCGGTGATGGCGGCACGCGGGGCGGACGGCTCGATCGTCACGTATGATCCGGCGGAGAACCGGCACCGGAATCACATTCTGGATCTCTCAATCGTCCCCGCGAGGATCTCTCCTGCGGTGAAGTTAGAGGCGGCGGCGATTGCCCGGCGGGTGGCGGAGGCGCTCGATTACCGGGGGATCCTGGGAGTCGAATTTTTCCTAAAGACGGACGGGGAGTTGCTGGTGAATGAAATCGCGCCGCGCCCGCACAATTCAGGGCACCATACGCTAGATGCCTGTGTGACCTCGCAGTTCGCGCAGCAGCTTCGGGCGGTGATCGGCCTGCCTTTGGGGTCCACCCGCTTGCTCACGCCGGTGGTGATGTTGAATTTATTGGGAGATTTTTGGCAGGACGAGACGACGCCGCCTGACTGGCTGCCGTTGTTTGAGGATCGGGAGATCAGCCTGCATCTTTATGGGAAGCGCCATGCGCGGGGCCGCCGGAAAATGGGGCACGCGAACATCATCGGCACGACCACGGAGGCTGCGCTTGCGCGCGCGGAGGCCTTGAAGGCGAGATGGCTCGCCGAAGGGGCTGGAGCCGGGGAGTGATGAGCGCGAATGCTCAATCGAGCATGAAGAGCTCGGTGGCAGGAACGGTTTTCTGGGGTTCCTCCGCTTCCGGTTTGGCAGCCTCGGCCTGGGCCTCAGCGGCGGGGGCGGCAGACAACGCTTCAGGGAGGTCCGGGGAAGTTTCTTCAACAGGCTCGGCGAGCGCGGCGGCTTCCTTCTGCTTGTTCATTTCCACCAAGCGGATCACCTCGGCCTTGGCGGCTGCGATGCGGCCGGAATCAGGGACGGGGCCGACGCTTCGGGCTCCGGCGGCCGGGCGGGCCGGTTCGGCGGTGCCGGCAAGCTTGGCTTGCATCTTTTCAAGAGCTTCCACGGCAGCGGCTTCACGTTTTCTGACTTCCCCGGCGTAGCGGGTGGAAACGGCGACAGACTCGCGGAGGCGCTCGATCTCGGCCTGGAGTTCCGAGGTGTCATCCGGGGCATTTTGAAAAACGGCGAGTTGCTCGCGAACTTTCGAGAGCTCGTTCTCCAGGGCGAAACTGCGGTCTTTCTGCGCCTTGTCAGCCTCGTTGGCACGAGCGTTGAGGTGTTTGATGGTTTCCTGGGATTTCCGGAGCTCCGAATCGAGGGTGGTGAGGCGCTTGCTCTCCGTCTCGAGCGATTTGCGAGCCGCTTCGAGTTCGCGGGTGGTGGATTCGTGGTCGGCGGCGGGGACGGATTTTTCCCGCAGTTCAGCCAGCTCGGCCTTGAGGGCTTTTTGGGCGGCTTTGGATTTTTCCAGTGAGGCTTCGAGATTTTTCAGCCGTTCCTGGCGGCCTTTTTCCGCGCTGGAGGCGGGCTTGGCGGCAGAGGGCTTCTCCGCAGCGGGCTTGGATACCAGCTTGTGAAGCGACCAGCCGATGAAACCGAAAACAGCGGCGATGACGGCGAGTTGCGGGAGATTATTGGCGAGTTCGGTGAGCGTTTTCATCAGGGAGTGGTTGGAAAGGGGCGTAGGTCTGTCGGGAGCGCGCGGTGCCTAGCGTCAAGGCGACCATGGGTCAATCGAATTGGGTGCGGAGCGCGGACGTGGGGTCAGATTTCATAGTCCACACCGGGCTCGGGCACGATCACCTCGGTCTTTGGCAGGCGGCGCTTGAGCTCTTCACGGAACCAGTTGACCGCGCCGTCGTCGCCATGGACGAGGAAGGTCTTTTTGGGGGCGACTTTGAGGATGTAATCCAAAATGGCATCGCGGGTGGAATGGCCGCTGAAATCGAAGATCCGCATCTCGCAGTTGAGCGGCACTGCGGGGTGGGCAGGATCGAGCGTGACGAGCTCCCCGGGCTTGGCGAGGCGGATTTTACCGCCCGGCGTTTCGGGATCCGCGTAGCCTACGAAGAACAATCCGTGCTTGGCATTTTCCAAAACTCCCTGGCGGGCGAAGTTGTTCGAGACGGTTTTTTCAGACATCATCCCGCTGGAAAGCGCATAGATGCAGCCGGGGTGGAACGGAATCGGCCCCTTGCGCTTTTTGCTTCCGGCCTCCAGTTCCATGTCCTTGAGAAACCGGAAATTCGGCAGGTGCCTGCGCGATTGACTGCTGAAGCGGTCGTAAACCTGAGTCATCTTGGTGCTCAAGCCACCGATGTAAACCGGCGTATGCTTGGGAATCAGGCCTTCCTTTTTGAACCGATGCAGCATCCCTAACACCTCTTGGGTCTTGCCCATGGCGAACACCGGAATCAAAACCGACCCCTTGCGCTCGATCACCCCCTTAATGGCGGCGGCGAACTCGTCCTCCTCGGTCGCGCGGTCATAGTTCGGGTCGCGTGCCTGTTCGCCGCGGGTGGTCTCCACGATCAAGGCGTCCACCGTGGTCTCCGGGAACATCGCCCCCTTCTGCAGGGTGCTGTGCTCGAAATTCACGTCGCCGGTGTAGAATATCTTTTTCCCTTCCCCCTCGATGGTCACCCCCACGGAGCCTAGGATGTGCCCGGCGTCATGGAAGGTCGCCCGCATGGAGCCCGCCGGATCCAGATCGAACATGCGCTCGATGTGGCGCGTTTCGAAGCCCTCCTCGATGTCGTCGAGCTCGCGGTGTTCGAAGAGGGGATACTCGGCGATGCCGTGCTCAAGTCTCTTGGACTGCATCACATTGACCGAGTTATGGAGCATGGCGCTGGCCAACTCGGCCGTCTCGGGCGAAAGAAACACCTTGGCCTGGGGCTGATCCTGAAGAAACACCGGCAAGGTCCCGACGTGGTCGAGGTGCGAGTGGGTGATGATGATCGAGTCCGCGCTGCCGGGCTCAAGAAACTCGTAGTGAGGAATCGCTTCAGAGCCCTCGTGTTTCGGGTGCATCCCAGCATCGAGCACCACCTTTGCAGTCTTGGTTTTCAGCAGATAGGAATTCGCGCCGATACCGGCGTGGCGACAAAGACTTTTAAAGATCATGATAAATGGACAACAGGCGGGAAAACGAGCGGACCATGGGTGCGGATTGGCTTGCTGTCAACCCAGCCGTTCTAGGTATCATTCGGGAAGCGGCCCGTTTCCATGCGCCATCCGGGAAACTTGATGCTTGGATCGGCTCAAGCGCCCCCTAAGATCGCCCCCATGGGAGCACTGCTGTTGGATTTGGTCATCATAGGGGTCTATTTCGCGATCATCCTGGCAATCGGGGTGCACTTCAGCCGCAGGAATCGCAACGTCTCGGACTTCGCACTCGGTGGGCGGTCGATCCCCTGGTGGGCGGTGCTGGCATCGATTCTTGCGTCCGAAATCAGCGCCGGCACGTTTTTCGGTGCTCCGGGAGAAGGGTTTTTACTGAGAAACTACACCTACGCCCAGATGATGGTGGGCTATTTACTCGCTCGGGTGGTGGTCAGCGGTGTGTTCATCCCGGCATTCTACAAGCACAACGTGGTCAGCATCTATGAGTTTCTCGAACTGCGCTTCGGTCCACGCACCCGCCAACTGGCAAGCGGGATTTTCCTGGTGACACGCTCGCTGGCCAGCGGCTCGCGCTTATGGGTGCCCACACTGCTGTTGGTGGTCATCTGGGACCAGATCAACCCGACCCGCCCGCTCGGGAATTGGGAGCAATTCTGGGTGACCGGTGGCGCGCTCGTGCTCATCAGCATCCTCACCGCAATCTACACGGCAGTCGGCGGGATCAAAGCGGTCATCTGGACCGATGTGTTACAGATCGTGGTGCTTTTCGCCGCGCTTGGATTTTCTGTCTGGTACCTGCTCGGACACATCCCGGGCGGCTGGGAGGGGGCTAAAAACCACCTCAACCACCCCGGTGATCTCAAGCTCTGGGAGTGGGCTGGAAACAAACCACCAAGCGCTGACTTTGTGACGAAATACGGAGCTGCATGGGGCACGGTGAAAAATGTCCTGGAAAGCAACTACACGGTGTGGGCGGCTTTATTAGGATCACTCTTCATCACCCTTGCCACCCATGGTACCGATCAAGACATGGTTCAGCGCATGCTCACCGCGAAGAACAAGCGCCAGAGCGCCGTGGCCACGCTGCTCTCCGGGATCGCGGATATTCCGATCACGTATTTCGTCCTCACCATCGGCATCCTGCTGTCGATTTATTACAACCACGTCATCGTCGATCCCACCTTGCCGATGGATGGCGGGAAGCCGGATAGCACACGGATCTTCCCCTACTTTGTGATCGATGTGATGCCGGGCGGGCTGCGAGGCCTGGTGGTCGCCGGCGTCCTTGCGACCACGATGGGCTCCCTCGGCACCGCCCTGAACTCGCTGGCCACCAGCTATTCCCGGGATTTCCATTTCCGCTTGTTTGAAACCCCCGACGATGAAGCCGTCCGTGTCCGGATCATCAAACGCAGCACCCTGGCCTTCGCCGTGATTCTGATCCTCGTCGGACTGGCCACCGCCTTCGTCAAGGCGCACAACCCGAGCCTGAGCATCATCGGCATCATCCTGGGAAGCTTCGGCTACACCTACGGGTCCCTGTTAGGCGTTTTCATGGTCGCCTTGTTCACCAAATCCCGCGGCAGCGAGTCGGGAAACCGCATCGCCATGATCACCGGCATCGCCGTGGTCGCCTACCTGAGCAATCTCCCGAACGATGTTTGGAAAATGTTCGGCAGCACCCCGCTCTATCAGAATTTCGAGTGGCTTCCGGTGATCACTTTTCCATGGAGAATCATGGCGGGAACTGTCGCCACGGTTGCAGTGGCGCTCTGTTTCAAGACCCAAAAATCGACAGTCCTACGGATGCGTGACGAGGGGATCTCCGGATCTCTTTGATTTTGCAACATCAAGGAACCACGCAGGAAGGCGCGCCTGGCTCGCTTGAGCGGGTTACAATTTTGTCACGGATCAACTCACTGTTTATCAATGACTTACAATGAAAATGCAAATGGGCCAATCCTGAAGGTTCGGGAAACCGAAGCATTTCCAAGGTCAAGTTTTTAAAAAAATCTTCCGTGGAACCCTTGTGGAATAGGGACTTGGGCGAGCATCCGTTAGATGCAGATAAAAAACTTTTCTCAGGCCCGATTGTTCCAGCCACATTCCGGTCTCGCAGCGCACCGCAACTCGGGGGAGTGCACCGCCGCCAGCGAGATCAATATTTTTAGAAAACTCAGCAATAATGGATTCAGAGGAAGTGGTGACCAGCGCAATGGAATGTTCCAATCAAGAGGCACCTATGCTGGATGGCGGCTGGGATCGGATATGCGATTCCCTGCGGGTGATGCTGAGCCATGATGCGTTTCAGCGTTGGTTCCGTGCCGCGCAGTGGCTTGGTGTGGAAGATGACGTGGCGACCATCGCCGTGCCGGGGGATATCCATCAGGTCTGGATCGAGACGAACTATCTTCCCGAGCTCACCATGGCGGTGACCCAAGTCTTTGATGAGGTCCGCGAGGTTCGTGTCGTGGTAAACGAAATCACCGCGAACTCCCACATTCCAACCGGCGAGGTGAATCAAGCGTCCCCACGCCTGCATCCCACCAAGGCAGCTGTGCTCGAAGGCGAGACCTACGAGCGGCGGGTGAAAGCCGCCGGTCTCAATCCCGCGCACACCTTCGGCAGCTTCGTGGTCGGAGCGAACAGCCAGTTCGCCCATGCCGCTTGTGAAGCGGTGGCAAAAAAATCGGGCATCGGCTATAACCCGCTTTTCATCTACGGCGGCCCCGGGCTGGGCAAGACGCACCTGATGCAGGCCATCGGCAACGAGCTGATCCGCCGCCAGCCCGGATCACGAGTCATCTACCTCACCTGCGAAAAATTCACCAACGAATTCATCGATGCCATCCGCCGTGGAGACATTGAAAAGTTCCGCCGCCGCTACCGCAGCTCGGATGTGCTTTTGATCGATGACGTGCAGTTCCTCGCAGGCAAGGAGCGCTCCCAGGAGGAATTTTTCCACACCTTCAACACCCTGCTGGACGGCAGAAATCAGGTGGTTCTCACCTCGGACCGGCCTGCTTGTGAAATCAAGAACCTTGAGCCACGGCTCGTCTCCCGCTTCGAATGCGGATTGACCGTGGAAATGCAGGTTCCTCAAATGGAAACCCGCATGGCCATTCTCAAAAAGAAGGCACAAGAGTGGAAGGTGAAAGTCGATGAATCCATCCTCTCGTTTCTCGCGGACAAAATCCGCACCAATGTCCGGAGGCTGGAGGGTGCCTTGATGCGCGTCGCCACCTACGCCTCACTCGCCGGAGAAAGCGTGAGCGTGGAAAAAGTCGAGCATCTGCTCCGCGACCTCATCCGCGAGGAAGGCAGCCGCCAAGTGACCATCGACTCCATCCAGAAGGCTGTCGCAGAGCATTTTGACGTGCGCTTGGCGGATATGACCAGCCGCCGCCGCCCTGCAAGCATCGCATTTCCCCGCCAAGTCGCCATGTTCCTGAGCCGGTCGCTCACCAAGGGCTCCCTGGTGGAAATCGGCGAAGCCTTCGGTGGCCGTGACCACGGAACTGTCATCCATGCCTGTAAAAAGGTCTCAGAGCGAGTCGATGACGAGCCAGGCCTCAAGGAAAGCATCGCCCGCATCGAGTCCCAGCTGCGCCGCTGAGTAAATGACTTTCCGGTTTATTCACAGAAGGCTTGCCAAGGGGCAATGAAAGCGGAAACTACCTCCCAACACCTCTCGGTCACCAATTTATGAAGTTCCGCATTTCAAAGGAAGCATTTCTCGACGGCTTACAGAAAGTTCAGCACGTGGTCAGTTCACGTACGACTTTGCCGATTTTATCCAATGTGCTCTTGGTTGCCAAAGACGGGCGAATCCAGTTCACCACGACCGATCTGGACGTTGGAATCACGGGCTCGGTTGAGGCACAGATCGAAAAGGAAGGTGCCACCACCCTGCCGGCCAAGAGACTGGTGAGCATCATTCGCGAACTCCCCGCCAGCGAAGTCGAGGTTTCCGTGGACTCGAAGAACCACGCATCCATTCGCAGCGGACCTTCGTTTTTCAAAATCATCGGCCTCGGTGAGGCGGAATTCCCTCCCCTCCCCGACTTCGAAGGAGCCAAGGTGTTCAAAATTCCGCAAATCACCCTCCGTGACGGGCTCAAGAAGACCTCCTACGCCATTTCCACCGATGAAACACGCTACGTGCTCAACGGCATCTTCGCCTCCTTCCGAGATGGGAAAATGACCTTGGTCGCCACCGATGGCCGCCGCTTGGCCATGGTCGATGCGGACTTGGAATTCCCCGCCTCCCACGAAACCGACGTCATCATTCCCACCAAGGCCGTCCAGGAACTCCAACGCCTGCTCGGCGATGCGGGCGAAGTCATCGTGAAATTGAGCGATAGCCAGATCTCCTTCGCCGTCGGTGACAGCCTGCTTGCCAGTAAACTCATCGAGGGAAACTACCCGAACTACCGCCAAGTCATCCCTGGCGACAGCAACGAGCGTGTCGTCATCGGCCGCGAAGCCCTGCTCGAAACCGTCCGCCGCGTCTCCCTGCTCTCCTCGGACAAGTCAAACTCCGTCAAACTCGTTTTCAGCGAAAATCACATCGAAGTCACCGCCAACTCACCCGACGTCGGGGAGGCCCAAGAGTCCATGGATGTCATCTATCAGGGGCCGCCGATGCAGATCGCATTCAATCCGGAGTTCCTTCAGGCACCGCTCCGCGCCCTCGACAGCGCGGATGTCTATCTCGACCTGATCGATGAAATGAGCCCTGGCGTCCTCCGCATCGAGGGCACGTTCCTCTACGTGCTCATGCCCATGCGTGTCACCAACTAAGCCCGCACACGGAAGGTCCATGACCTTGCTTACGAAAGACTTCGACTACCACCTCCCAGAGGACTTGATCGCCGCTCGGCCACTCGCCGAGCGGTCCGCATCCCGGATGATGGTGGTCCACCGGGCAAGCGGCCTCATCGAGCACCGGACGTTTCTCGATTTTCCCGAGTTTTTAAAACCCGACGATCTCGTGGTGCTCAACGACACCAAGGTCATCCCCGCGCGCGTCTTTTCCGAGGACGGCAAGATCGAGCTGCTGTGCCTCGACCGGCTCTCGCCCTTGGAATGGCGCTGCCTCGTCCGCCCCGGGCGTAAAATGAAAGTGGGTCACACCCTCAAGGTGGCCGGGATCACCGGCACCGTCAGCGAGGTTTTTGAAAATGGAGACCGCCTGGTGCGTTGGGATGAATGGCTGGACCTCGACACACATGGCCATCTCGCCCTGCCACACTACATGGGTCGCGAAGATGAACTGGCGGACCGGGACCGCTACCAGACGGTTTACGCCCGCGAGGAAGGGGCCATCGCCGCGCCCACCGCCGGACTCCATTTCACCCCGGAGGTTCTGGCGTCGATCCCGCATGACTTCCTAACACTTCACGTCGGTGTCGGAACCTTCCGCCCCGTCAGCGCGGAAGTGATCGCGGACCACGTGATGCACTCGGAGCGCTATGTCGTCAGCGAGAGCACCGCCCAGCGCATCAACGCAGCCGGTCGTGTGGTGGCCATCGGCACCACGGTCACCCGGGTTTTGGAATCCCTCGCCATTCCAGGCGCCAGGATCCCTCCACAGGGTCAGCGTGGTGAGACGGATATCTTCATCCATCCGCCCTATCAGTTTGGAGTCGTCGGTGGACTGTTGACGAATTTCCACTTACCCCAAAGCACCCTGATCATGCTGGTGAGCGCGTTCGCCGGCAAGGAGCTGGTACTTGAGGCTTACCGCAAGGCGGTGGAAGAGCGCTATCGATTTTTCAGCTATGGCGATTGCATGTTGCTCGTTTGAAGCGAAGACTCTTTGCCGATGAAGTTACTTTCTTGGAACGTCAATGGCATCCGCGCGGTGATCGGCAAAGGATTTGGTGAATTTGTCGCCACGGAAAAGCCGGACATTCTCTGCCTGCAGGAAACCAAGGCCCGCCCCGAGCAGGTTCAACTGCCCTTGGAGCTTGCAGGCTACCACGGCTACTGGAACTCGGCGGAAAAACCCGGCTACTCCGGCGTTGCAGTCTTCTCCCGCGAGCAGCCGCTCGAAGTCCATCTGGGCATGGGGCATGATGATCATGACCGGGAAGGCCGGGTCCTTACCTTGGAGTATGCCGATTTCATCCTCGTCAATGTTTACACCCCCAATTCCCAGGATGAACTCCGGCGCTTATCATACCGCATGGCCTGGGACCAGGCTTTCCGCCAACATCTGGAAAAACACGCAAGCCATAAACCCGTCGTCTTCTGTGGGGACCTGAACGTCGCACACCAGGAAATCGACCTGTCCCGCCCCCGCGAAAACCGCAGAAATCCAGGCTTCTCGGATGAGGAGCGGAAAGGGTTTACAGAATTGTTAGGTGCGGGTTTCATTGACACCTACCGCCACCATTTTCCGGACAAGACGGAAGCCTATTCATGGTGGTCCTATCGTGCCGGAGCCCGCCAGCGGAACATCGGATGGAGAATCGACTATTTCGGAGTTTCAGTTCCGCTCATCAATCGTGTCGTCTCGGCGGAGATCCTCCCCCATGTCCACGGATCCGACCATTGCCCGGTGGGCATCCGTCTTGGCTGATTCCAGCGCCCCCATGGTGCCCCATACCCAAGGACACGCAGCCCCGTTCGCACGTGTCGAAAAATGCGGACGTTCATCCTTTCAACCCTGAGTCCGCAGTGAGTTTGGTGGTTTCGCTTCTTCGAAGAGGCTGTCTTGAAATGCATGGAAAGAACGGGTCAACCACAGATGCAGAACACCGATAAAACCAGCAACCTGGACAGCCTTCCGCATTTGAGCATTTCCGCGCTTCACCACTCATCGAGCACCCGTGGAGTCCGCGTATTTCATGGATTCCAAGCGCGGATTCCAGGTTGATCCCGCTGCGGGACACGCCCCAAGTCCCCGCTACTCATCCATGATCTCATTCACCCTCGCCCAAGCTCGGACCGTTGACGATGGGGCCGGGTGTTCCTGGCATGCGCCGGACCGACTGTTTCAGGACGGCCATACCCTTCCCCATCAATCTTTGCGTTTCAAAAGCGGAAAGAGAACGACATCCCGGATGGTCGGCGCACCCGTGAGCATCATGCAGAGCCGGTCAAGGCCGATGCCGATCCCACCCGCGGGCGGCATTCCGTGCTCCAAGGTCTCGATGAAATCATAGTCCACCTTCTGCGTTTCCTCGCCGGATTGCGCCTCTAACCGCTGGCGCTGCACGTCCGGATCATTCAGCTCCGAATAACCCGGGGAAATCTCCTGCCCATTGATGATGAGTTCGTAAACTTCGACCGTCTGCCCACCCGGGCTGACCTTGGCCAGTGGAACCAACTCGCTGGAAACCCGGGTTACAAAGCAGGGATTGAACGTCTTCTCTTCAACCAGCTTCTCGAAAACCTGCTGGATCACCTCGTGATCAGCCATCCCTTCGGAAATCTGAACTCCCTTGTCCTCACACCGGGCACGTCGACCATCGGCACTTAGCTCAAAGAAGTCCTCCCCCGCAGCCTGCTTGATGAGATCATGGTAACTGGCACGCTTCCACGGGCGGGCAAGGTCGATGGTGCGGGTCACATTTCCTTCGTCGTCCTTGTGCTCGATTTGCAGCCCACCGCAGAACTTTTCGGCCAGGTGGCAGGTCAACTCCTCCACAAGATCGGCCATTTCCTCGAAATCCGA
Organism: uncultured Verrucomicrobiota bacterium; assembly: GCA_937867415.1. Taxonomy (GTDB): domain Bacteria; phylum Verrucomicrobiota; class Verrucomicrobiia; order Verrucomicrobiales; family Akkermansiaceae; genus Luteolibacter. Next base: position 3,437 of record CALMKO010000219.1, on the reverse strand, counting down.
GAACGCCCAATAGGCCTCTAACATGGTAAACTCGGGATTATGGCGTCTCGAAATCCCCTCGTTCCGGAAACTCCGGTTCAACTCGAAAATCTTGGTGAAGCCGCCAACCAACAGACGCTTGAGAAACAACTCAGGCGCGATCCGCAGGGTAAGCGGCATCCCCAACGCATTATGATACGTCTCAAACGGCCTCGCCGCCGCCCCACCGGCAATGTCGTGCAGCATGGGCGTCTCAACCTCCAAAAATCCTCGATCCTGAAGAAAACGCCGGATCTCCGCGATCATCAACGAGCGCTTGACGAAGATCGCCGCACTCTCCGCATTTCCCATCAAATCCAAGTGACGCTTACGATACTTGATCTCCCGGTCCGCAACCCCGTGCCACTTGTCCGGCATCGGCCGGAGCGACTTCGAGAGCACCGTGAACTTCTCCATCTTGACCGTAGGCTCGCCGGTCTTGGTTAGAAAAGTCTCACCTTCGATCCCGATCCAGTCGCCGCGGTCGAGGCATTTCCACGCGGCCACCCCCGTTTCATCCAAGGCCTTGACATTCATGTAGCCTTGGATGCTACCCAGAACATCGGAAAGCGCGAAAAAACACGACTTCCCCATGTCACGCAGCGCGGTGATCCGGCCCGCCACTTTCACCGTGCGGCCTTCCTCGAAGTCGGCACGAAGCTCTCCGGGAGTGGTCGACACCTCAAATCGTGCGCCATAAGGATCGATCCCAAGTTCGCGGAGCTTCGCGAGCTTCTCACGACGGATGGCGATCAGGTCAGCTTCGGTGGATTGTGGCGGTTGCGGGGTGACGGCTTCACTCATGTCGCGCAACGAAGTAGGCGGAGCTGGGGGGACTCGCAAGAATTGAAACAAAAACCGAGCGATTATTCTCAACCTACGCGATTTTTAAAACCTCCTCCGCATCCGCGATTTTGAACCAAACTCACGGATCAGCCCCACCATCCCGACCGATTTCACCGCTCCCGAACGACCCGGCAGGCCTGTTCCCATCAGCCTTCCCGCTGATGTAATTTGGGAAAATTGAATTTAAATCTCTTGATGCCTATCAATCGATCATCAATTTTCACAGATCCTCATAGCCAATACATCCGTCGTTCATTATGATTGATGAATGACGGATGGGTAGCTTTTGTCTGTAGTCATGAGCTGCGTGATCCTCCCCCCACTTGCATCGATTGAAGCCGTCAAACCTGTCTTCATGATCGTGATGGGTGTGTTTTTGATGATCATTGCCTGGCGTCTCGCCAAGGGCCTGGAAGGCTGGAGCGCGCGACTGATCGTGGCGGGCACGATCTTGTTAGGAGTTGGCTACACCGTCGTCCTGCCACTCTATGATGCGGGCGTCATTCCACGGTATTCGCTGCGACCAAGCGCCCTTTCGAGCGGCCCTGACGCCTATGCCTGGAATATCGTGAAGACCTTCGTCATGAACTTCGGCTGGCTGCTCTTCGGCCTCGGCCTGGCGATCCACGCCAGAATCTTTTCAACGACTTCCCCCGGTCGCAAACTCTCTCCCCCCACCCCCGTAACGCATGAATCTCCTGCTCAGCGCACTTCTTAGAAACCACCTGCTCTTCGATGCCCTCGGCATCATCGGCCTCGGCCTACTCGGTCTCGCCGCCATCAAACTCGCCCGCACCTACAAGTCATGGGGCGGCACCATGATGGCGCTCGGCACCATCGCGCTTCTCGTCGCGCGATTGTATTTCATCCTCCACCCCATCTTTTTCACCAATGACTTGGAGGCAGCCATGGGACCGCTCGGAATCAGCCTGACCATCGCCCTGCCACCCTTGTTGCTGAGTTTTGGCCTTGCCGGGATCGTCTGGGGTCTCTGGGGCCACGAGCGCTGGATTCAAGAAGAGTCCCCATAAACCGAAATCTCCGCGTAAAATTCCAATGGCCGCGGGGGAGCTTCGATGCTACTTCTTCCCCGGATGTTTGAAGTCAGAGAAAAGCCCGACATGATCGAGCGCGCCTTGCTGGTGCGCTTCTACTTCGATGCCCGCGAGGCCACCGAAGCGGAATCCTTGCTTGAGGAACTTGCCGAACTCGTCAAAACCCTCGGCGTGGAAGTGGTGGAGTCCGTGCTTTACCGCAGCCGGGAGATGCACAAAAAGTTCCTGTGCGGCACCGGAAAGGCCTCCGAACTCGTGGAACTCGCACGTGCCCATGAGTGCGATGTCATCGTCATCGACAACGGCCTGGCACCCTCCCAACAGCGGGAATGGGAAAAACTGGCGGACCTCTGCGTCATCGACCGCGAGGAGGTCATTCTCGACATTTTTGCCAAACGCGCCCAGACCAAAGAGGCCCGCCTCCAAGTCGAGCTTGCCCGGATGCAATACGCCCTTCCGCGCCTTGCCCGGATGTGGGGCCACTTGGATCGCGAATCCGCAGGCTCAGGCGGTGGTGCGGGCGGCGGTGCCTCCCGCGGCATGGGCGAAAAACAAATCGAAGTGGACCGCCGCCTCGCCTACCAAATCATCGATCGCGCCAAGCGGGAAATCGAAGTCGTCCGTAAACAACGGAAAACCCAGCGCAAGGAACGCGAAAAATTTGCCACCCCTCACGCTGCCATTGTCGGCTACACCAACGCAGGGAAATCAACCATGCTCAACATCCTCAGCGGTGCCGATGTCATGGCAAAGGACATGCTTTTCGCCACGCTCGATACCACCACCCGCCGGATCGAACTGCCGGACGGCCAACCGCTGCTCATCACGGACACGGTTGGCTTTGTCAGAAATCTCCCCCACCGCCTGGTCGAGGCATTCAAAGCAACCTTGGAAGAAGCCGCCCTTGCCGACTTTCTCATCCACATCCTCGACGCGACAGCTCCCGAGATCGATCGCTTCCACGATACCACCCTCGAAGTCCTCGCTGAACTTGGAGCTGGTGACAAACCCACCATCACGGTGCTCAACAAAATCGACCGGGTCACCGACCCTTTCGAACTCATCGCACTGGATAAGAAATTCCCCGGCGCGCTGCATGCTTCCGCAGTCACCGGACTCGGCTTGCCCGAACTCCTCCAATTTTGCAGCCAAGTCCTCGCCGACCGCGTTTGCCGCCAGAACTACCGCATCCCACAGAATCGTGCGGACCTCGTCAGCTTGCTTCACCGCGACGCCAAGGTGCTCTCGACCGAATACGAGGAGGATGACATCCTCGTCACCGCCGTCGTTCCCGCAGCCATCGCCGGGCGCCTTGAACCATTCTCTGAAATATCCGCCTAAGCCTCATCCGATCCTCGCTCCCATGCTTCGTTTCTTTTCGCCACTTTTGATCATCCTCTCCACGCTTGTCTCCGCACAATCGCCGAACCGGCCACTCCCCGCGCCGACCCGCCCGGTGCTCCGAGCCCTCCCACTTGGTGGCGACGACGACATCAACTCTCAAGCCGCTCCCTCCAC
>CALMKO010000218.1 GCA_937867415.1 uncultured Verrucomicrobiota bacterium | reverse complement strand
TGCCGGACTTCACGGCGGATGCGGAAGTCGATGCCGGGGCGCTGGTGGAGGTCGAAATGGCGGGCGAAACCGCATTTTTCCTGCTCGTTCCCACTGCTGGCGGCTTGAGCATCCATCATGCAGGAGTGGAAATCACGCTGCTTACCCCCGCCAGCGCACTTTACCGGAATCTGTTGGACTTGCGGGTGGGGGACTCTCTTGATCGTCCGCAGCTGACGGTCCGCAGGGTCAGTTGAAAAATTTCAATCAGGGTTGAGCTGCCTGGCGGGTTTCCCTACGGTTTGCCCATGAAGATCGACATTGTGACCTTGTTTCCCGAAGTGGCCCTCGCGCCGCTGAGCGATTCGATCATCCAACGTGCCCGGGCCAGCGGCTTGGTCGAGGTCGTCGGGCACCAATTGAGGGATTGGTCGGAAGACAAGCACCGGCGTGTCGATGACTCGCTTTGCGGCGGTGGGCAAGGGATGTTGTTGAAACCCGAGCCCTTGTTCGCCGCCGTGGAGGCCTTGAAGACTCCGGGCACGAGGGTCATTCTGATGACTCCGCAAGGAAAGCCCTTGAAACAGGCACTGGCGAAAGAACTGGCAGGCTCGGAGCATCTTTTGATCCTTTGCGGCCACTACGAGGGCGTGGACCACCGGGTGATCGAGACCCTGGTCGATGACGAGATTTCGATCGGTGACTATGTGCTCACCAACGGGGCGATCGCGGCCGCTGTCCTCTGCGATGCCGTCATCCGGCTCCTGCCCGGCGCGTTGGGCGATGAACGCTCATCGCTTGAGGAGTCATTTTCAAATCCGAACCTGCTCGAAGCGCCTGCCTACACCCGGCCGATCGAGTTCCGGGGCATGGCGGTCCCCGAGGTGCTCATTTCCGGGCATCATGGGAAAATCGCCGCGTGGAAAGACGCTCAGGCGCTCGCCCGGACCCGCGCTAACAGGCCGGATTTGTTGGATTTTCCGCCGAGTGGAAAAGAAATTTAAGGGATCGTGAAAATTTCGTTTTCGAATTTCGAAATCGTGTCAGGCTCACGCCGTGAAAACTGATGGCAGCACCGTGACTCGTGGCATCACCGATGACTTACCCCGCGTGGAGCCTGCGACGATCGAGGACCTTCCCGCCTTGACGGAACTGGTGATGAACTTGCTGGAGATGTCGGGTGATTTCTCCGCCGATCGCGTGGTGCAGGAGCGGGGGCTGCAATTGATCCTGGAGCAACCTAACCGAGGTCGAATTTTCGTGGTCCGCAACCAGGATCAGATTTTCGGCATGATCAATTTACTTTTCACGATTTCCACGGCTCGTGGCGGCTTCGTCATTCTGATGGAAGATGTGGTCATTCATCCGGCGCACCGTGGTCAGGGTTACGGGACGATGTTGGTGGACTATGTGACCGAGTTTGCGAAGAAGAAGCATTTCAAGCGCATCACTCTTCTAACGGACAAGATCAGCGCGGAGTCCCAGGAGTTTTTCAAGAAGCATGGCTTCGAGTATTCCAACATGATCCCGATGCGGCGGATCATTGATTGAATGTCGCTCAATCGGTGGGTTTTTCGATGCTCGCCTGATGCTTGGTGTAGAGGCCCCGGAGCTCCTCGGCGAGGGTGGGGGAGCTGAGTTTCCTGAGTCGGTCCAAGGCGGCTTTGTTGAGGAAGTCGCGGCCCCGGTTGCCGAAGGCGAAGAGGTCGATCTCGACGACGATGCGAGGCCCGGCAGGGGTCTGGATCACCGGATAGAGCGGGTGGCTGACCTTTCCCGCGCGGGAGGTTCTCACGCCGACAGCGGTCCAGGTGTCGCCCTGATAGATTCCGGTGATGGTGGGTGTTAGGGTTTGGCCGTGGGATGCTGCGATCTCGTAGCCGAGGTTCTGGATGGTGATCGGGTTGCTGCGTGCGTCATTGAACCGAGCGGTGGTGGCGAGGGCGGCGGTGACATCGCCGCGCTGGGTGGCTGCGAGCCAAGCTTCGACGGTATTCCGCGCGTCCGCGGTGCTTGGGCAGGGCCCGGAGATCCCAGGATTCAGGAGGCTGGAATCCGCCAGGAGTTTCTCCTGCCATTGGCCGCTCCAGCGCCGGGTTTCCGTGGCGATCCAGGTTTCAAACTGGCTGAGAGTCGCCGGGGCGGGGATGGGTGCCCAGTGCCAGCCGCCGGGACCGCGTTGGAAGAAGACGGGCTCCACGTCTAACTGATCGGGCTCGCGGGTGGAGAAAAACTGGAAGAGTCCGACGGCGGATGATTCGTCGGCCTGGAGAGCGAGAGGCATGGCGTGCTGGTAGGCGGTGGGGCTGTGAATGGACCACCAGAGCCGTGTCGCCTCGATGCAGGCGCCGCGCGCGAATCTTGGCTCGCCCGCGAGGTTGACGAGGCTGAGAAGCGGGGCAGGTGAGCTGGCTTGAAAGGCAGCGGAAAGCGCTTGGAAGGCCGAGGCCGCAGATGGCTGCGCGGCGGCGGAGTGCTCGGCCAGCCATCGTTTTGGAAACTCGTTGAGCAAGTCGGGATTGGACTCGCCGGCTGCCGGGTTATCAGCGTCGGCGGCCCCGGCGCTCGGATCGAGAAAATGGCTCGGGAGGTGGACTTGCCAGAGCTGGCCTTGATCCCGGGTAAGCTTGAGATCCAGGATTTCAAATCGGGGCGGGCTTGAAGGCTTTCCGTGCCCGGCGGGGTCCAGACAGGCGATGGAGATTCGCCCTTCATCGCTCTCTTGCTGGTGTTGCACGGCGACTCGCGCCACCTCGGGAGCGCTGAGCAGGCGCCACGGACGCAGTCGGGCGGAGTTTGGGTCCAGCAGTGAATCCACTACTTTCAAGCGGAGTGCCCAATCGTCGGGTAGAGGCGATGATAGACCGCCGAGAAGACCTAACAGAGATCCGGCGTCGCGTTGTTGGCAGGCGCTTAGAAATTGGGAGCCGATCTGTTGGGGGGAGAGTCTCCGCAGAGTCTCGGCGGAGAGCTTGCTCTGGATTTTCCGCAACACCCGTTCCGACGACTCGGCGCGGAGTTTCTCCAAGTCGGAGATCTGCTCGCGAAGCATCCAATTTTCCAGGTCTTGGAGGCGTTGTTTGAGGGGGGAGGTGTATCCGGCATCGACGTTTTCAAATGAAGCGGGAACGGGAGCAGGAAACCAGGAATCCCCGCGCTTGATCATGGCGATGGGGAAGACCCTGAAGCCGCTGGGATCAAAGCCGCTGACCATCCGGACGAGCACGCCGGCGAAGTTGTCGTCCATTTTCATGGATCCGATTTCGAGTGGCGCGCTGCCGAGTTCCAGCGCGAGGCGATCCAGGCGGCGGGCGATCTTGCGCTTTTTTTCATCGATGACTTGGGCCGATAGCGCCGTGTCTCCGCCGGGGTCCAGGTCGAGTTGGCGGAGGCGCACCTTTTCCAGGAAGTTGATGGCCGCCTTGCCAGGATCACTCGGTGCCGCATGGGAGGTGAGGACGAGGGCAAGCGTGAGCAGGATGAATTTCACTTGAGGGAGGCTAGCGTAATTCCGCGCGGACGGAAGTGAAGAATTTCAGAGACGGCTCACCTTGCGAAGCCGGAGGGCGTTGGAAATCACCGACACGGATGAAAGCGACATGGCCGCACCGGCAATCATCGGGCTGAGCAGGGTGCCGGTCCAGGGATAGAGAATGCCCGCGGCGATCGGGATGCCGGCGAGGTTATAAATGAAGGCGAAAAAGAGGTTTTGGCGGATGTTCCGCATGACCGCCTTGCTCAGGTGGATGGATCGGAGGATGCCGGACAAGTCGCCTTTTACCAGGGTGATGTGGGAGCTTTCGATCGCCACGTCGGTGCCGGTTCCCATGGCGATGCCGACATGCGCCGCGGCGAGCGCGGGGGCGTCGTTGATGCCATCGCCCGCCATGGCGACGCGGCGGCCATGTTGTTTCAGGGTGTGGATGAGTTGGATCTTATCCGCAGGGGAGAGATCGGAATGGATCTCGTCGATGCCCAATTCAAGCCCGACCGAGCGGGCGGCGGCGGCGTGGTCGCCGGTGGCCATGACCAGGTGAATCCCGAGGGCCCGGAGGTCCGCGATCGCGCGGGCGCTGCTTTTTTTGATGGGATCAGTGATGTAGAGGATGCCTGCCGCTTCGCCATTTCGGGCACCCCATACTTGAGTGCTTGTGCCTGCGGAGTCGCTTGGATTTGCATCCCGAAGTGCTTGAGGGAGGGGGATTCCCTCGGATTCGAGATAGCTTGCATTCCCAAGGTGCCAGACTTCATCGCCCAGCTTGCCGGTGATACCAGCGCCGGTGGTGGATTGAAAATCCGCGACCGGCTGAAGTGTTAGGTTGTCATCGTTCGCACGGTCCAGAATGGCCCGGGCCAGGGGATGTTCGCTAAGCGTTTCGAGCGAGGCGGCAGCGCTGAGAAGCCTTGGCTCGGAAAATCCGGGGACGAGTGCGATGGAGGTCACGCGCGGAGTGCCTGCGGTCAGAGTGCCGGTTTTATCGACCACCAGGGTATCGATTTTTTCGACGATCTCGATGGTTTCCGCGTCTTTGATGAGAACTCCCTCGCGGGCGGCTTGGCCGATGCCGACCATGATCGAGACCGGGGTTGCCAGTCCGAGGGCGCAGGGGCAGGCGATGATCAGCACGGCCACCGCATTGACGAGGCCCAGCGCCATGGCGGGCTCGGGGCCCCAGAAGGACCATGCGGCGAAGGTGATGATTGAGGCGACCAGTACGCCCGGCACAAAATAGCTCGCCACGGTATCCGCGGTCTTTTGGATGGGGGCCCGGCTACGCTGGGCTTTGGAAACCATTTCCACGATTTGTGTGAGAAGCGTTTCGGCTTCCGGTTTGTCCACGCGCATCGTGAATGCTCCGGTCTGATTGAGAGTCGCGCCGACGATCGGATCGCCGGTTTTCTTCAAAACGGGAATCGATTCGCCGGTGATCATCGACTCATCGATGCTGCTCGCGCCTTCCATTACCGTGCCATCTAACGGAACCTTTTCCCCCGGCTTGACTCGCAGGATGTCCCCCACGACGAGATCGCCGAGGGCCACGACTTGAGATGAACCATCCGGGTGGAGCCGGGTCGCTGACTTGGCGCTCAGGTCGAGCAGGGCGCGGATGGCTTCTCCGGTGCGGCCCCGGGCCCTGGCTTCTAACAATTGTCCGAGCAGGACAAACACCGTGATGACGGCGGCGGCTTCGAAGTAGAGCTCGACGTGGCCGTGATGGCGAAAGGAAGACGGGAAAATCCATGGGGAAAACGCGGCTGGAATGCTGTAAGAATAAGCGGCCAGCACCCCGATGGCGATCAACGTAAACATGTTCAGGTTCCACCCTTGGAGGGATTTCCATCCCTTGCGCAGCAGGAAGCCGCCGCTCCAGAATACGACGACGCTGGTGAGGGCAGCTTGAATGCATTTTGAAACCTCTTGGGGGATCATGAACTCCAACGGGAATCCCGGGACCATGGGCAGCATGGCTAACAGAAACACGGGAATGGTCAGGATGAGTGCGGACCGGAACTTGTGTTTGAGATCCCGGATTTCCTTTTCCGCGTGTGCGTCGGGAGCGTTGTTGATGTGGGTTGTTTCGAGCGGCATTCCGCATTTCGGGCAATCGCCCGGGCCGTCCGAGACGACTTCAGGATGCATCGGACAGGTGAATTGTCCTGGCTTGGCTGCGGATGGCTGCGGTGTCGGGTGACCGCCGCCACAGCAAGAGTGCTTGGGGGGATCTGGCTCGGGCGGTGCTTGGCAGCAGTTCATGATGGAACGGATCTTCGAAACGGGAGGGCGAGCAGCAGGAAGAAGGTCACGGCGATGGCTTGCATCGCGAGCAGATACCATGGCCATGGACCCAGGTGATCGATGAGGCTCGGATTGTCCGGCGGGCGTGAGGCGAAGGCGAAATTGCTTCCTAACAAGTGGTTGGCCGTCATTGCGACCGTTAGATAGACAAGCGACCACGCGTAAGTCTCGAGCGGGCTTTTCCAAAAAGGAGACTTCGGGCGCCAGCCCTCGACCAGTGGCAGGTAGAGGGCTGCCGTGACCACGGCGAAGTGGTGGACGAAAAACATGATGAAGGGCAGATGCGGAAAGCCCACCGTGATGGCGGGGGTGAGCAATCCCTGGACCGTCGCAGCAAGCCCCCAGAAATAAGTCAGCGCACAGAGGAGAGGGCGCTTGGTGATGAGGGCGAAGCCCGCCGTGATGGCAGCGATGTCGCAGAGATGAAGCGGCACGAAGTTATCGACGGATTTAGGTGCCGCAAGAGTGAGCCAAGCCGCCTGGCTGAGTGGATAGACACTGAGGTTGATGAAGGCCAGGAGTGCGGTGGAGAGGTTGCGGGCATTTCCACCGCGACGGCCGGTGACAAGAAACACCGCGGCTACCAAGGTGCCGACAGAGATTGCGGTGAAGTGCTGCGGGGTGAATGGATGAAAGGAATGGACCATGGCCTGCTCGGTGGACTCATCAGGAGGCGGGCGCGCCGGGAATGCAAGTGAAAGCGGATGGCTTAAAGGATCATCCTCGTCCAGAGCTTGCTTATTTTCGGCCATGCCACTTTACTAGGTCCAAAGCCCATGCCAAACTTGAAAGATCGAATCGGATTTACGCTCGACGGTCCCGCGATTGCTCTACCTGATGAGGAAAATCGCTTGCGGGAGTTTGTGAACTTGAAGCTGGCCGCGCGGGGATACTCGATTGTCGGGGACGAGGTAGACTACCCGTTCCTTGATTTGGGGCGTTCTTTGATCGCTAACTTTCAGGAAAAGACCCGTCTTTTAGCGGACTACCTTTGTCCGGCGGATGCCGCGATCGATGCTTTCCTGCATGATTACCTGGGCAATGAGATTGTCGCGGAAGTATTTCCAGATACCCTGCATCTTTTGCCGGCCAATCCATTGGTGGTGGAGAGGCACGGAATCTCCCGGATATTATCGCTGCCTCCGGATCAGGATGAGTTCAAGTCCTCGATTCTCAATTCCTACCGCGTCCACCAAGGGGTTTGTCATAATCCCGCGAGTGACCGGCGGACGACGGAGGGGGTTTTCCATGTGGCGGAAGGCGGCTTGCCGGTGCCGGCAGACAAAAAATCCGTGCCGAAGATTGTCTTCGCACGCCTGCTCAGAGAAGCTCTGACGCCCCCTGAAGATATCATGATCCTGCCATTTACCGGGACCAGCAAGGATCCGGCGAAGGTCTTTGTTTCACTTTTGCTCAGGCCGATTCTCGCGCCTGAGGTTCCGGGCGTTTCTCCGGAAAAATCCATGGAGACCCGCTTTTTCGCCCCGGGAAACCTGGTGAGCAATCTGGACTTCGTTGAAAGCATCTTCGGGAATGCGGGGGATCCGTTTTTACCACACAATGATGCACGCCTGGATTCGGAACATTGGTCGGGACACACGGGATGTGTGATTCTTGCGCCTCATCTGGTGGCGACCAAGAAGAAGGATCTCGGCCTGCCCCATGTTTCCGAGGCTACGGAGCGCCAGAAGCGCGACGGCATGTGCTGGTCATCACCGGACGAACTCTACAATGACGGTGGAGCGTTCAAGATCACCTGCCGCGACAAGCGTGGAATCGTCGTCACCATCATCGCGGACAATTACTATGGCTACTGCAAGAAGGAGGTGAAGACCCAGTTGAGTTATGCCGCGAATCTTTTCGGAAATGTGGAAGAAGAACATGCGGGTGGAGCGATCGCATTCCCGAGTTTCGATTTGGGTGAAGACTTCTCTCTGAGTGATTTTTCCAGTCCGGTGGATCACAAGTTCGCAGGGGTGATGAGCCGCTATCAGGAAGTGTTCGATCTCCAGCCCGAGGGCTATGGGATCGATAAAAAATATCCGGATATCTATTATGTCCCGGAAGATGTGAATATCGATCTGAACAGCCAGGCGGTATCATGGGTCAATGAACATGGCCCCCAGAAGATATCACTCCAACCGGGAATCACCTACGTGCTCCCATCCGGCTATAAGGTCGAGATGGTGAAGCCCACGGCCGGCCAACGCTGGCGGCTGATCGGCACGGTTGCGGAAGGAACGTTTTGCCACAAGCCTTGCACGGTCTCGGGCGGTGGGAAATCAGAGATTTCCAAGTCCCTGTCCGATGCTATGATCACCGCTGCGGTGCTGGTGCATAATCTGAAGAAGGATCTGGATATCGCGTGGGGAATCATCAACTATGATTTTTCGAATCGATATAAGAACCCGATCGAACCCGGCAAGCCCGGCCGGCCCTTGTTAAGCAAGGAGCGCTCGCTCGGCTCGGTGGTGCGCTTGCTCACGCCCAATGTGCTCTATACGGATGAGTATAATGCGTGGTTGGGCACCTTCGGACGTTTTGCACGCGATTTGGTATTCATCATCAAGCGTTTTTACAAACCCTCATGGGGCGATGATTGGCGGCAGCGGTTCTCGGTGGATCTGGTCAACGGGGCGCCGGGGCGTCAGCTGATCTACCGACGGCAGCGTCTGGTGACTCAATACCTCCGGGTCGGCTTTTCCGAGGATGGGACCTGGCGGACGTTCAGTATCCGCAAGGACTTCGCCCCATCGAAGAAAGTGCAGACTGAAGATGATATCAGCGCCTCGATGGTTGTTCCTCGCAGCGCGGTGGAGGGGCTCCACCCGGATACGGTGAATCCATCGGTCAAGTTCGTCAAAAACTGTGAATACCGGCTGTTCCAACGCCCGGACGACGCAGTCGTGCGAGGCTATGACAAGCGCACGGAAAGTGATTTCAGCCAGGGTGGTTTGTTCTTTTCGAATTACGAGCCGATTTCGCGCGCGGATGCCACGGCGATGAGCAAGGACGCGATTCGGTTCGAACAATTCACCTCGCCGATGCGTAAAACCATCACCGCGTTTGTCGATGGTGAGCACCCTGCCTATATTGTGAGTTCGCACTTGCCGCGGATTGTCGATGGCAAGCCGACGAAGAACCCGAGGTATCTGCAGAATCGCCCGGATCTGGAGGATCCGCGTTCGGGATATCTCGCGTTGATGGGAGCGCGGCTTTTCCGGCGTTTGCCCTTGGAAGCTGCCGTTCTCAAGCCTGTGACATCGGTGCTGGCAGGGCGCCGCAACAACCCACCGGATGAGGCCGCCGGAATCCGGGCGCTCGCGGTGTATAATCCGATTCACTATCAGGAGTTACCCGAGTTGTTCATGGATTTCATCGCCTCACTCACGGGGAAGAGTCCCTCGACCACCGGTGCGGGCAGTGAGGGCGCTCTTACCAAAGGTCCATTCAATGCGATCCTTCCGATTCACGACGTCAATGCTTCGCTCGTTTCATTTCTCCTTACCCATTACCACGGGTTCACCAGTGCGGCGGGTCACATCGGGCGCAAATATCGCTTCGATCACGACATCAGCCTGCTTGTCCCGGAAATCTGGTCGCGGATGTTCATCCCGGAGCGCGAGCCGCAATACCTCATCGCGAATGACTATCTTGAAAAGCTCGAAGACTTTGAGCACGAGGGGAAACTCATCCAGGCGAGCCGCCTGGGTTACCGCATCACCGAGAAATTCGTGACCACCTTTTTCGGGCGGATGTTCTCAGCGGCGGAGACCGTTTTCAGCGGGGATATGCTGCGCCCGGAACTCCAGTCGATGGAGGACTTCATCGACGGGCTGGACAACATCATCGAAACCCAGCGCCGCGTGGCCCTCAATTATTTCATCGATGGAAGTGTGGAGGCTGCCTGTCCGCCGCTCAGGGCGCTGCTTCACATCATGGCCTACGGCGAGTTTGAAGGGAAAACCATCACGGACCCCGCGATCCGGCAGCTCTTCACCCGTGAGGCCTTGATGGAGTCCGACTGGTATCAAGCGCGGCTCGATGCCAAGGCGCGTGTCGATCAGGCGCTCTGGGCCCGTCATGTGGCCTATCTCGAAGGATTCCTGACCAAGCCGAACTACCAGGGCGAACTCAGGCGCTTGAATGTCCACGAGCGCATCGCCAAGGCGAGGGCCACACTGGATCATGTGAAATCCCCCGCCTACCGGGAGAGTCTGGTCGGGATGATCGGTGCGGATCCGACGCTTGTCTGATGGTGTGGCGGCAAAAAATCTTGATCGGGCTTCGGATCCGTCGTTCCTGAGTCCATGTGGCGTTTGCTTTTATTCATCTCCGCTCTCTGTCTGGCCGCTGCGCTGATCGCGCGGTGGTTTTTCGGGATGCGGGTGCTGGCAGATGAAGGGAAACGAGCCTGCCGCTGTGATTTGGCCACCTGGATGCCATTGGCGGATGACTCAGCCGTGCTGCACCGGGCGGAGGATTCGGCGGCGGAGTTCGGGCGGCAACTTCGTGCCAAGGCCTTGGCGGAGTGGCGCGACTCAGACCCCAAGGCCGCGGCGGCGAGGGAAAACTCGCGGCGTTTCGGCATGGCTGTGCCACCCTTGAGTGGTTTGGTCGCGGTATTTGCGGTTCTTGTTGCCAAGATCCCGGTCATGGGGGGGATTTCCGTGTTGCTCGCGGCCACCGCCTTGGCATCGGTGCTAGGTGTGCTCTCACTCGCTCCCGAGCTCGCGGCGATCACCCGCGAGGCGAAAAAACTGCGGACCGCAAAAAATTTCCCCCGCCGGGACGATGAGGACGCCGTCATCCGCTGTGCGGTGGCCCACGCCTGGAAAGAAACCCTGCCTCCCATCCTGGGTCTGCTCCAGCGCTAGGCGGGTATCGCGGGCGGGGCTTCCAGCGGCCAGGATCCGAAGCGCGAGGGATCGAAGGAAGCGGCTTGGATGAAACAACCCGCGTATTGCAAATCCATCCTTTTGCCTTTGCGTTGAGACGGGAATGCCATACGAAGGGGCCCTCGCTGCATGAGATTGTTCCGCATCCTTACCATCAAAGAACTCAAAGGGTATTTCCTGACGCCGTTTGGCTGGGTGGTGCTGGCCTTTGTTGCCATCATGCAGGGTGTCGCGCTTTCCACCGCCATGAAGGGGTTTCGCGACACTCCGGTGAAGGACAGTTTGATTTATGTGACGTTTCACTCGCCGCTTTTCTGGTTCTATTTCCTGTTCATTTTCCCGCTGATCACCATGCGGCTTTTTTCCGAGGAAGAGCGCTCGGGCACGCTGGAGACGCTTTTGACCGCCCCGGTGCGGACTTGGCAGGTGGTTTTTTCGAAATACACTGCGGCGATGATCTTCTACACGACGCTCTGGATCCCGGCGTTGATCCAGTTCAAGATGTTTGAATGGGCGACGGACCTTCCGCCCGCTTGGACGGCAGGGGCGCTGGGGGGGATTTTTACGATTCTGATGCTCATGGGCGCGGCCTTTACGGCGATCGGTTGCCTGGCGTCCGCGCTGACATCAAGCCAAATCATCGCGGGGATTTTCACCATCGGGATGTTGGTGATTCAGTATTTTCTGGGTTTCGTGACGATCATCTGGGGTGAGTCCTTCGTGGGAGCACCGTTTTTTCAATACCTGTCGTCCCAGGCGCATCTGCATTATTTCGCGTCGGGGTTGTTTGACACCCGGCCGGTGGTCTATTTTCTGAGCCTGGCAGTTTTCGTAATTTTTCTCACCTATCAAGTGGTGGACTACCGCCGTTGGCGCCGCTGATTTTTACCCATGTCTGAAACTTCTTTGAAACCCACCGCACCATCCGCCCGGCCGCTCAACCGGTGGGGGCAAGGCACGCTGTCGGTGCTGCAGGTGGTCTTTTTGGCGCTGATTCTCATCGCACTCAATTACCTCGCCACCAAATACTTCAAGCGCCTCGACCTGAGCCGAGAGGCGGCTTACACGCTTTCGCCTTCCACCCGGAATTACCTCAAAAGCCCGGACTTGGCCAAGCGGGAGAAGCCGGTCCGCTGGATTTTCATGTTCCGGCGGACTTCGCCGTTTTACGAACGGGTGCGCGCGCTCGCTGAGGAATACGAGCGGCTTTCCAACGGGAAAATCGACCTGGAAATCGTCGATCCGCTGCGCAGTTCGGATCGCACTCAGGAAATCACCGCAACCTACGGTCTGCCGC
Source organism: uncultured Verrucomicrobiota bacterium (assembly GCA_937867415.1). Lineage (GTDB taxonomy): Bacteria > Verrucomicrobiota > Verrucomicrobiia > Verrucomicrobiales > Akkermansiaceae > Luteolibacter. The sequence continues at coordinate 9,575 of CALMKO010000218.1, read as the reverse complement.
TCACCAAGGATCTCATCGTGATCGACGCCCGGCTTGACGACAGCTTGATCTCTAACGAGGACGCCAGTGGCAACCGGATTCTCAACCCGAACGTGAAGCTGGTGGTCGCGGAAGACATGGCGCTCTTTACCACAGCGGATACCAAGCGCAAGGTGACGGGATTCCAAGGCGAGGACGTGATGACGGCGCGCCTGGTCGAGTCGCTCGAAGGCCGCGCCCGCAAGGTCTATTTCCTTGCGGACAAAAGCCGCCTCGACGGGGAAGGGGAGAACTCACCGCTCAAATCACTGGCCAGCACCCTGCTTTTCCAGAACATCGAGCTTCAGGGAATCAATCTATCCGGCCTCGATCAAATTCCTGCGGATGCGGAGGGGGTGGCTCTGGTGGCACCCAAGTATGATTTCACCGATGAGGAGTTGCGGACCCTGGAGAGCTACTGGAATCGCCCGCGGTCCGCGCTGTTGATCTTGCTGAAGCCGGGCGACACGCCACCCAAGTTGCGGACTTTCCTGCGCGGCTACGGCGTGACTCCCCGGCGGGATCGCATCATCACGATGGTGGATCAGCGCATCGATACCGTCACCCGCGGCTTTTTCACCCCTGGAATCGATTTCACCAAGGATCTCGCCGGCCAAACGACCGTCTTCGAAGGCGCGAGTTCATCGCTTGAAGTCCGTGAGGGCGCTGAGGATCTGATGAACCGCCAGATCAACCCGGTCGGCCTCATCCAAGCAGCTGCCGGATTCTGGGGGGAGACGAAGTTTGGTGAAAAAAATACTGCCTTTGATGAAAAGGAAGACACCAAGCCGCCCCTTTACATCGCTGCCTGCATCACCCGTGGCGCTGCGAACGATGACCGCTTCGCCGAGGATACCTCGCGCATGGTGGTGATCGCAAATACGGACTTCCTCTCACCCGACAAACAGCTCGCCGAGAACATCGACTTCCTCGCCTCATCCGCCAACTGGCTCATGAATCGCCAATCACTCATCGGCATCGGCCCCCGGTCGTTAGGGACCTATAAACTGCCGATTCTCGAAGCCCAGGTATCCTTCATCAACCGGGTGAATCTCTTTTTCATCCCCGCGTTTCTCATCCTGATCGGAGCCTTCGTCTGGTCGTCACGTCGAGCCTAACAGGAATCATGCGCTCCCTTGGATTCACTGTGATTCTCGCCCTCCTCGCCGTTTTTGTAGGGGGCTTGGCAGCTTGGCGGTGGTTTGAAGGAGGCTTCGATTCCCTGTTAGGTGCGCCGCCGACGCCCGTCGGGCAGCGGCTCTACACCGGGTTTGCCCCTGCGGATGTCAAGTCCATCCAAATCTCGCAAGCCGGGGTCGATGCCAGTTTCCAGCTCGGCCCTGATGGTTGGCAGGCCACCAACCCGTGGCAGGACCGCATGGACCCGCGGGCGGCAGTGGGTATCATCAATTTTACGCTCGGTCTGCGTGTCGAAGATTTCGCCGGGCGCGATGAAATCGATATCCAGAAAGCCGGCCTCCGCGATCAGGAAATCAACATCCTCCTCGAAGACGAAAATCAGAAACCCCTGGCACGCTATAAGATCGGCCGCCGCACCCCGTGGCTAGCGACCGTCCAGGACCTCTCCGACCCCGTTCCCACCGTTTTCATTCAACCCCGCGACGCCAATCGTAAGCGCCACATTTACGCCTGCACGGGGGATATTTCGTCGCTTTTTAAAGAGCGTCTGAAGTTCCTCCGCGATCATCATCCCCTGTATTTCAATCCCACCACACTTCAAAAAATCAGGATCCAGGCGGAACAGGGCGAGCTCACGCTTGCACGCGAAACCCCAAGCAGCCCGTGGCGGGTCATCAAACCCATGAATCTAGCCACTGATCCCAAGGCCATGAAGGCGCTGCTGGAGGGGCTTTATGAACTGCAAGCGGTCAAGGTCTCCGACCGCGCGGCTGTCACCCTGCCGACCCATGGCAATCTCACAAATTCCCGAAAAATCTCCCTGCTCAGCTTCGGCAAGGAAACCGAGACCCTGCTCGACATCTTCCCGCCGGAGACGCCGGAAAGCCGCGATGTCCGTGCCACCGTCAGTGACCGCCCGGGAGCGGTGCTTGACCTGCCGCTCAAGCCCGAGCCGAACCTCGTCTCTCTATCAGACCTGCCACTCGCCATCAATGATCTCCGCGACTCCACCCTCACCAACCTGAACATCGCATCGCTCCGGGGGATCTTAATCTCACCCTCCACCGGCGCGGAAATCCTCATTTCCCGCACTCCTCCGCAACCCTGGATGGCAACCATCGCCGGCCAAACGCAGGAGGCCAATGAAGAACGGCTCTTCACCTTGCTGAAGACCGTGACCGAGGGCCGTGCCAGCGGCTTTGAAACGGATGCCGCCACCGACTTCACCCCTTGGGGGCTCGATCAGCCCATCCTCAAGCTTCACTTCCTCGGCGAGGATAACCAAGGCTTGGAACTCAACTTCGGCATCGATGGCAAGGGCGGAAATTTCGTCAACCGCACCGGGAGCCCCACGGTGATGCGGATCGATGAAGCGATCCGCGCGGCCATTCCCGTCCGTGCCTACGAGTGGCGACAGTCCCGCCTCTGGTCGCTCGCCCAAAGCAACCTCATCGCGATCGAGCGGAAACTGGGAGACCAGCCCACCCTGACCCTGCGCTATGACGCCAGCGGCGAGTGGACGGCCAGCCGGGACACCCAGGATATCACCTCGGTCTTGGACCCAGCCCGCGCGAACTATGTCATGGAAAGCCTCCAGGCGCTCAAGGTCGCCCGCTGGCTTGCTCACGATGATATCTCTGCGACCAAGGCACTCCTTTCCCCGTCCCTGCAGATCAAGGTTTACGAAAAGGAAACCAACGACGATATGGAACTCACCGGTGTGCGCCTCCGCGAAGTGAGCATCGCCCCCGCGACTCCAGGGGCCAATCCCGGATTCTACTACGGCCGCCTCGGAAGTGACCCCCATCCCTTTCTTCTCGATCGCGATACCTATCAGAAGCTTGCCACCGAGTTCCTCGAAAAATAGCCTCTCCAGGCACCCTGGGATTGCTTCCCTCCGGCTGCCTTGCATACTCTCTACAGGAAACGAATGCTCACTCTTTTAAAAATCCGCAATCTCGCCCTCGTCGATGAACTCGCATGGGAACTAGGCGCAGGCCTCATCAGCGTCACCGGCGAAACGGGTGCCGGTAAATCCGTGATCGTCGGCGCGCTTAAACTCGTTCTCGGCGAGCGTGCCGAGAAGTCGCTCATCCGCACCGGTGAGGATTCCTGCTCCGTCGAGGCGGTCTTCGAGCTCAGCGACCCCTCTGAAATCAATGCGGTGCTCGAAGACGGGGGCCTCCCGCCGTGCGATGACACCCAGCTCATTATCCGCCGCGTCATCGGCCAAAGCGCGAACCGCCAATTCATCAACGACTCACCCGTCACCCTCACCCTCCTCAAACGCCTCGGCGAACACCTGGTGGATCTCCACGGCCCTCACGATCACCAATCCCTCCTCTCCATCGAGCGCCAACTCGCCATGTTGGACGCCTATGCCAACGCCGACTCCGCAGTCTCCCATTACCGCGAAACCTACCGCGCCTGGCGGGCGAAAGCGGTGGAACTCGAGGAAATCCAACTCGCGGAAAATGCCAGCGAACAAGAACTCGACCTCCTGCGCTACCAACTCCAGGAAATCGACAGCGCCCACTTGAAACCCGAGGACGAGCATGACCTCGAAGACCGCTGGCGTCGTGCCTCCAACTCAACCCGCCTCGTCGAAGCCGCCGCCGCTGCCGTCACCGCCCTCAATGGCGAGGATGGAATCCTCGAGCGCCTTTCCGAAGTCCAGCGCCTCGTCAGGGACTTGGAAAAACTCGACCCTTCCATCTGCGAGCGCACCGCTTCGCTAGAGACCGCCTGTCTCGAACTCCAGGACCTGGAAAGCAACCTCGCCGACTATGCCGACGAACTCGACATCGACCCTGCCGAGGCGGCGTCGCTTGAAGAACGTGTCAATCTGTTAGAGTCGCTCAAGCGCAAATACGGCCCTTCTCTCGCCGATGTGCTCGCCCGCCGGGACGCCGCCGCCGCCCGTCTCGATACCATCGAAAACCGCGGCGAAAAGCTCGAAACCCTCGCCCGCGAATTGGCCGCTTGCCGCAGCACCCTTGACGCCGCCGGCAAGGCCCTCAGCACCCTCCGCCGTAAAAGCGCCCCCCGGCTGGCCAAGGAAATCTCCAGCCAACTCAAGGATCTCGGCTTCAAGCAATCCTCCTTCGAGGCTCCTCTCAAGCCGCTCGCGGAACCCGGTCCACAGGGACTGGAGTCCATCGAGTTCCAGTTCGGGCCCAACCCCGGCGAACCGCTCCTGCCACTCCGCCAAATCGCCTCCTCCGGGGAAATCAGCCGTGTCATGCTTGCGGTCAAGTCCGCCCTGGCCGATCAGGACGCCACCCCGCTCATGGTCTTCGATGAAATCGACGCCAATGTCGGCGGCGAGGTCGCCCGGGCTGTGGGGCATAAAATGGCCGCGCTCGGGACCCGCCATCAGGTCGTTGCCATCACCCATTTCCCGCAAGTGGCCGCCATCGCCACCCATCACTTTGTCGTGCAAAAGGAAGTCAGCGCCGGTCGCACCCGCTCGCGGCTTTTCCCCGTGGTCGGTGAGACACGCATCCAGGAACTCGTCCGCATGTTAGGCGGGGGAGGGGACCAGGCCCGCGCCATGGCTGCCTCGTTACTTAAGATCTAGCAGATTTACCGTGGTTTGAAACCGATCTTCAAAGCCGTTGCAGAACCCGTAGCCACCAGCTCCGGAGAACTTGCAGCGGCTTTGGGGCTGCCCGGCAAGGAGCCGGGAATGCCACGACTTGTCATCGGTCGCCGCGAGTGGATCGCCCTACCGGACCTCGGCGTCTCGCCGCTCAACGCCAAAACCGACAGCGGCGCCCGCAGCTCAAGCATCCACGCCGAGAATGTCTCTCTCTCGGCCGATGAAAAATTCGTTGATTTCACCACCACCAATCACTTCGGCGTCAAGATCGCCTGCCACGCCTCCGTCTCGCGCATCGCCCGTGTCCGCAGCTCCTCCGGCGTCGCTCGTAAGCGCATCTTTATCCAGACCAGCGCCGTGCTCGCAGGGGGATTCCGCTGGACCATCCTCGTCAGCCTGGCGAATCGGGCCGAGATGCAGTGTCCGATGCTGCTCGGCCGCCGCGCGCTTGCCGGATACTTTCTCATCGATCCCCAAGGCGCCCATCTGCTCGGTTCCCGCCGATCTTTGAAGTCTTTTAATCCTGATAATTTATAAAAACTTGCAGGCCTACGTGATTAATTTTCAAATTACCTTTACGATCAGTAAAATTTATGGGACATGTTCCGGGTGCTGTCCCCGCATGAAAACACATCCCTACATGAAAGTGATCGCGGTCGCTTGCATGGGTGCCTTGGCATCTTGTGCAACGCCACCGGAAACCCGTAAGATGTCAGTCTCGGCATCGCCTCGTCCCACCTCCTCGCTCTCCGGCCAGGTGGTGCAGGAAGTCAACTCTTACCGCCGCAGCCACGGCAAGTCAGAGCTCCAACGTCACCCCGGACTCGACCGGCTTGCCCAGGAACACTCCGAGTATCTCCGCAATAAACGCGGAACCTTCGGCCTCAATGGCAGCAATGTCAGTCACTATGGGTTCGAAAACCGCGCCATCAACGCCCGTGAACGCTTCCAAATGGGAGCCATCAGCGAAAATGTCGGCGCCGCCAACCACCCCGGTCAAAGAGTGGCACCGGTTTTGGTAAGGCTTTGGTCCGAATCCAAGGGGCATGATGCGAATATGCGCAACAGCTGGACTCACACCGGTGTTGGCGTCGTGGTCGACAACGATGGCATGGTTTTTGCAACTCAGCTCTTCGGTTCCATCAACGAGTCCCACTACGCCAATCGAAGCCAATTCGGAACTCAATAATCCCGAATCATCCATGCCCGATCTGGCCCTCGAATCCGCCCTTCATGCCCGTGGTCTTTTCAGGATCGCCGGCATCGATGAGGCGGGGCGGGGGCCTCTTGCTGGTCCTGTCGCTGCGGCGGCGGTGATTTTACCTCAGGATTTCACCCTCGCCGGACTCGATGATTCTAAAAAAATCTCCGCCCGGATCCGCGAGTCTCTCTACCAACAGCTCACCTCGGACCCCGCAGTCTGCTGGGCGGTGGCCACCGCAAGTTGTCAGGAGATCGACCGCTTGAACATTCTCCGCGCCACCCATCTCGCCATGCGTCGTGCTGCCGAGGCGCTTGCTCCGCTCCCGGATCATTGCCTCATCGACGGCTTGCCTGTTCGGGATTTTCCTTTCCCCCACGACGCCATCGTCAAGGGCGACGGGTTATCCCTCTCGATCGCCGCCGCCAGTGTCATCGCCAAGGTAACCCGTGACCACATCATGCATCAACTCGATCGGGAGTTTCCCCAATTCGGCTTTGCGAAGCACCAGGGATATGGCACAAGAGCCCACCTTGAAGCGCTTCAGATACACGGACCTTGTTGCCATCATCGTCGGTCGTTTCAGCCGGTTGCTCAACTCACCCTGCCTCTTGACGGGACCTGACGGGAAGCCGCGGGATCGGATCTGGTTGGGCAGCTATGGCGAGCAAGTCGCCGCCGCCTGGCTTCGCTCACAGGGCTGTGTGATCCTTGCCAGAAATTACAAAAGCCCACGCCAGGGCGAGGTCGATATCATCGCCAGGGATCACAAACTTCTGCTTTTTGTCGAAGTGAAAACCCGTCAAAAAGGCGCGAAAATCCGTGGTTTCGACGCGGTGACCAAGGAGAAACAAGCGCTCATCGAGCGCGGGGCGAACTCATGGCTCAGAGAACTCCGCACCCGCCAACTTCCGTGGCGCTTCGACGTCATGGAAGTGAATGTAAAACACGGCGAGCTTCCGGAAGTGAACCACATCCGCGACGCATTTTGAAGTAACAGCAAGTGCTGCCACTCAGCGCGCGCCATCAAGGAGCGGCGGTATCCTAACCGCCGATGCGTATGGGAAAGACGATGAAAAAGAGCCTTCGCCCCATCCCATCGTCCCCTCATGCACCAGGGCAAATCGGAGTATCGCCCTTCCTTGTGGAAGAGCCAACTCGCAGGCCAGCCTTAGCGGTTGCCGCGGTCCTCTGCGCCTGACGCGGTTTTCTGTGCGCGTTTGCGGACGTTGGCATCCAGGATCCGCTTGCGCAGCCGGATGTTCAGCGGGGTGGCCTCCACCAATTCGTCAGCGTCGATGTATTCGATCGCCCGCTCCAGTGAGAAGCGCAGGGCGGGGGTAAGCTTGGACGTCTTGTCCTTGCCGGACGAGCGCATGTTGTCGAGGTGCTTTTCCTTCACCGGATTGACCGGCAGGTCACCTACACGCGGGTTCTCACCCACCAACATTCCACCGTAAACGGCATCGCCGGGAGCCACGAAAAGAATACCACGATCCTCCAAGGTCTGGAGGGAGAATGGAGTGGCTGTGCCGGCATCCATGGAAACGAGCGTGCCAGTGGTCCGGTTCTGGATTTCTCCGGCATGCGGTGCATACTCTTTGAACAAATGGGACATGATGCCGTGACCCGATGTCAGGTTGACGAGCTCGGTCTCGAAGCCGATCAAGCCACGGGTAGGGATCGTCGCCTGGATGAACACGCGGCCCGAGGCCTCGGTATCCATGTGCTCCATCAGACCCTTGCGGTTCATCAAAATCTTCAAAATCCCCTGGGTGTAGTCGCCCGGAGCTTCGACGTAGAGGGTTTCATACGGTTCGAGCAGTTTGCCCTGCTCGTCGCGACGGAAAATCACCACCGGACGGGAAACCAATACTTCGAATCCCTCACGGCGCATCTGCTCCACCAACACCGCAATCTGCATCGCGCCACGAGCGGATACGTTAAACACGCCGGAGGTATCCGTGTCTTCCACGGTGATCGAGATGTTCGTCTTCAACTCGCGCATCAAGCGGTCGCGAATGGCGCGTGATGTCACATGCTTGCCTTCTTTGCCCGCAAGCGGACCGTCGTTGATCGAAAACTGCATCGAAACCGTCGGCGGGTCGATCGCAACGAACGGCAGCGGCTCTTGTTCCGCAGTGCCGGCGATGGTTTGGCCGATGTCGATGTCTTCAATGCCAGCAGCGATACCGACGATGCCGCCCGCGCCGCAGCCGTCTGAGTCGGCCGTGGCAAGACCCGAGTAGGTGAAGGTCTTCAAAACCTTGGACTGCACCTTGGTTCCGTCCTGACGGAGAAGGAAAACCGTGTCGCCCTTCTTCACGCTGCCGCCGAGAACCTTGCCAACGGCGACCCGGCCGACGTATTCATCCCACTCGATGTTGGAGACCAACATCAGGAATGGAGCATCCGGGTCAGCCTTCGGGGCTGGAATGTGCTCGACGATCTTTTTCAGCAGCGGAATGCAGTCGATGCGCTCGTCATCCGGCTCGTCCATGAAATATCCATCCCGCGCCGAACCGTAGCAGAACGGGGCATTGAATTGCTCCTCATCCGCATCAAGATCGAGGAAAAGTTCCAGAACCTGGTCGCGGACCTTTTCCGGTGTGGCAAGCGGGCGGTCGATTTTGTTGATGACCACGATCGGCTTGAGGCCTTCTTGCATGGCCTTGCGCAGAACGAAGCGTGTCTGCGCCTGAGGTCCGCCCGAGGCATCCACCACCAGCAGCACTCCATCGACCATTTTCATCACGCGCTCGACCTCGGCTCCGAAGTCGGCGTGGCCCGGAGTATCGACGATGTTGATCGTGTAGCCCTCCCAGTGAATGGCGGTGTTTTTCGCCTTGATGGTGATGCCCTTCTCCCGTTCCAGGTCCATGGAGTCCATGGCGCGTTCGGTCGTGGCTTGGTTTTCACGGTAAGTGCCGCCGGCTTGCAAGAGCTGGTCAACAAGCGTGGTCTTCCCATGGTCAACGTGGGCAATAATGGCGAGATTTCTAATTTTCAATGACATGGGATCGATGGGATAAATGCGGCCTCCGTGAGAAGGGGGGCGGGCTATGCACGGTTTTCACGCAGATGGCAAGGCGGGATTCCGGGTAAATTTCCAAAAACCCGTAAATTCCACGAAATCCGGGCTTCTCAAAGCGGCGGCAGAGTTGCCCGGACCCATCCTTGCAATGCAGGTAAAGAGAAAAACCAAGTTCCAGCCGGAACTCGTCTCCCAGGCCTCGTGCGCCGCCATCCCGCAACCGCAACAGGAACAAAATCGGCACGAATCCAAACCATCTTCCCGCCGCCTCGAAAGTTTTTTCAGAAATTTTTCAACCAAGGAGGGCCTTCCGGTCGCGAACGACGATTCCGATGCAAGCCCGTCATGAGGATTTTTCCGGGCCTTCAATTTGATCATTTCGAGTCACTTGAGGATGACTTGCGAAATTGGAATCTGATTTTTCCCGAAGTGAAGAAGCTTCGGCTTATGAGTGGAATTAATGCAAATGGGTAGTGAAGATGATCGAGGGGAAATTCAGAAAATCAGGAAAAAATAACGGCACGGCAGGTGCTCGTCCCTGAGGCGAGATATCAATTATTAACATGATGAAAATTAAATTA
>CALMKO010000217.1 GCA_937867415.1 uncultured Verrucomicrobiota bacterium | reverse complement strand
TTCAGGAGTTTGTGGATGTGTTTGACTGGAAACACATCGCAGCGGTGGCGATCCACGACGGATACGTGCAGCCACCGGTGGAGCAATTCACACCCAGTTATGTGCATTCCCTGCGGATCTGTTGGGACAAGGCCCTGGCTGCCGGCTCAAAGCGGCCGGGTATCGTCCTCTTCCATGAAATGTGCGAGCATTACATCAATTTCATCCTTTCCGCATGCACGACGAAGCTTCAGAGCGAGTTGAAGGAAAGTTCGAGGCTGCCGATCCATTACTTCGACGCGGAAGATCGCAAGGCGTTCATCGGATGGTTCAAGAAATACAAACCGGATGTTGTGATTGGCTTCAATGATTACCACTATTGGAATCTGTTAGAGGAGGGAATCCGCATTCCTGAGGAGGCCCGATTCATCAGCATGCTGCGTGATGACGATAGTGCCCGCGCGCCCTGGACAAACCCTGTCGCAGGGATGACTCTCCCCCAGAACCAAATGGGCATGGAGGCCATGGATCGTCTGGACGCGCTTTTGCGGCAAGGACAAATCGGGCTTCCTGAATTGCCAACCATTCATCGACTTGGCAGCCGCTGGCAGGAGGGGGCGAGTTTCCCGGCCCAAACGCACACCGAATCCGTGACCAATTAAAACGTATGGAGCTGGAAACTCAAGATTCCACCAACAAACGGAAGGGAAACAGCGGAAGTCCTCCGGCATTGACCACATTCACCACTGGATTGTCTGCCCACCCATGGCGGACCTCCCGCACGGCCAGCCCGGGTGGGACGAGAATGCAAAGTTGATCGCCGTCAATCCGGGCCTCTGCTGGATGGCGGATTCCGTCATGGGCCTGAAGCTCGAACGATTTTGGATCCTCGGAATCGGCGGTGCGCAATGTCCCCGGGTATTGAAACTCGACCCGGATGCCATCGGGAACAGTCCGGGCCTTTACGGCACGTGGGCTGAGTTTTCCGGCGTCGCCCTGGTGATAGATTTTCACGAGCGCCAACCAAGCAAGTCGCAACCCTACATCGCGTTTGTTCCGTGGGTGGATATCGTCCGCATCTCCGAGATCAATGGCGGTGACCATGCCTGCGTCCGGCAAATCGAAGGCAAGCGACTGCGCGTCCCGCAAATCCGCCAGCGCACTTCCCGAGGGGTTCGAACGCGGCAGGCCAAAATTCGCGAGTTGCACCACAAGAAAGGCCAGTTGCGAATTCCAATGCGAACGCCAGTTGTGGATGAGGGTTGATAGAAGGTCGCGATAGGCACCCGCACTGCCCACATTGTTTTCGCCTTGATACCAAATGACTCCGCGCATGGCGAAGCGAGTCAAAGGAGAAATCATGCCGTGAAAGAGGACGCCGGGCAGCATCTGAGGCATGCCGGGCAGCATCATTCGTGGAGTGATGCATTGCTCCATGCGGACTCGCCACCAACCCGTCAATGAAATCCGCTCTGATGGATCCGCCCCGACGGGCGCGATCCATATCTCGTCTTCCTGACTCACAAACCCACCAGCGAGGAACTCATCAAACACACGCACGGCAAGTGATTGATTTCCGCCGGAAACCTTGAGGGCAGGGATGCGGTAAATCCGCGGACATTGATAGTATTCCGGGGTCTCAATACCCATTCTGCCGATCAGTTCACCATTCCAGAACGTGTGATCCAGATCATCAATCACTCCCAGATGAAGCTCAAGTTCCACTCCCGCCCACGCGGCAGGAATGTCCACTTCGCGCCGATACCAGACCGCGCCGTCGAGATCACCCGCCGCTTCTTCAAAATTGCCGGGAACGGCACAAGGGATCCAATCGGAATCATCGAAAGCTGACTCCGCCCAGCCGTTGGGCAAACCACGCAGATCCTCCAGCGCCGCGTCGCGATTCGCTTCCCATCTTTGGATGTCGTCCGCCTGATTGGCCAGCAACCTTTCGGTGTCAGATAACTCCTGCGGAAGCGTCGCAGGATCGCTCCATGCCTCGATCGGAGTTCCGCCCCATGAAGCTTGGATCAAGCCAATAAGAACCCCGACATCGCGGCGCAAGGTAGTACCAAAATGATAGGCCACCGCTGAAAACTCGCGTGCGCTTGATGGTGAGCAAACTTCCCAAACACATTCTTCTGGGAAGACCTCTTCAGGCGAACCTGACACCCGCTTCGGAACACGGAAAAAACGAAGTTCCAGGTCCTGCGCGGCAGCCAGCTCGATCTCCGCGGCAGTGGACTTCTCCAAGGGGAAATCCATATTGGATTGCCCGCCACAAAGCCAGACGTCCCCGAACTGAACATCATGGATGTTTCGTTGTTCACTGCCGATGATTTCAAGCTCGTAAGGTCCACCCGCCTCATGGGGCGGAATCAGCAAACTCCAGCGCCCTTCGGCATCGGCGCGCGTTTCACCGACATGATTGCCAAGCCGAATGCTCACCCCTTGCCCGGCCCTATCGCGCCCCCAAATGGATAACTCCTGGTCACGCTGAAGAACCGCATGATCGCTGAATAAAGAAGATATCTGAAATGGCGATGACATACTCAAGCTTCCGTCGCGAGCGGTTGATTCACTTCGCGCCTGCGTTTGAGTTCCGCCTGAATTTCCGCAATGCGCTTCTGCGTGAGCGGATACTTGTGGAGAAACACCAGACACAGCATCAGAAGAAACCCCTTGATGACGAAGACCAGTCGCATGTTGTCAAAAACACCCGCTGCCTGGGCTCCGCCGTTTTTCTCGATAAAACCACAGCCCTCGATGAGAAATCCAGACAATCCGATGGCGATCGCGAACATGGTTTTCATCATAAATCCAGCTGTCGCGCTGAACAAGCCTTCCCGGCGTTGGCCGGAATTCAACTCATCCGCATCCACGGCATCCGCCATGAGTGCGCCAAGGATCATGAAGGTGGCTGAGATGCCGAGCGACTGGAATAGCGGCCCGACAAAAAGCAGTGCCGGATACCGGGGATTGAACAGAAAATACTGAACGAAGGCTCCCAGAATCATCAACATCACCGCCCCTCGCAAGGCATTGTGTTTTTCAAACCGGCGTGACAGCCGGTTGACGACAGGCAGCGATGCGATGACAAGCACATTGCTCCAGGTGTCCACCATGGCATTGAAACTCGCACCCTCCACTACTTTCCCACCGAACACATAATAGATGACCAGGAAGTATTGAAAGACACCGAAGGCTCCAATGATGAATAGTAGCACGGCATAGATTCCGGCTACCCTGAGGAAGTCCTTTGACTTAGCCGTGCTTGCGATGGCTTTGAAAAAGTTCTCCCTGGTGGACGGCGCGGGCGTCCTTTCCCTGGATTTCAGCGCTGCGATCGTGGTGGCAATCAAGAGGAAGACCGCCAGAATCACAGTGAACCAACGAGCTCCTTCGAGTGCGTTGCCGAAGATTGACAACAAGCAGAATGGAAAGATGAACGGGATGATAAAACTCGACAACCGGCTTGAAATGCTTTTCGCCATCTGGACACGCGTTCGGCCATGATAAGATCTGGATAGCTCCATGCCGAGCGCATGGTATGACACCGTCACGATCGATTGAGCCGTCGAGAAAATCAGCAGCCCGATCCCAAAAGAAACCAGAGCCGCCATCTCCCCTTTGTCTGTTGGAAATCTCCATGCCAGAACCAGAGTGATGGCCATCAGAATGCCGCCGAAAAAAATCAGCGGCTTCCTCCTGCCATAGCGGCTGCGAAAATTGTCGGAGGCGTAACCGAGGATTGGGTCCGCGATGGCATCCCAAAAACTCCGAACCATCATCACCAATCCCACGTGGCTGGGGGCAAAGCCCAGGGTGGTGACGAGAATCGGGTTTGCGAGCGTGCCCGTCATGACATTGTTGGAGATGTTGATGCCTGCATCTGGCAGGCTGTAAGCAATCAACTCTCCGCGTGAGACTTCATCTTCTTCCGGGTCTTTGGGTGTGGGACTTTCTGTATGGGCCATGGGTTTTGTAAGAAGGATGCAATGCAGACCGAACGTTCTGGAGGATTAAACCGCTGACAGCGATTTTTTCGGTCTGCTGATCGGAGACAAACTCAGGGATAGCGCCTCACCCCGAGCCAAGCGGACGACATCGGAGAAGACCCAAGTGTGGGCCCCGGATTGTGAGGATGGTTCGTCGATCATTTCTGATAAGATCACCTGGTCGTTCCATCGGATCTCTTGTGGGGCGAACTTTCTGGGGAGCGTGATGGAGCGAAGTGAAATTTCCCCTTCAAGGATTTCGATCTTCCATTGGGTTTTGTCTATTTCCAGATTTCCAATCATGCTGGATGTCAAAAGCGGCAGATTTTGGCGCACTGCTTTGTCGACCGGCATGATTTTCAGGTTTTTCCCAACGGCGTCATGCTGGAGTCCGGCAAACGCCAGATACGAGGCATAGATCGAGAGTGCCCGGCTGTAATGATTTCCACACTCGGGATGATTGAAGCGCACGCCTTGTTCTGATAGGCGTTCAAAGACATCGCGGATGACCGACAGGCCTTCTGAAACCATGTCCTGCTGGAACAACTGCGCAGCGAAAAAGTATTCGATACCGGTCCAGGGGTTGTGCCATTGCGCGAGCGGCCATTCGTCCGGATATCCGTCATCCGGGCAGGTGCCGTTGGCAAGGAAGCGTGCATCGTGGTTGCGGTTGAGCTTTTCGATGAGCGCTGTCATCAGCTTGGAATGGTTGGCGTTGAAGGCGGTTGGAAGTCCAACCAGTTTCGCGAAGACATCACCATTGAGCGCGTCGGTGTGGAGTCCGGCGTCGATGGAGAGGCGGTTAGTATCACCGCTGACGCCATAGAACTGCGCGTAAATGTCCTCGGAATCCGGGTTGCTTGGAGCATTGGTTTCCATTCGCTCAATCTTGCAGCCTTCCGGAAGTTCGCGGCAGACGACCCGGTAGAAGTTCTCATCGGAATTCCACAACAGGGTATCGATCATTCTACGACCGGAGCTCCAAGCCTGGCTGAATTCCTCCGCATCCGCAGTTTTCCCCATGGCTTCCGCCATCTCGACGGTAGCCTTCAAGGCGGCGAGATAGACTCCGACCACATAGGTTACGATGCCCTTGAGGTGCCAGTGGTCGTAGGTGATGCCGCCTTCGGTCCAGGGAAGATCGATGCCTGGGACATTGCGTGTCATCAAATGCCGCAGGGCTCGGATCACGCCGGGATAAAGTTCGCTGAGGAATGGCTCATTTCCCGTCCATTTCCACTCGCGATAGACCGCAAGCACGAACTGGGCATTTACGTCCCAACGATGATACTCGGCCTCAGGCAGGTCGCGGCGTTCGAGGGAATAGCCGTGGGCGATGTGGCCGTCAGCGCGCTGTCCTTCGAGAGCCTGCTGCAAGGTTTTGATCCGGAGCTCGGGAAACCAGAGTGCGAGCGCGAAGGAGCCATAGTGTTCGACATCCACGGTGTTGACCGACGCATGGCCGAGTCCCTCCCAGATGAAGAACTCTCCTTTTTCGGTGAGCCAGGTGCTCTTCACCAAGGACCCGAGCTGATCCAGAAGCGAGTAGGCAAACGAAGGTTCCAGCGAGCTTCCAATCATTAGATCCGGCCAAAGCGAAGATCTCGTGTGATGTTCATCGCGCCGGGCGATCATGTATTCGGCGACGGCGTAACTGTCCTTGAAGCGCCTTGCGTAATCTTTTCCGGCATAACGTTGATGACGGTCAAAGTGATTGGGGAAGAACCAAGTGAACGCGAAGGAATATGACGCTTCGGCACCTGGTGCCTGATTTGCCCGGATCGATGTCCATGCACGATTGCGGTGCAATGCCTCGTTGCAGTGGAGCTGCGTGTCCTTCAAACGCTGGCTCGCGTTTCGTTCGAAGTATTCCACCCGTTGCAGCCGGTCAAGGTGAAGCGGGCCGTCAACGTCTCCATCCTTCATGAACGGCCAGATGATGTTTTCAAACCATGGGTTTGCCTCCGCAACAGTGACATGCTGGTCGTTTCTCCGGATCGCGGTGAGCGATTGGTTTCCGGTCGTCGGGTGCGCTTCCTGGCCTCCGTGCATGGTGACGGTCACACCTGTCTGATGTCGCTGGACTTGGTGGATTTGCCCGATGTTTTCCTGATCCCAACCGGCAATGTTGGTGGCGGTGTGGAGGATGGAAACTTCCGCGTCTTCATCACCGGTGTTGATGACTTTGAAATCGAACCAAGCACCGGGCAGGGATGATGCAGCGAGGTCGTGAGGAATGAATGGCGTCCATGCCTCCAAGGTGATTTCCACCGGCAGCTTGTCGTCCAGATAACGAAACCGGATGAATGGAAACGCCTCCTCATGCTCGATGGCCTGGATGGTGGGGATGCGCGCGTATTTGTAAGTGCGCGGCATGTGGCCCCATGAATTGAAGGCGGTGCCGTGCCCCACGAAAAGGAAGCGCAGTTGCACGCCCTTTGATGGTGTTTTCACCCGCAGCAGGAAAAATTGATCCTCCACGCTGTAGGGTGCAGCATCGCTGATGCCCTTTTTTTCCATGCAGTTGTATCCATGGGTCAACTGGCCCACGTTGGTGAAGTTCGGAGCGCGAAACACCCCATCTGCCCAAAGCTCGATGCCACCACTGCCGATTCCGCCAAGTGGCAAACCGGAGCTGGGGAGATCGACGGCCCTGAGGGATCCTTGAATGCGGGGACGTGGGTGAGTTGGAAACGGGTTCATGGCAGGGTTCGTGAAACAATTGCGATGTTGCAAAATTGTTTGCCCAAAACCCTGATCCCTATCGCCCCGGCTGGGGAGTGCGGGCTTCCGGTATCGTAACATTCACGCTCTTCGGCAGGCCCGCCCGGTGCGCTAAGCCAAGGAACGCACCGTAGGCGCATCGACCCAAAGCGCGCTCACGCGACTCTCATGGGCGAGCGGCGGCACTCCGCTTGTGTTGGAAAGTAATTGCGTGATCACTTTGTCCACCGCCAACTCGCCACTCTGGTAGGGGTTGTGCGTGGGACCTGCGACCTTTCCCAAAATTCCTTCAGCGCTGAGACAAACGAAGCCCGCATCTTGGGGAAAACGAACCCCGGCTTTTTCCAAACAGACTTTCCCTTCCGGGCCCGAACAAATCACCACATCGGGTTGGTTGCGTTTGTACCAGTCCACGATTTTTTGCTCCGGGCGATTGGATAAATCGTCGTATTTCACCACCGGAAGGACATTTTTTTTCGGAAGGAAGCTCTGTTCCAGGAGGAAACCTCCCAGCCATTGGTGGTGGGTGTTGGTATCGGCCCGGACGTGAATGGCAAGGCCCGGACGCACGTAGCCGCGGCGGCGGAGTTCCTCCATGCAGATTTCAATCGCGCCGGTGTGATTGTCCACCACTCGGTGCAAGGCGGGAACCTTGATGGCGTTACCGAGCACCACGCTGGCATAGTTCGTCAGATCGAAGGGGAGAGTGAGATTTTCCCCCTCCGGCGGGCAAATGATCAGACCACGGATACCCCTCGCCGTCAGAATCCGGTGGATCTGCTTGTCCTCCGAACCGTCGAAGGGCAGGAACATGACCTCCAGCTTGTAGCCGCGGCTGGCGGCATGGGCTTTCGCTGCCTCAAGATGGGTCGCGGTGCTCGAGTGAAGCTGGGGTTCGTGGCCTTTGGTCTTGCTACCGCGTAAAAAACAAAGACTGCCGGTATAGGCCGCCGTCTGTCCGGAGCGGATGTGCGCCATCAATTCGTGCATCCGGGCATCCACCCGGTATCCGAGCTTTTCGGCGCACTCGAGCACCCGCGCACGGGTTTCTTCCTTGACCTGCGACGGGCCGCGCAATGCCCGGCTCGCGGTCATCGTGGACACGTCGGCAGCACGCGCCACCTGCTGAAGAGAAACTCTTTTTCGATTTTTCATGATTGTGACAATGGGAGCCATTTTCTACGGAAATCAACCGAGAACGCAACCCGCCGATTTATCTCGCCCGCGCCATGGTTAAGGAAACACCGAAAAGTTACGATAACAAAAACAGCCACTTGTCCCCCGCCCGACTCTGGGGAGTTATATTGTAAAACCCAGTCACGAACTCGGACCTGAGAACCTTCGTGAATTTGGGGATGATGCGCACCTTTCGATCCATGATCCGACCAACCTCATTCCGAAACTCCCGATTCACCAAGACAGGTTCCCGACCCGGATTTGCACTCATCGTCACGCTTTCGCTGATGATCCTGCTCGTAATCATCGCGGTGGGTCTACTGACCTTGTCCAGCATCAACTTGCGGGCCAGTTCACGCTCGCAAGCCGAAGCCGCCGCAAGAAGCAACGCCCGGATGGCTCTTAACATCGCCATCGCCCAGCTCCAACTCACCATCGGGCCGGACCAGCGGGCCACGGCATCCGCCGATTTGGGGGAAGGCGCACCGGCGTTCCGTTACAATCCATCAGACAAGGCACCACTTACAAAACCCCAGAACGGCACGCGCCACTGGACCGCTGCCTGGGGCCAGCTTGACGATCCCACAAACCCTGGCTGGCAGCAAAACCCGACCCTGCTCGACTGGCTTGTCAGCGGGAACCAGGCAAGCTCCTTTGCCATGCAAACGAACGCCACGGACCGTTACCAGGAGGGTGGCCAATTCGGTCTGATTACCAATCCTCCAAGCGCGAAACCCGCGTTTGGACCGGACTCGGTCGTCGCGGGACTCACTGCTGCCACCACCGGGGGGGCAACCAATTTAAAAATCGGCGCTGCCGACGCGGCCCTCCTAGTGGGACCGAATAGCGTCGGAGCTGGGAATTTGTCAGGTTATGTGGTCGCGCCGCTGGTGGAAATCAAGTCACCACAGACCCCGAACCAAGCCGGACGCTACGCTTACTGGGTCGGAGACGAAGGCGTAAAAGCGCGTGCAAACCTGATTGATCCTTGGGCAACACCCTCCAGTTCGGACCAAGCACGCGCCGGATATTCCTCGCCGCAACGATACGCGATTGAACGGATGGCAACTACTTCCGACCCGGCATCCGCCCCTTGGGAAACGCTGTATGCCAGAAATGATTCCAGATTGGCTCGGGTGGTCAGCCTGCCGCAACTCCCACTCAGCTCCCCCGATCCATCTGCTGCCAATAATTCCAGTAAAGCCCGGTTCCACGATCTCACCGCACACAGTTACAGCGTGCTCGCGGATCAACGATCGGGTGGTTTGAAACGCGAACTGGACCGTGAACTCGTCACACCCTCCTCCACCAGCCCCGCCCCCGGATCCCCACTCTTCCGGCGCGAAACTACCGACACTACCAGCGGAATCGCGCTGCAAAGCTACCGCGTCCCCCCCACGTGGGGCAGGCTTGCAAACTGGTACAACGGCTCACGCGGGCCCGTAAGCAGAACCCTCACCCCAACCGTCCTGAATTCCGGAGGTTCCGGCGAGATTCCAATTGGGCCAATGATTTCCTGGGCAGAAATCGGCTTTGGAGCGTATTACCAAAAGAATCCCGCCGAGCCGAGCTATCAGGGTGTATTGCGCCTTTTTCCAAGGGTAGCGATATGGAATCCCTACAACGCGAACCTCGCAGCCAGAAGATATGAGATCGGCTTGGCGCTGATCAAAACCGGCACAGGCATCAAGGACATGAGCTTCATTTTGCGGGATGCCACCAAACTCACTGCCGTAAAGCCAGATGAAGCCAGCCGCATTCCGGGTTCAGACTGGAGGATGAGCAACGGGGTGCTGAATGACTCCGATGCGGAAAAGCAGTTTATCACCTTCACCATCGACAGTCCCGTCCTCGCACCTGGTGAGACCCGCTGGTTCAGCCTGAACGGAGTTGCCACATACAATGGCACCAACCTCCTCACTCCCGGAGACCGTGCGACCTCCTGCGTCGAAGTTGCCGGGCTCAAGATTCCAGGCCTGCCTCCGCAACTTGTTTGGGGACACCGCTTTTACCCATGGGGCGGCGATGCGGAGATGTATCTTCGCGAAGATGGCAAGCCTCCGGTTCGCACTCCCAGTTTTCCAACACGGGGCACGCTCGCCCCATCTTCGGATCACCGGTTCTTCCAATACGTCTATGGTCTCAACCTCGGGGGGGCTGGAAATTTCACCGGACAACTCCGGGATCCTGAACTAACTGTTTCCACCTCCAGCAAGCCCGAGGAATTCAGCAAAACCTACAACTTCCTCGGCGAAGGCAGCGGCGCCCCCTCCGCTTCACCGCAATTCAAGGCAGTCTGGGCGACTCATGACATCTCGCGGAACTTTGTTCGGTGGCTAGCCAACTCCAACCCCCGTGCCACACTTGCCGGGCACAGTGGAGCGGGCAATGATGGCGGGGCTTTCCTGAACAGCGCGAGTTGGCGGCTTGGCGACAAAAACGCGACCCATCGCTTCAACTTCGCGAACATCCTAACTGACAGTGGCCTGGTGCCGAATCCTCCCGTGATCGTCAACGGAGAGATTTCGTCCGGCATGCGCGCCTACACGATTGTCTCCGGGAAAGCCAATCGCACGACACTCTTTGACATGCCGATAGCAGACGTGCCGTTTACCTCCATCGCCAATTTGCAACAGGCGCACCTCTCGGACTTCAGTGGTCATCCGGCTTTCGCGATCGGCAACAGCTTGGCCGATCCCCGCCTCCCCCGCGGTGTCAGTTTTCAACGCTCCGGTTCCGGCGACCGCATCCCCATCTTCCGCAGCGCGATGCATGGAAACTATCATCATTATGATATCTCCTACCGGCTCAATGCCTCGTTGTGGGATCGTTACTTTTTTTCCAGTCTCTTCGCTGGTGGGACCTCACCTGTGGTCAGCACTTTCCCCGCGCCCAACTCCCTCATGGTTCCCTATGCAAGTCATGGAAAGAGCACACCATCTCTCTCCGATTCGGATCTCAAATCCCCTGACAAAGCAGCCGCCAAACTCATACTGGCAGGCGGATTCAATGTGAATTCCACCTCCGAACAAGCATGGCTCGCCCTGCTCGCATCGCGTCGGGGCGTGCGATATGACCCACAGACCGGACTGGTAGCCAATCCACCTGCCGCCGATTGGACACCCATTTCCCGTCTTCACCGCCCCACTGCGGACAACCGAGATCCAACAAAAGGATACCGCTATCTGACCGGTTCGGGCAATGACGCCCAGGTCACCGGACAGAAGGGAAATGAACAACTCTCCGCACTAGCGAAGGCGATCGTCGCGGAAGTAAAAGCGCGGGGACCATTCGTCTCACTCTCCAATTTCGTAAACCGTGAGCTTGTTCCCGCCCCTACGCCCAATGCCACCGGTGCCCCTCTGCGCCAGGACAACAGCTTGAAAGGCGCCCTCCAGGCCGCCCTCGACCGCGATACCCGCAACCTCGGCACCACCGCCAACCTCAACATCAATCGAAATCCCTCGCTTAGCCCCACAGCATATCGCTTCACCGAAACCGGATGGGGTGGATGGGACATGGCCGACACACCTGCCGCTCCCGAAAAAACCGGCCCTGGTTTCAACCTCTCCTACAACATCGGAGAGGGCGGCAACAACGGCGAATCGTTGCGCGGTATCGTCGGAACGGCCACCACCGATTCCCTCGCGAATCCAGCACTATCGAAGCATGCCGGTTTGCCAGGATTCATCACTCAGGCGGATTTGCTTTCGGCCATCGGATCAGCCATCACCGCACGCTCGGACACCTTCACCATTCGCACATATGGGGAAGTTCGGAATCCCACCACCTCTGAAGTTACCGGCCGCGCATGGTTGGAGGCAGTGGTCCAGCGCGTGCCGGATTACATCGATTCCACGGACACCCTCCTTAGAAATGGTTCCGCCACAGAACCTCAGAAAACCAGTCTCATCAACCGCCGTTTCGGCCGACGCATCGAAGTCGTGTCCTTCCGCTGGCTCACTCCCGCAGATCTATGAATAAACCCACCAAAACCCTCCATCATCTCCTTGCCATCGCGTGTCTGACATTCTCGTCAGTTAGCAGCATGGCGACCGCCGTGCGCATCCTGCCCTGGGGAGGCAATCTCCTCGATGCACGGATAGGCAGCGGATCGGATGCAAAAGCAACCCTTTTGTTTGCTGGAACCGTTACCCAGACCTTTCAACAGAAATCCGGCGAGGGCTTCCTGATCACCCGCCTGGTTCCCGGGCCCGACGGTAAAGGTCAGGTCGAGGAAATCCTTGCGAGCGCCAAACCGCTCCCATCCGGGGTGTCGGCTGCATTCTACCTGCTCACGCCCTCGCAGCCGGGGGCCCCGACTCCATGGCGTCTGCTCCTGATGTCCGAGGACGATGCGTCGTTGAAGAAGGGCTCGGTCCGCGTCATGAACTTCAGCGAACTTCCCGTCGCGGTGCGGATCGACGGGGTCAACGACAAACCGCACCTCATCAAGCCGCTGGGACAACTTGTCCTCAATCGCGCCCCCGAGCAGATCGAAGCACGCGTCGAAATCTCCGCTGAAACGGATGAAGGATGGATTCCAGTCGCAGGGCAGAACTATGGATTCACCCCATCCGAGCGCGGGATCTTTCTGATCACTCCCCCAGTGGTTGGGCCCACGGGTGAAAGCAACGGTCTTCTGAGCACAGCTCTCATCCGCGAGCAGATCAAGGATCCGCCACCAAAGCCATGAGCATGTCATCCTAACTTTACTCCACCATATGAACTCGAAATCGATCCCTTCACCCTCGGTTGACACCGAAGGGCATCCCATCAATGCCCATGGCGGCGGCATCCTCCATCATGATGGCAGTTACTATTGGTACGGCGAGTGCCGCCCGCCCGGTCCTGCTTCACAGAATGCACTCATCGGCATTTCCTGTTATTCTTCAGCTGATCTGATCGCTTGGAAAAACGAGGGTGTGGTTTTGTCAGTCATCAAGGACGACGACTCGCACCCGCTTGCAGCCGGCTGCACGGTCGAACGCCCCAAGGCGGTCTACTGCGCCCATACCGGCAAGTTCGTCCTGTGGTGGCACCACGATCTCAAAGGCTGGGGCCACGCCGGAGCACTTGCAGGAGTTGCCACTTCGGATTCTCCCACCGGCCCCTTCACCTTCATCCGCACCCTCAAGCCAAACTGGCGGATGTTCCGTGATTGCACCCTGTTCGTGGATGACGACTCGTCTGGCTGGCTCGTCTATGCCAGTGACGACAATGCCACCCTTGTCATCAACCGCCTCAGCGACGACTACCTCGAACCCACCCCCATCGCCTACCGCGCCTTTTCCGGGCGTTTCATGGAAGCCCCCTGCATTTTCAAATATGATGCCCGCTACTATCTGATTGCATCCGATTGTACCGCTTGGCACCCCAATGAAGCCCGCTCCGCCAGCGCCCCTTCGCTCGCTGGGCCATGGCTTGAACACGGCAACCCATGCCTCGGCCCCGGTGCGGAAATCACCTACGGAGCTCAAAGCACATATGTCCTGCCCCACCCTAGGAATCCCGGCGAGTTCATCTTCATGGCGGATCGCTGGGTCCCCGAGCGCATGGAGGATTCCAGTTATCTTTGGCTGCCTCTCACATTTCGCCAAACGGTCCCGATCCAACCCGCCCGTCCTTTGATCAGTCCCCCGCAGGATTGATACCATCCAATCATGTCTCCCAAGCATTCAACGACCTCGATTGCTCTACGCACCTCAAGTTTGGGTGATGGAAAGCTTTTCTCGGCTCGCACAGGCACACCTTCAACAGGCTGGCAAGAGCTGCGCCTTCCTAGGTTCGAGCGGGGCCTTGCGATCACACGAGCGAATGCCTATTGGTTCACCCCTCGGATCATCACCCCGGAGTCGCTGTTAGATCCATCGGAAGAAACCCCATTCCTGCTTCTGAAACATGGAAAAGCGAATCACTCGGTGATCCTCCCCATCCCTGGAAATCATCACACCGTCTGGCTTGAAACAAGAAACGGGCGCATTGGACTTGCATGGAGGTCCGAGGACGGCTTTGGCGATGAACCAGCCATTGCCTTCACCCTGACTGGTGCCGATCCCGCCAACCTGCCATCCGAGGCTATCCGCCTCCTTCGCACCCGAATCACGTCATTCCGCTCGCGTCAGGAAAAATCTCCCGCCTGTTTCATCAACCACTTCGGCTGGTGTACATGGGACGCATTCTATGACAAAGTCCGTGCTCCCGATGTCATGCGCGGCATCAAAGCCTTGGCCGATGGCGGATTCACGCCCGGATTCGTGATTCTCGACGACGGCTGGCAGGATACCCAAGGCTGGTCTCTGAATTCTACCAACTGCAATGCGAAGTTCCCGCAGGGACTCGCACCGCTCATCCAGCGTGCCCGCGCTTCCGGTGTTCGGCACTTCGGCGTCTGGCATACGCTTCATGGATATTGGCATGGCATCGCCCAGGATGGGCCGATTGCGAAAAGTCATCGCATCACCAGCATCCCTCAAAACACTGAAGCATTCAAAGGCTGGCCGGAAAACTTCGATCCATCAGTGCGCCACGCCCTCCACCCGGATGACGCGCCCGGCTTCTACCGATCCTTCTATGCGGAACTCGCCGCCGCCGGTGTCGATTTCACGAAGGTGGACGGCCAATCCGCCACACCCTACTTCGCTACGGATCCGTCCGAAGATTTCGAATGTCATAACTCCTTCCAGTGGTCCGCCCAATGCGCCTCCAGCCAACAACTCACCAGCGGCGGCATTCATTGCATGGCACACTCAGCGGATATCCTCTGGCGCCTGCGCAGTGCGCCTGTGTTTCGGAACTCCGATGATTTCTACCCAACCAGACCCTTCGAGGCCCAGGCGCGTCACCTCGTCCACAACGCCTATCACGCCGTCTTCATCGGCCTCTTCGCCACGCCGGATTGGGACATGTTCCATTCCCGCCACCCTCTCGCCCTCTTCCACGCCGCCGCGCGTGCCCTCAGCGGTGGCCCGGTCTATGTCAGCGACAAACCTGGAAACCACGACTTCAACCTGCTTCGCCGCCTGGTCCTGCCGGATGGCAGCATCCCACGCTTCGAGTCACCCGGCCTGCCACCCGCTAACAGACTATTCGATGATCCCCTGCGCGATGGTTCCCCCTTGGTCATCGCCAACCACGGCGGGCACGCATCTTCCATCGCCCTTTTCAACTGCCGAATCGAACCCGAACCGTCTGAAATCAAAGCCCGTTGGAGTCCCGCTGAATTAGCAGGTCTCAGCGGAAAACAATTTATCGCCCACGATCCGATCTTTTCGGAAACCATCACCCTCCGCCGCAATCAGTCCCGTATCGACACGCTTCCCTCTCACGGCGGCCTCAGACTCTGGACGGTCTCACCCATCTCCGATGGCTTGCTCGCCCCTCTCGGCCTTGAAGGTTACCTCGCCGCTGCCGCCACCATCACATCTGCGGAAACCACCACCCCCGGCCAGATCGCAGTCACTCTCAAACATCCCGGCACCCATCTGTTCTGGTGTGCCCGCCCGCCGGCATCCATTCACCACGCCACGCGTAGCATCCCCTTCTACTTCGATCCTGCCACCGGACTGCTCCGAGTTAAAATTTCCGCCCAAGGCCCCTTCACCCTTCACTTCACTTTCCATCCATGATCCTCAAAAGCACCACTTTCGCCGCGCTGATTTGCATCAGCCAATGCCCGGTTCACGCTGCCGAACTCATCGCAGTCCAACCCCTCACCGACCGCATCCTCATGCTGCATTTCGATGAAGGCCACGTCGAGTATCACAAGCGCGGAGAGCCTCGCAATGCGGACGTAGTTCACATCTCGCCCCTCAATGTCGAGGCCGCAGGTGATTCAGCCAAATATCTCATAACCAGCCAAGAAGACCCTGCGTTCTTAAAGGGAAAAAAACCATTGTCACTAGGACGCAAGAGCAAGGGCACGGAGTTCGCCTGGTTCGCTGACAGCATGGTCGATGGCATCACCGTCAACAAACGCCCCGACCAAGTTCGTGATCACTGGATCTATCTGGAACTACCCAGCGCGCTCCAACGCGACAAGACCTACACACTCAACACCGGCAATCTCGCGAACAACGGCAGCGATTGGAAATTCACCTTCGTGGAATCCAAGCTCCGCTCCGAAGCCGTCCACGTCAATACCCTCGGCTACGTCCCCACCGCTCCGCAAAAGTTCGGCTATCTCTACCATTGGATGGGCGACAAAGGCCCGCTCGATCTCAAGCCCTTCGAAGGCAAACCCTTTCGCCTCATCGATACCGCCACCGGCCAGTCCGCATTCAGTGGCACCATCGCCTTCCGCATGCTACGCACTCAGGCGGAAACCCAGCGCAAGGGCGATACCCCGGACGGCAACTTCCTCGGTGCCGACGTCTGGGAATGCGATTTCTCCTCTTTTGATAAACCCGGAACCTACACCCTCACCGTCGATGGCATCGGTTCATCCTGGCCGTTCAAGATCTCGAAAGACGTTTACGCGGAACCATTCTATCACCTACTCCGCTCGCTCTATCAAAACCGTTCCGGCATCGAAATCAAAGAACCATTCAGCAATTTCCCACGGCCCGCCCCACACAACCCCAAGCTCACACCCGGATTCGAAAAACGCCTCTTCTACACCACCGTCCGCTTTACTGAATGGGGTTCCGAAGGCGGCAAACCCGAAATTCTCGATCCCGGCCGCAAAGGCAACCTCTCCGAAAGCTGGGGCTGGTATCAGGACGCAGGCGATTGGGACAGCTACTACACCCACCTCCGCGTCGCGCAGGAACTCCTCTTCGCCTATGAAATCGCCCCCACCGGTTTCAAAAACGACGCCATGAACATTCCGGAAAGCGGCAATGGCGTTCCCGACATCCTCGATGAAGCCGCCTGGCTCCCCCGTTTCTGCCACCGCCTCCGCCACGAACTCATCGCCAAAGGCTGGGGCACCGGTGGCATCGGCCTCCGCGTCGCCGGCGATGCTTATGGCCCCGATGAACGCCTATTACCCGATGGCAAGCGCGTTTCCCAAGGCTCATGGGAAGATGTGAATCGCGAGTGGGTCGTCTCCGGCGAGGATCCATGGTCCACCTTCCGCTACGCCGGGGTCGCCGCCCACCTCGCCTACGCGCTCGAACTCGCCGGAGCCAAAGACCCGGAAGGCGTGGATTGGAAAAAGGAAGCCATCGAGTCCTATCAATGGGCCAAAGAAAACACCCGCCGCGGCGACCTCAGCCGAAAAGATGTCTCTATAACCGACCAACGCAGCTACGCCGCCGCCTCCCTATTCCGCCTCACCGGAGACACCGCCTACGAGCAACAATTCTCCATCGATACCGACGCCATAAGCCCGAAAAGCATTCTCTACGCCGATGCCTTTTACGGCCCCGCAATCTACGCCCTCGGCGGCGGAGCTGCAAAGCCAGACCCCGAACTCCACAAAATCATCACCGCGGCCGTCCTCAGCACCGCCGACGAGGTCATCATCAATACCCCATCAAAGAGAGCTCTCCGCTGGGGCGGAAACTTCGGCTATCCCATGCTCGTCGGCCAGCAGACCACTCCATGGGTGCTGGAAGGCGTCGTCGGATACGCCATCGCCAAACGCAGCGATCCTGAAAAGGCCAAAGCCTATCTGGCCAACCTCTACAACACCGCCGACTACTTCATGGGCACGAACACCCAGAACATGACCTGGATCACCGGCGTTGGTCCACGCCATCCCACCCACATCTTCCACATGGACGCGTGGTATAACGGCAAAGGAAAATATCACCCCGGTCTCATCCCCTACGCCCATTGGTTCAAGGATACCAATGGAGCCGGCCCATGGGATCGCGGCTGGCCGCATCACACCGTACACCCCCACATCGACAAATGGCCGGGCAACGAACGCTACTTCGCCAACCGCTGCTCACCCATGACCTCCGAGTTCACCGTTCATCAGCAATCCGGCCCCGCCGCCGCCTTTTATGGTTTCATCAATGCGATCTCTTCCAACAACTAAGCAATAACAGCTTTCCCGTCTTATGAATCCGATAACACGCTCATTCATCCTCGCCGCTTCGCTTGTCCTGAGCGCCTTATCATCTTCCGCATCGGCTGCCGATCTCGTTTCCGAATACAACTGGAAGCCCGTAAAAATCGGCGGCGGTGGCTGGGTCACTGGCTTGGTCGTTCACCCCGGAAAAGCGGATGTTGTATTCGCCCGCACCGATGTCGGCGGCGTTTACCGCTGGAACATCGATACCAACTCATGGCGCCAACTCATCATCGCCAGCGCGCTTCCCAAAGCTTTCATGGAGCAATCGGAAGGCAAACCCGGCATCAAGAGAAGTTCTGCCTATCACGTCGAATCCATCGCGATCGCACCCTCAGCGCCGGAGGTCCTGTTCGTCGCGGCCGGCACCAGCACAAGCAATCCCGGGACTTTGCTGCGAAGCAAGGACTACGGAGCCACTTTCGAAGTCACCAATCTAAAGATTCCCATCGCCGGAAATGCCGAATACCGCACCTCCGAGCGAATCGCCGTCCATCCCACCAACCCCTCCATCGTCCTCTACGGCTCTCGCACCGCAGGCCTCTGGCGCTCTGCGGACGGCGGCATGAACTGGACTCAGATCCCCACCGGCCAAATCCCCATCGCCCCGCCTTTCAACAAACACGAGGTAGGCGTGCTCAAAGTCGTTTTCGACTCCGCCACTCCAGGCCGCGCCTACGCTTCAGTCGCCGGAATCGGAATCTATCAATCCAACGATGCGGGTCTCACGTGGAAACCCGTTCTCGATGGCGGCCTCTGGGCGGAAGACATGGATATTTCCAAAGGCATCCTCTACGCTTCAGGCAAAAAAGACTTCGGCCTCCGCCGCTACGATCCCTCCACCGGATGGACCACAATCACACCCAACAACAATCAGAACCTGGCGGAGATCGCCGTGGATCCAGCCAACCCCGCGCTCGTTTACACCGTGACCGGCGGCCTCCAGCAATTCTTCCGCAGCACCGATTCCGGCACCACTTGGACATCCCTTGTCACCAACACTCTGGGCGACACTGGCCGAGCGAAGTTCCAGTCACCATTCGAGTGGAAAATGACCAGCACCCTTCGCAACTGGCTATCGATCGGTGCCATGGTCATCGATCCCCATCACCCTGGTCGGCTCTGGTTCGCCGAGGGCATGGGCGTCTGGCGCAGCGACGATCTCCGTCCGGATAACGACGGCCCCATTTTCACGGATGTCTCTGATGGTATCGAAGAAATGGTTACCAATGACATTGTTGCAATGCCAGGTGGCAAAGTCGTCACCGCCGTCTGGGATCGTCTTGGTTTTGTTCACACGGACCTCGACAAAGGCCCGAAAGCCCAGCTCGGCCTCACCAATGATTTCAACTCTTGCTGGAGCCTCGCCACCACTCCGGCGAATCCCAACTTCGTCGCCGCTGCCGTCACCCACCATATCGTCCACGGCAAAGTGTTTAGCGGCACCAGCACGGATGGAGGCAGCACTTGGACGCGCTTTGGCTCGGTCAATCCCGAGGGCAAAAACAACCCCGAAGGCCTGCGCTTCGGTGAAATGGTTGTCTCCGCCGATGACACCAAGAATCTCGTCTGGCTCCCACGCTCCAGTGAAAAATTCCTCCGTTTCTCCACTGACAGCGGCACAAACTGGCAGGCCAGCAACATCCAGCCCGAGGACTGGCACGGCTTCTTTTTCGGAAACCGGCGCCGCCTCGCTGCAGACGGCGCACTCCCCGGCACTTTCTATCTCCATCAATGGAAGGACGGCAGCATTCTCGTTAGCAAAGACAAAGGAGCCACCTTCACCGACACAGGCACCCGCCTGGCTAGCTATACCCATCATTCCCAACTGAAAAACATCCCCGGCCGCGCCGGTCACCTTTGGTTCGCGGAGGGTCGCGATC
Source organism: uncultured Verrucomicrobiota bacterium (assembly GCA_937867415.1). Lineage (GTDB taxonomy): Bacteria > Verrucomicrobiota > Verrucomicrobiia > Verrucomicrobiales > Akkermansiaceae > Luteolibacter. Next base: position 1,754 of record CALMKO010000217.1, on the reverse strand, counting down.
ATCCCGCAAAACCCGGCGCGCTCTCCCGCTCCACCGACGGCGGCATGACTTGGAACGCCATCCCCTTCTTCGACCAGGCCTGGGCCTTCGGTCATGGAAAATCCGGCACCTCCGGCGGCTACCCCACACTCTTCGTCTATGGCCGCTCCGCCGCCGACTCCGCATGGGGCATCTGGCGCTCCACCGACGAAGGTGCCACTTGGGTTCGGGTCGCCGAGTTTCCCCTCGGGATATTCGATGTGGTGATGGCGGTTGCCGGAGATCCCGAAATCTTCGGTCGCGTCTATGTCGGATGGAGCGGAAACTCCTTCGCCTACGGGAGTCCCAAACCAAAACCCTGAAATATGCGAAACCCGGTGACTATGAGATCCATTCTCTATCTGATTGTTTGCATGACGGTATGCGCCCGCGCCGAGTTCTCCCTGCCCGCCATCTTCAGCGATCGCATGGTCATCCAGCGCGATCTCCCCAGCGCCATCTTCGGCTCCGGAGAGCCCGGAGAAACCATCAGCATCACCCTCAAAGACACCACCGGCAAAGTCACGAAATCCAAGCAAACCAAGGTCGCAGGAAACCATCGTTGGCACCTCCACCTTGACCCCACACCCGCCGGCGGCCCCTACACGCTCACGATCGCAGATGCCGATACATCGCGCGAAATCACCGACGTCCTTTTCGGCGAGGTTTGGCTCATGAGCGGCCAATCGAACATGGCCAATCCCATCGGCAAAGATACTTACGCCCCCCTCGTCCAAGGTGATAACTTCCCCCTCATCCGCTCCTACCAACAGCGCAGCGGTTGGACCAAGGCCGAGACCTTCAATATTAAGTTCTTCTACGCCCAAGCCTACTTCTTCGCCCGCTCCATCCACCGCGCCGAAGGCGAAAAAGTCCCGGTCGGCCTCTACAGCGCCGCCTACGTGAACTCCGCCATCCACGAGTGGATGGATCCGCTCACTCTCCCCGCGCACCCCGAGTCCGCAGCAAAACCGGGTGCCGCCCGCCACTACAACAACCTCGTTCGCCCCGCCATGGGCTACACCTTCCGCGGCATGATCTGGGATCAGGGCGAAAACAACGGCGACCTCGGAGCCGATAGCACCCAATACGGAAAGTGGCTCCGCAGCCTCATCACAAACTGGCGCACACTTTCAGGAAATCCCGACATGTTGGTCATCATCCCGCAGCTTCCCACCATCCGCGATCAATGGCGCAAAGCCCAGGACAGCCCCGTCGCTACCGGCGGCAACGACCGCACCACCCGTATCCGCCAAGGTCAGTTCGAAGCCCTCGCCCTGCCCGACACCTACCTCGTCACCACCTGGGACACTTCCGATGGAGATATTCACCCGCGCAACGCTCTTGCCAAAGGCGAACGCGCCGCCTTAGTCTATCAGAACCGCGTCAAGGGCCGCAGCGATGTCCTTCCCCAAGGCCCCACCTTTCATCGTCAGGAAATCCAAGGCGACAAACTCATTCTCCACTTCCGCCACACCGGCAACGGCCTAGCTCACGATCCGAAAATCCCCGCCACTCTCCAAAAAGATGCCAACCCCGCCACCGACCTCCTTGGCATGGCCATCGCCGGAGCCGATGGCAAATTCCACTGGGCCGTGGCCGAAATCGGCAAATCCCACATCACTCTGAGCAGCCCCGAAGTCCCCGCACCCTCCCAGGCCCGCTACACTTGGGCCGACGATCTCATCCAGTTGGGAAACCTCGTCAACTCCGCCGGCTTACCCACCCCCACCTTC